>NZ_JBHTBJ010000002.1:0-406510 GCF_042664765.1 Paractinoplanes rhizophilus | reverse complement strand
GTTCAACGGGCCCAGACCCATACTGACCGTCGGGAACTCCCAGAAATTCGGCATCAACCGCGGATGCGGATACGACGGCAACCCGCCACCCGGATGCGACAACTCCTGCCGGAACCCGTCCAGGTCACGCTCGCCGAGCCGGCCCTCCAGAAACGCCCGCGCATACATCCCCGGCGACGCGTGCCCCTGGAAGAAAATATGATCCCCGCCGCCCGGATGATCCTTACCGCGGAAGAAGTGGTTCATGCCGACCTCGTAGAGGCTGGCGCTCGACGCGTACGTCGAGATGTGCCCGCCGACGCCGATCTCCGGCCGCTGCGCGCGGTGCACGAGCATGGCCGCGTTCCACCGGATGTACGCCCGGATGCGGCGCTCGACGAACTCGTCGCCGGGGAACCAGGGCTCCTGCTCCGGCGGGATCGTGTTGATGTAGTCGGTGGAGGTCAGTGGCGGCACGCCGACCTGTCGCTCCCGGGCCCGCTCGAGCAGGCGCAACATGATGTAACGGGCTCTCTTCGCGCCGCGTTCGTCGATGACTCCGTCGAGCGACTCGACCCACTCGTTGGTTTCCTCGGGGTCGATGTCGGGAAGCTGGCTCGGCAGTCCATCGCTGATCACCGGGCGCTTGCGCTCCGTGGCCACAGGCAATCCTCTTGGTCGGGTGTCGGAACCGGGCGGCCCATTGTGTGAGTCGCTCGGACTGAACTCCATCCTGCCCCCTCGCGGTGGGCATCGTCACGCCTACCCGGGGTGTCCGCGATCCGGGACACATATACTGACCAGTAACTTCGTTCCGGTCGATGTCATCCGGGCAGGAAGCTGAACCGGACCTGACGCGTCGGGTTGTCGCTGTTGGTGTCGACCAGGCACAGGGACTGCCAGGTCCCGAGCGCGATCCGGCCGCCGATCACGGGGAGTGTCGCGTACGGCGGGATCCAGGCCGGCAGCACGTGGTCGCGGCCGTGCCCGCGCGACCCGTGCCGGTGCCGCCAGCGGTCCTCGGCCGGCAGCAGCTCGTCGATCGCGGCCAGCAGGTCGTCGTCCGACCCGGCCCCGGTCTCGATGATCGCCAGCCCGGCGGTCGCGTGCGGGACGAACACGTGCAGCAACCCGTCCGTCTCGGACCGCACGAACGCCTCGGCGTCGGCGGTGATGTCCCGGACGACCGGCGACCCGCCGGTCCGCACTGTGATCACTTCGGTACGCATCAAGCGAGCCTAAGAGGATTGTCCAGGACGGTGTGGACCGAACCGTGGAACACGGGCGGTGGCAGCAGTGGCTCCGGTCCGCAATGCTGGGTCGCGTGACCACCCCGCAGAACCTCGACGAGCGTTTCCGCGACGCGGTCTCCGCGCTGCCCGATCCCGGCGCGCGCCGCGACCCGGCCGACGCCGTCCGCGCCGGTGCCCTGCTCACCGGCGCCCGTGCCCTCGAGCTCTTCGACGCCCAGCTGGCCAGCCGCCACCTCGACCTGGCCGCTCGCTGGCTGCGCAGCTTCAACGAGGGCTTCTACACCATCGGGTCCTCCGGCCACGAGGGCAACGCGGGCGTCGCGGCCGCGCTGCTGCCCACCGACCCGGCCCTGCTGCACTACCGTTCGGCCGCCTTCTTCGCCGCCCGCGCCAAGAGCATCGCCGACGCCGCGCGCGACGTGCTGCGTGGCGTCGTCGCCTCGGCGCACGAGCCGATCGCCGGCGGCCGGCACAAGGTGTTCGGCAGCGCCGACCTGAACATCATCCCGACCACCTCGACCGTCGCGTCGCACCTGCCGCGCGCCGTCGGGCTGGCCTGGTCGCTGGCTCGTCCGCGCGGCTCGCAGCGGCGCTGGCCGGCCGACTCGATCGTGGTCGCCTCCTTCGGAGACGCCTCGGCCAACCACGCGACGGCCACGGCGGCGCTGAACGCCGCCGGCTGGTTCGAGCATTCCGGCGTACGGCTGCCGTTGTTGTTGATCTGCGAGGACAACGGCATCGGGGTCAGCGTGCCGTCGCCCGACGGCTGGCTCGCCGCCATGCTGGCGACCCGTCCCGGCGTCCGCTACACCTCGGCCGACGGCTGCGACCTCGCCGCCACCTACGACGCCGCGGTCGAGGCGGCCGGCTTCGTCCGTCGCGAGCGGCGCCCCGCGGTGCTGCACCTGTCCACGGTCCGGCTCATGGGGCACGCCGGCGCCGACGCCGAGGTGGCGTACCGCTCCACCGAGGAGATCAACCGCGACCTCGAGCGCGACCCGCTGATCGCCACCGCCCGCCTGCTCGTGGCCGGCGGCCTGCGCACGCCCGACGAGGTCGTCACCCGGTACGATGAGGTCGGCTGGCAGGTCCGCAAGGTCGCCGAGGAGGTGCTCGGCGAGCCCAAGCTGGCCGGCGTCGCCGAGATCGTCGCACCGCTCGCCCCGCGCCGGCCGCTCCGGGTCGCCCACGAGATCACCGAGGTCGCCACCCGCGCGGCCGGGCCGGGCGCGCGCGAGCGCCTGCAGATGTTCGACGGCAAGCTGCCCGAGCAGTCCGGGCCGCTCACCCTGGCCCAGACCATCAACGCGACGCTCACCGACGCCCTGCTGGTCAACCCCGGGATGCTGCTGTTCGGCGAGGACGTGGCCGGCAAGGGCGGCGTGTACGGCGTCACCAAGCGGCTGCGGGACCGCTTCGGCGCCGAGCGGATCTTCGACACCCTGCTCGACGAGACCACCATCCTGGGGCTCGCGCTGGGCGCCGGCGTCGACGGGCTGCTTCCGGTGCCCGAGATCCAGTACCTGGCGTATCTGCACAACGCCGAGGACCAGCTGCGCGGCGAGGCGGCCACGATGTCGTTCTTCTCGCAGGGCGCGTACAAGAACCCGATGGTCGTCCGGATCGCCGGGCTGGCCTACCAGCAGGCCTTCGGCGGCCACTTCCACAACGACAACTCGGTCGCCGTGCTCCGGGACGTACCCGGTCTGGTCCTCGCCGTGCCGGCCCGGCCCGCCGACGCCGCGCCGATGCTGCGCTCCTGCCTCGCCTCCGCCGCGGCCGACGGCAGCGTCTGCGTCTTTCTCGAGCCGATCGCGCTCTATCACACCCGCGACCTCTACGAGCCGGGTGACAACGAGTGGCTGGCGCCCTACTCGCCGCCGAACCAGTGGTCCGGCGAGCACGTGCCGATCGGGCGGGCGCGCACCTATCCGGTCGGCAACGCCGCCGATCTGACGATCGTCACGTTCGGCAACGGCCTGCGGATGTCGCTGCGGGTGGCGGCCAGGCTGGCCGAGGAGGGGTACGGCTCGCGCGTGGTCGACCTGCGCTGGCTCAGCCCGCTGCCGGCCGCCGATCTGGTGCGCGAGGCCTCCGCCACCGGCCGCGTGCTGATCGTCGACGAGACGCGCCGCTCGGGCGGGGTCGGGGAGGGGATTCTCGCGGCCCTGGTGGACGGCGGTTTCGTCGGCGCGGCCCGGCGGACGGCGTCGGCCGACTCGCTGATTCCGCTCGGTCCGGCCGCACAACAGGTGCTGGTGGGAGAGGATGCCATCACACAGGGTGCCCATGCCCTGCTGGCACGGTAAATTGCCACACACCCGGTGCGCCACTTGCGCAAGGGGCCGCGAGTGTGTGGACTACCCCCAGGTTCACGGCAATTCAACGGCTAGGAGGACTTAGACAGTGAGCGCGACCGCTGGTCAGGCCGACGGCGTACGCAGCCTGGCGGACCGGTTCGGCTTCGAGCCGAACATGGTGGTCATGGAGATGGGCTACGACGACGATGTCGACGAAGACCTCCGTGACGCCCTGACCGAACGCGTCGGAGAGCTGGTGGACGAGGACACCGACGAGGTCGTCGACGCGGTGCTGTTGTGGTACCGCGACGGTGACGGTGACCTGTTCGAGCTGCTCACCGATGCCCTGGGCCCCCTCGCCGACAACGGCGTGGTGTGGCTTCTGACCCCCAAGGCCGGCCGCGACGGACACGTCGAGCCCAGCGAGATCAGCGAGTCCGCCCCCACGGCGGGTCTGCAGCAGACCTCGACGGTCAACGCCGGCAAGGACTGGACGGGCGCCCGTCTCGTCTCCCCCCGGGGTGCCAAGAAGAAGTAGCCCGCTGTCGCCTCCGTGCCGGCCGGCGTCCGCGGGCGCCGGCCCGGTTAGGGTGTGCCTCATGCCGCTCGAGCCGGGAACCTCCGCTCCCGATTTCGCCCTCAAAGATCAAAACAATCAATGGGTACGCCTGCGCGACTTCCACGATCGCAAGGCGGTCTTGCTGGTCTTCTACCCGTTGACGTTCACCGGCACCTGCCAGGGCGAGCTGACCGAGATCCGCGACAACATCGGCCGCTATGCCAATGAGACGGTGCAGGTCCTGGCGGTCAGCGTGGACTCGGTCTACAGCCACAAGATCTGGTCCCTCCAGGAGGGCTTCGAGTTCCCCCTGCTGGCCGACTTCTGGCCGCACGGCGAGGTGGCCCAGCGCTACGAGGTCTTCAACGCCGACGCGGGCGTAGCCAACCGAGGCACTTTCCTGATCGACCGCGGCGGCGTGATCCTCTTCGCCGAGGAAGTGGATCCCGGATCGCCGCGCGACCAGCGGGCCTGGCGGTCGGCGATCGCCGCGCTGAAGGACTGATCCCCGCAAGGTACGATGACGACTCCGGAGATCCGGGCGCGTAGCTCAGTGGGAGAGCACTCGCCTTACAAGCGAGGGGTCGCAGGTTCGAAACCTGCCGCGCCCACAAGTCCCAGGCTCCCCCTGTCCGCGGAAAGCGCGGACCGGGGGGCCTTGTCATATCTGCTCCGGGGGCCAAGCCCCCGGAAACCCCGCGGGGCAGTGGTCGCGCTGAGTGGGCTGGTCGCGCTGGGGCGGGGCTGGTCGCGCTGAGTGGGCTGGTCGCGCTGAGTGGGCTGGTCGCGCTGGGGCGGGGCTGGTCGCGCTGCGCGGGCTCGCCTCGCTACGCGGGCTGGTCGTGCTGCGCAGGGTGGTCTCGCTGGGTGGGCTGGCTCGCTGGACTGCGGATTTGTCTGAGTTTTTCGTCATAGCGGGGGCGGGCGGGGCTGATTGCTTATCGTGATCGCGGTAGCCTCGGACCGTGACGGCGGTCGATCTCGTGCTTCGGAAGTTCGGCGGGCGGCCGCATCGGCAAGTTGCCGGGCGGCTGCTCGGCGAGGATGCCTATGGCACCTGGATCGCCACGCCGCGCGGCAGCGTGGTCAGCTACCACTACGGTGATCGGCCCACCGGGATCACCCGGGCCGATGCCGTGCGGCTCATCCCGGCCCAGGGCTGGTGGATGGCGATGTGCCTGGCCGAGCCCGACGCGCGCGACATGTACTGCGACGTCACCACGCCCGCCGAGTGGACCGGGCCGGCCGAGCTGACCGTGGTGGACCTCGACATCGACCTGGTGCGCTACCGGGCCGACGGGCGGGTCGAGGTGGAGGACGAGGACGAGTTCGAGGAGCACCGGCTGTCGCTCGGATACCCGGACGCGATCGTCGAAGGCGCCCTGCGCGGGGCCGCCGAACTGCGCGCGGCCCTGACCGCCGCCGACGAGCCGTTCGGCGAGCACTACCGCAAATGGCTCGCCCTCGTGTGACACCCCTCCCTAGTGTTGCGGCCATGCACGAGGTGACCACGCACGACGAGATCCGCGAGATTCTGGGCACCCCGCTCCCGCGGGTGGCCGGCAAGGTGCGGCCGAGGCTGCACCCGTTCGACCGGCAGTGGCTGGCCGCATCGCCGTTCTGCCTGGTGGCGACCGCCGGCGCCGACGGTGCGTGCGATGTTTCCCCCAAGGGCGATCCGCCCGGCTTCACCCACGTGCTCGACGACACGACGATCGCCATCCCGGAGCGCACCGGCAACCGCCGGGCCGACGGCTTCCACAACATCATCGACAACCCGCACGTGGGGCTGATCTACCTCCTTCCCGGGCGTGGCGACACGCTGCGGATCAACGGGCGCGCCCGCCTGGTGCGCGATGCTGCGTTCTTCGACGCCATGACGGTGCGCGGGCACCGGCCGGTGCTGGCGCTGGTCGTGGAGATCGACGAGATCTTCCACCACTGCTCGAAGGCGTTCCTGCGGTCGGACCTGTGGCGGCCCGAGACGTGGCAGTCGGGCGCCGCGCCCTCGCGCCCGGAGATCGCCAAGGCCCTCGAGCAACCCGAGGCCGACCTGACCGAGCTCGAGCGCTATTACGGGCCCGATTACGCCAAGGCGCTTTACCGCTGAGGCACCGGCCGGCGGTCGCCACGGACCGCCGGCCGGCGTGCGGGGTGATCAGGAGGACGGTGCCGGTGCGGCCGCGGGGGACGGGCCACCGGGCGCGGGACGCGGATCGATCGGGGGCTGGGTGTCGGGCGAGGGCTGGGTCTCGAGCGAAGGCTGCGGCTGAGCCGGGGACTGGGGCTGAGCGGTGGGCTGGGGCTGAGCGGCGGACTGGGGCTGAGCGGCGGACTGGGACTGAGCGGCGGACTGCGACTGAATGGGGGACTGGGGCTGAGCGGCGGACTGGGACTGAGCGGCGGACTGCGGCTGAGCGGGGGACTGCCGCTGAGCCGGGGACTGTGGCTGAGCGGGGGACTGCGGTTGGGCCGAGGGCTGCGGCTGAGCGGGAGACTGCGGCTGGGCTGACGGCTGGGACGTGGCCGGGGGCTCAGCGTCGGCCGGGGGCTGCGGGGCCGGCGCCGTGCCCCACGGGTCGCCCTGGCGCAGCTCGCCGAGGTGATCGAGGCGGGAGCGGACGCCGCCGGCGCTGCGGCCGAACTCGTCGATCAGGTCGCGGAGGCGGGCGCCCTCGCGATAGCGGGACAGGAGACGGGCGTCGTCCTCGGCGGTCCAGCGGGCGCCCTGGTTGGGGTGGCGGCCCCGGCGCTCGGGCGGAGGGTCGGACCGGGTGGACAGCGGCGGGCTGGTCATCGCGATCAGGCCGGCCAGCGTGGAGGTCAGGACGTCGGTGATGCCGACCAGGTCGGCGGGGGACAGGCCGCCGCTGATCTCGCTCACCACCTGGCCGTCGCCGTCGCTGCTCACGATGCACAGATCGATGCGGTGATCGTCGGCCGGGAAGGCCGTGACCTGGTAATCCGTGTCGCCGATCATGAGGCGGCGGTCGAGGGTGATGGGCGATCTCTGGAGTGTGGTGTCGTTCATGGGGTGACTTTAGGGGTGGGCTCTGACAGTTTTTGGGGGGTCGCGCTCGGCAACCCTCTCGCACCCCCCGGAACCCTCTCGCACCCCCGGAACCTTCAACCCGGCCACCCCCGGTACCGATCGTGTTGGTGCCGGCGGGATGCCCCGGCGGTGGGCGGGCCGCGGTCGGATTCCCCTCGGCGATCGGGCCCGCCCGGGAAACGGGGCCACCGCACGATCGGTGGAGGGGAGGACCGGTGACGGCGGAACTGCACGTCGGCGCGGATGCCGAGAAGACCGTGGTCTCGGCGTACCCGCTGCGGACCCGCACCGGGCGCGCCCGCCGCCGGCGGACCGGCAGCCTGATCGAGTCTCAGCCGGTTCCGCCGAGCGGGCGCAGCCGCGAGGTCCGGGTGACCTTCCTGGCCCGGGTGAGCCTGCCGCTGCTGTTCGCCGGCGCCCTGCTGTTCGTCGCGGGTGTGCCGGGCTGGCTGCTCGCGGGCGTGATCGCCGGCGCCGTGGCGGCCCTCGGCCGGTTCGATCGGCGCCGGGCCCAGCGTGCCGTTTTCGCCCTTCCTGGGGAGGCCCGGGTGCTGCGTACCCGGGCGGAGCGCGCCGCGTTCGCCCACGCCGTCGCCGCGGCCCGCCGCGTCCGGCACACCTGGCCGGGGCTGCCCGGCATGATCGATCCCGGATCGGCCGACCGCTCGCTCACCCAGGCCCTCGACGACCTGGCCGCCGTGCTGGTCCGGCGGCAGGAGATCCGCCGGCTTCGCGCGGGGCTCGACGGCGTACGTCACGAGGACGTCCCCGACGGAAGCCGCGCCGTTCTCGCGCTCGCCGAGCAGCGTGACCGGGCCGAGCGGCTGTGGCTCGAGACGGGCGAGCAGGCCAACCGGATCCTGCGCGCGATCGACGATGCGGCCCTGGCCGGCGAGTCGTTCCTGCAGGAGCAGCGGATCGGCGCCACCGCGCGGCAGGCCGAGCTGGCCCTGGCCCGGCTGGGCGCGGGCACCGGCCCGGCCGACGCCGGCCCCGAGCTGGCCGACCGCACCGCGGCCGTGGTCAGCGCCTACCGCGAGCTGAACGACCGCGTCGCGTCCGTGTGAGCGCCAACCGCGCGCTGGACGACCGCGTCGCGCCAGTGCGAGCGCCGACCGGCTGAGCGCCGACCGGCTGAGCGCCGACCGGCCGAGCCCCGGCCGATCAGTAGCGCCTCGGGGTTCCGGGCGGCCGCGACCCGGCGGGACGTGATCCGCGTGGGCGGGTGCCCGCCCCACGGTCACGCGAATTCATTCCATTGTGTGACTCGACCGTCACCAGGAATGCAACTACCTTGTCTGACGACATGCGTGCCCCCGCCCATGCCCCGTTACCGTCCGCCAGCAAGGTCAACGATCCGGCGGTCGGTGGGACGCTCTCGGCCTCCTTCCGGGGTTTCTTCTGGGGTTTTCCGCCGCGGGTAAGGTCAGGTGCCTCGCCGGGCGGTGGACAGCTGGCGGGGCACGACCGGGCGCGGGGCGGGTGTGGCGCCGAGGGCGTCGGCCATCAGCGTCTGCACCAGGGCCGGGGCGGGCAGCCGCCACTGTGTCCGCTCGGGCGGGACGGCCCAGCGCACCGGGCCCTCGAGCATGCGGCTGGGCGGGGCCGGGATCCACGATCCGCAGCCGTGCCGCACCACGTCCAGCCGATGATCCAATTCGGAGCGGAGCGGCTCACCGGGGCGTACCAGGAACATCCAGCGCCCGGCCGCGGTCACCGCGACCGGGCCGAGGGCGTCCGCCCGGCCGGCGCCGGGCAGGCTGCGGTGCAGCCGCGCGGCGCCGAGCACGCGCAGGCCGAGCGCCGCCGGCACCTCCAGCGCGTCGAGCCGGCCGCCGGTCGCCAGCAGCACGCTGTACGGCCGGCGCCGCCACCAGTCCGACACCAGGCCGGGGTCGGTCGACGCGGTGTCCTCCCAGGACTCCAGCGCCGGGTGACACATCATGATCGGGCAACCGGGCCGGCCGCAGGCGAACCGGTGGCCGGCCAGGCACGCGCCCGGAGTGACGGCCCAGCCGTGCGCCGCGTACCGCAGGGCGTGCCGCCGTAGCCGCAGCCGGTCGAGCCGGTCGGCGAGCGGCGGTGGCACGAACGGCCGATTGGCGGTCCACTGCATGGCTCGATAACCCCCGATCTGGGCGGTTCGGCAGCCATATCAGCCGCCGACGCCGTATCCAAGCGCGACACACGTCGTTGGGTTCGGCAGATCCACCCTTTGCAAGTTGCAACGAAAACTACGAGCATCGGTGAGCAAGCGATCACACACGATGTGCGACGTGCGCAGACGTGGTGCGATCACACTGCAACCGACACAAGGGCTCGCCGGCGGGGGTCGCCGGCGGGTCGGGGGAGGCATCGTGGACGAGCTGCCGATCGGCCGCCGCGTCGCCTACTGGCGCGGCCGACGCAAGATGTCCCAGCAGGTCTTCGCGGACCGGCTGGGAAAATCCAAGAGCTGGGTCGACAAGGTGGAGCGGGGGGTCCGCCGCCTCGACAAGTTCTCCGTCGTCTACGAGATCGCCGACGTCCTTCAGGTCGACGTCCAGCTGCTGCTGGGCAAGGACGTGGAACGCCGGCCCGAAACGCAGAACTGCATCGACCAGGTAGAGGTCGAGGAGATCCGCGCGGCCCTGGAGCGCTACGACCAGATGAGCGCGTTCTTCCAGGCCGTGCCGCACTCGCCGCCGCTGACCGAGATGCGCAAGGCGGTCAGCCACGCCTGGCTGACCTATCAGCACGCCAAGTACGGCGTGCTGGCGCGAACCCTGCCCAAGCTGCTGCGCGACGCGCAGGCCGCGGACAGCGCGCACGCCAGCACCCCCGAGGCCAAGGACGCGGCTCACCTGCTGGGGCAGGTGTACCAGATCGCCTCCTCGGCGCTGCGCAAGGTCGGCGAGCACGAGCTGTCCTGGCTCGCCGCCGACCGCTCGATCGCGGTCTCGCAGCGGGCCGGTGACCAGCTGCTGGCGGGCCTGGCGAGCTATCGCGTCGGCAGCGCGCTGCTCGCACTCGGCCGGGTGCGGCCCGCCCTCGAGGTCAACGTCAACATCGCGAACCGGCTCGCGCCGAGCCGCGAGCCCGCCCAGGGCGACCGGCTTTCGGTGTACGGGATGCTGCTGCTCAACGGCGCGATGGCGGCGGCACGCATCGGCGACAGCGCGACCGTGCGCGACCTGCTCTGCGGCGCCGAGCAGGCATCGTTCGAGCTGGGCGGCGACTACAACCACTACTGGACCAGTTTCGGCCCGACCAACGTGCAGCTGCACCGCTGTGCCACGGCGGTCGAGCTCGGCGACGGCCGCACCGCGGTGGAGGCCCACGAGAAGATCGACCAGGTGGGCTTCCATGCGCTGCTGCCCGAGCGGCGGGCGCACCACTTCCTGGACATCGCCCGCGGATACACGCAGATCGGCAACATCGAGAAGGCGAGCGAGATGCTGCTGGAGGGTGACCGGCTCGCGCCGTCCGAGATCCGTTGCCGCCCGCTCGCCCACGAAGTCCTTTCCGACGTGCTCCGCCGCACGCGTGGCACGCCGCCGGCTCCGATCGCGGAGCTGGCCGAGCAGATGGGAGTCGGCGTATGAGTGCGGATGATCGCCGAGCGGCGCAACGTCGGTCAGCACAGGGGTGGGTCTGCCTGTGATGACCGGTAACCCCTCACCCGGCGTCCTGTACATCCTGGTCTGCGGCTCGCCGATCGCCAGGGACGTCGGGATCCTGGTCGGCCTCGCCCAGCAGGACGGCTGGGAAGTCTGCGTGATCACCACGCCGGACGGCCGGAAGTTCGTCGACGTGGCCGCGTTGCAACAGCAGACCGGGCATCCGGTGCGCACCGACTACAAGAGTCCCGGCGACCCGGACGTGCTGCCCGAGGCGGACGCGATGATCGTCGCGCCGGCCACGGTCAACACGGTCAACAAATGGGCCGCCGGGATCACCGACACGCTCGTCCTCGGCCTGCTCGTCGAGGGCTACGGGTACGGCGTGCCGACGGCCGTCGTCCCGTACACGAACAAGGTCATGGCCCTGCACCCGAGCCTGCACGAGAGCCTGGCGAAGCTGCGGGACTGGGGAGTCCACGTGCTCTACGGCGAGGACGTGTGCCGGCTCGGTGGCCCGGGGCAGACCGATCGCTTCCGGGGACAGTTCCCGTGGCGGCGCGCACTGCAGGCGGTCAGCAATCCGGTGACGATGAGCAGCCGAGTCGAGCCGGACACGGTCGCGTAGGCAGATAGAGTTGTCGGCCGTGACCGACAACGCCGCACCACCCACCGTCCTCGACGTGGTGAACGCGCTCGACCGGCGTTACCCCCGGGACTGGGCGGAGTCATGGGACCGGGTGGGACTGGTGCTCGGCGACCTCGCGCACCCGGTGTCCCGGGTGCTCTGCGTCGTCGACTGCGTTCCCGAGACCGTCGACCAGGCGCTCGCGGCCGGCGTCGACCTGATCGTGTCCCACCATCCGCTGCTGCTCAAGCCGGTGTCGTCGATCGCCCCCGACACATACAAGGGCCGGATCATCCACCGGCTCATCCGCGGCGATGTCGCGCTGTACGCGGCGCACACCAACGCCGATGTCGCGAACCCGGGCGTCTCCGACGCGCTCGCCCGCCGGCTGGAGCTGGTCGACCTGCGTCCGCTGGTCCCGGCGACCGGCGCGGCCGCGGGGGAGGGGCGCGGCATCGGCCGGATCGGGGAGCTGCCCGAGCCGATGGATCTCGCCGAGCTCACCGGGTTCGTCGCGGTGCGGCTGCCGGGCACCGCGGCCGGGATCCGGGCCGCGGGCGACCCCGGCCGGACGATCCGCACGCTCGCGGTCTGCGGCGGCGCGGGCGACTCCTTCCTCGCCGATGTCAAGAGCGCCGGCGTCGACGCGTACCTTTGCTCTGATCTTCGTCATCACCCCGCCAGTGAGCATCTCGCCGAGGGCGGCCCCGCACTGCTCGATGTCGCCCATTGGGCGACCGAGCGTCCCTGGCTCGACGAGGTGGCCGAATGGCTGCGCGGCGAGTTCGGCGCCGAGGTCGTGGTGTCCGATGTGGATACCGACCCCTGGACGGTCCATGCTTTCAGTTCCTCGGAGAAGGAGACCCAGCCGTGAAGGCCTCCCCGGAAGCCCAGCGTCGCCTGCTCGACCTGCAGGCGATCGACACCGCCCTGGCCCAGCTCGCGCACAAGCGCAAATCGCTGCCCGAGCTCGCCGAGATCGAGACCGTCTCGCGGGAGATCAGCGCGCTGGAGGACGAGCGGGTCCGCGCCCAGGTGGCCGTCGACGACCTCGACCGCGACATCAGCCGCTTCGAGAAGGACATCGAGCAGGTGCGCTTGCGCAAGGACCGCGACCAGCAGCGGCTCGACGCGGGCGGGGCGCTGCGCGAGATCGAGGGGTTGCAGCACGAGCTGGCCACGCTCAACCGCCGGCAGTCCGAGCTGGAGGACTCCGAGCTCGAGCTGATGGAGCAGCGGGAGACGGCCGAGGCGGCGCTCAACGAGGTGCGCTCGCGCCTCGACGCCGCGACCCAGCGCCGGGCCGCCGCCGAGCAGCGGCGCGACGAGGCCCTGGCCGAGATCGCCAAGGAGGAGGAGTTCAAGTCCTCCAGCCGCGGGCCGCTCGCCGCCGACCTGCCAGCCGACCTGGTCGCGCTCTACGACAAGATCCGGCTGGAGTCGGGGCTGGGCGCGGCGCTGTTCCGGTCGGGGCGGTGCGGCGGGTGCCGGATCGAGCTGTACGGCGCGGACCTGGCGCGGGTGAAGGCGGCCGAGGCCGACGACGTGGTGCGGTGCGAGGAATGCCGGCGGATCATGGTGCGAACCGCGGAGTCGGGGCTGTGAGAGTCGCGGTCGAGGCCGACGGCGGGTCGCGGGGGAATCCGGGGCCGGCGGGGTACGGGGCGGTGGTGCGCACCCATCCGACCGGGGAGGTTCTCCTCGAGAGGTACGGGGCGCTGGGCGTCACGACCAACAACGTCGCCGAGTACACGGGGCTGATCGAGGGGCTCTCGGCCGCGCTGGAGCTGAAGGCCACCGAGGTCGACGTCCGGATGGACTCGAAGCTGGTCATCGAGCAGATGTCCGGGCGGTGGCAGATCAAGAACCCGGGGCTGCGGCCGCTCGCCGCCTCGGCCGCCGAGCTGGTCAGCAAGTTCGAGCGGGTGTCCTTCGAGTGGATCCCGCGGGAGCGGAACAAGGCGGCGGACGCGCTGGCGAACCGGGCGATGGACGAGGCCGCGGGCAAGGTCCCGAAGGCCGCGCCCGAGGTGTCGATCGCGGACGATATTTCCGACAAGTCGTCCACGGCGTCGTGGGCGCCGCCGGCCTCGCTCGACGAGGCCACCCGGATCATCCTGGTCCGCCACGGCGAGACGGCGCTGACCAAGCAGGGGCGCTACTCGGGTCGCGGGGACGTGCGGCTCTCCGACGAGGGGCAGGCGCAGGCGATGGCGGCCGGCGGGCGGGTCGCGGGCATCTCCCGGGACGTCACGGCGGTGGTGTCGTCGCCGCTGGGCCGCTGCGTACGGACGGCCGAGCTGATCGCCGCCGAGGTGGGCGGGCTGCCGGTGACGGTGGTCGACGACCTGATCGAGTGCGACTTCGGCGAGTGGGAGGGGCTGACCTTCGCCGAGGTGCAGGCCCGCTGGCCGGCCGAGATGACGGCGTGGCTCGGGTCGACCTCGGTGGCGCCGCCGGGCGGGGAGTCGTTCCAGGCGGTGGCCAAGCGGACGCGCGCCGCCATGGCGACGGTGCTCAAGGCGTACGCGGGAGGGGTTGTCGTGGTGGTTTCGCACGTCTCCCCGATCAAGTTGATCCTCAGGGACGCGCTGGCGGCCTCGGACGCTTTTCTACATCGGCTGTTCCTCGACGCGGCCGGCGTCTCCACGATGGACGTCTGGCCGGACGGGAACATCGCGGTGCGCTCGGTGAACGAGACCTCCCACCTGCGCTGATCGAGTCAGCCGTCGCCGATGTCGGAGACGCGGTCCTTGAGCAGGTAGCCGATGCCGCCGTTGCCGTCGGCCAGCAGTTCGCGGGCGTAGAGGCGCTCGACGTACTGGGACAGGACCAGGACCGGGAGGCCGGGGATCTCGGAGCAGGGTCAGGTCCTCGGCCACGACGATCCTCGTCGGGCCAGGCTAGGCGATCACGGTGACGATCGTGGTGCCGGGCCGGAAGCGGGACAGGCCGGCGAAAATGCCGTACATCATCTTGGCCTCGTAGACCCAACTCAGGGTGATGCCGTGGCGGCGGCGGAAGTCCGCGACGAAGGCGTCCAGGGCCTCGGTGCGCTTGGCGTAGCCGCCGAAATGGTGGCCGGTGTCGATTTCCCAGTTGTCAGTGGGCCGTTGCTGGAGGCGTCGCACGTCGTCCCGGAGGAAGTCGCCCTTCAGCGCGGCGTAGCCGATCGCCCGCTGGGTGGGCGCGAGGCCGGCAGCGGCGCCGGCCAGCGTCGCGCCGGTGCCCACCGAGCAGCAGAGGACGTCGAACGGCACGTCGATCTCGTCGACCAGCTCGGCGCACCCGCGAACGCCCGGGCGGTTGGCCCCGCCCTCGGGGATGCAGTACGGATCACCGAAAGCCTCGGCCAGCTTCGTCACGAAGGCCGGGTCGGATCGGCGGCGGTAGTCGGCGCGGGAGACGTACTCGAGGCGCATGCCGTGCCGCACCGCGGCCGCCAGCACCGGATTGCGCGGGTCGCGGTGCTCACCTCGTACGATGCCGACGGTCTTGAATGGGAAATGGTGACCGGCCGCGGCGGTGGCGAGAAGGTGGTTGGAGTAGGCGCCGCCGAAGGTGAGAAGCGTGGTGTGGCCGGCCGCCCGCGCCGCCTCGAGGTTGTATTTCAGCTTGCGCCACTTGTTGCCCGGAAAGTCGGGATGGATCAGGTCGTCCCGCTTGAGGAACATGCGAAGGCCGGCGGCGGCCAGGCGGTCGTCGCCGAGGGCGTGCAGCGGCGAGGGCAGGCGGAACACTCGAGTAGTCTGCCCGAACCGGGACCTGCGCGGGCCCGGCGACATGGCGCGGTGGCCGTCGCCCGAGCCCGCGATCCGCGACGCGATCGCCGCGGCGTTGTCCGTCGGTCAGGCGGCGGTCGGCGCCGCGGATTGCCCCAGCGCGTTCGCCTTGAGCCGGTCGAACTCGGCCGCCGTGATGGCACCGGAATCGAGCAGCGACTTGGCCGAGGCGATCTCCTCGGTGGCGCTGCGCTTGCCGTCGGCGGGTGACGCCACCGACCGGATGTACGCCTCCTGCCGCTTCTGCGCCTCGGTCGCGTCCCGCAGAGCACGGTCGCTCATGCCGCCGCCGCGGACGATGAGGTACACCAGCATGCCGAGCAGCGGCAAAATGATCAGGAACAGGCTCCACAGGGTCTTGCCCACCCCGCTGACGGTCTTGTCCCGGAACAGGTCCCCGAAGATCCAGAACAGGCACATGAACCAGGCGAAGAAGAGAAAGAACTCGAACAGCGCCAGCAGGAAAGATCCGTTGTCATCGAACACGTGACCACCCTCCTTTCGTCCCAGTGGACCTCTTGTCGCCCGCCGAGTCCTCATCCGCAACGGATAGGGGTAGTGGCACCACCACCAGACGGGTTCCAGGCTCCTCGTCCCGCAAAGCCGCCTCGACCAGGCTCGATGGTGTCGCTCGCGCTCACCCTGGGCCTCGCCGGCGACCTGCTGCGGCGCGACCCGGATCGGGTCGCGGTGCTGCTCGAGGAGGCGCGGTCGATCGCCCGCTCGGCCCTCGACGACCTGCGCGCGGTCATGCACAGCATCCACCCGCCGGTGCTGGCCGACCGGGGCCTCGGCGACGCGGTGCGCGCGCTGGTCCTGGTCACGATCGCTGTTCCGCTAGCTGGGCGCGCAGATGAGCCGCCACGGCCGCGGCCATATCGAGCCCGGGATCGCCCAGCAGCCACTGGATCTGCAGGCCATCCATGAGCGCGACCAGGTCGCGGGCCGCGCGCGCCGGATCGATCCCGGGGCGCAGGTCGCCGGCCGCGCGGGCCTCGGCGTACGCCTCCTCGATTTCGCGCACTATCCGCGAATATCGATCGACGAAGTAGCCGTGCGCCGGGTGATCGGCGGCCGTGGCCTCGGCCGAGAGCACGGTGAACAGCTCGACGATGCCGCGGCGGGTCATGTTGAGCGCGACCACGTCGACCAGGCGCAGCAGCGCCGCGGCGCCGGACGCGTGCCCGGCCGTGACGCGCTCCTGGTCGACCTCGTCGCGGTGGGCGAGCACCGCCAGCAGCAGCGATTCCTTGGTGGGGAAGTGGTGCAGTAGGCCCGGGTGGGAGATGCCGCATCGGGCCGCGATCTCGCGCAGGGACGTGCCGCGGTAGCCGGCCTCGCCGAACAGCGCGGTCGCCTGGTCGAGGATGTCGCGCCGCTTGGCGCGGCCCTTCGCGTAGCCCACCGATAAATACTTACCGGCTGGTCGGGATTCGTCCAGCGTCTGGCCCATGGCCGTCACACACCTCCAGCCTGCTCCGGCGCTGCGCCGGGCACGCGTCGCCACCTTGATGATCTTCGCGGGTTCGCGGGGCGGATCGGGGGATCGGCGCACGTCGTTTACGCTGATTGTCGTGCTCGTCACGGGGATGGGGTCGGCCGGCCGCCGTATGGCGTCCGGCCAGGTCGCTGTAAGATGCAGCTATGAGCGATGACGACGTGCTCGGCAGCATCGAGACGCAGATGGCCATCCTGATGCGGCTCGGCGAGGCCACGCGCCGGTCCACCGGTGGCCCGCCGCACCGGGCGCTCGACCGCGCGGCGTACGTGATCCTCCGCCAGCTGGAGAAGGACGGCCCGCTCAACGTCTCGGTGCTGGCCGCCGCGCTCAACCTCGACGGCTCGACCGTCACCCGCCAGGTCACCGCCCTGCAGAAGGACGGGCTGATCGAGCGCCGCCCCGACCCCACCGACGGCCGCGGCACGGTCATCGCGGCCACCCCGCTGGGCCTCACCCAGGTCGACGCGGTGCGGCAGGCGCGCAAGGTCGTCTACGGCGCGGTGCTCAAGAACTACACCGACGACGAGAAAAAGGAACTGGCCGACGTGCTCGAGCGCTTCTCCGAGGCGCTGGCCGAGCACATGCGCAACCGGGTGTAGCGCCGTCCGCATCGGGGAAAGTCGATCGGCATGAAGCGTCCGGCCGCCGTCATCGGGATCGCGCTGGCCGCCGTGCTGGCGCTCGGCCTCGCGGCGGTCATCATCGGGTCCCTGTCCCGCTCGTCCTCCGGCCCCGACTCCGGCCCCATTTCCGGTCCCCTGCGCGGCCTGCGGAGCGCCTCCTTCGAGGTTCTCGACGGCGCCGCCTCGGTGCGGGTGCGGGCCGCCTCGCTCGGCGACGACCTCTACCGGGTCCGAGTTTCCTCGTCCTCCGACGCCGGCTCGGAGCCGGGCGTCGATCGGGACGGCGGGGAGGTGCGGCTGCGGGTCGGTGGCGGCGACGCGGTCGTGGACGTGCTGCTGAACTCGTCGGTGACGTGGACGCTGCGGATGACCGGCGGTGCGCGGGACATGCGCATCGACATGTCCGGCGCGGCCACCGACCAGATTTCGCTGGCGGGCGGTGCGAGCTTGATCGACGTGGCACTGGCGCGCCCGTCGCGGGTGGTTGCGGTGGCGATGACCGGCGGCGTCGACCAATTTCGCGTACGCCTGCCGGCCGGCACCCCGGTCCGCGTGACAGCGTCCGCCGGCGCCGGGACAGTGACCCTCTTCGGGCAGACCCATCAGGGCGTGCCCGGCGGGCAATCGTTCACCGCCAATGGCTGGAGCGATGCCGCGCCCGGCGTAGACGTGCAGGCGCGGGCCGGCGCGGGCGTCGTTATCGTCGGACCATGAACCCATTTACCGGTGAGCGGATCCGGCTGCGTGAGCTGCGCGAGGAAGACCTGACCGAGCTGGTGGCGTGGTGGCAGGACCCGGACGTGATGGTGACGCAGACCGCCGGGCCGTACCACCCGCGCCCGGCCGAGCCGATCGCCGAGCAGTTCCGCACGTGGAATCGCAACGCGGGCACCGACGCCGGCTTCACGGTGGTGAACCTGGCGGAGGGCACGGTGCTCGGTCACGTCGCGCTCTTCGGGGCGGATGCCCACAACCGTACGGCGACCTTCGCCATCATCATCGGGCCGCCGCACCAGGGCCGGGGTTACGGCGCCGAGGCGACCCGGCTGATGGTGCGGTACGGCTTCACCGAGCTGGGGCTCCACCGGATCCAGCTGGTGGTGACGGGATTCAACGAGCGCGCGATCCACACGTACGCGAAAGCCGGTTTTGTCGAAGAGGGACGCGACCGCGAAGCGGTCTTCCGCGCGGGCAAGTGGCACGACCAAGTGCGCATGGGGATTCTCGACCGGGAATGGTGGGCGGCCAACGAGGCCTGATCTCGTTCCGCTGTTGATTCAACCGACGAAAGTGCGGGCGGTGCGGGTCAGCACGGTGAAGCCGACCGCGGCGAGAAAGGCCGAATAGTCCTGCTCGTCGGCGTCGGCGTAGTCGAGAAGCCGGGTCGCTCCGCCGAGATCCAGCCAGGTGGCGGCCTGGCCGACGAGCCAGCGGCCGATGCCCCGGCGCCGGTGGGCCGGCTCGACCCAGAGGTTGCCGACGTCGGCCCAGGTGCCGAGGCGCGACATCCGCGGTCCGGCGTCGAGGTTGGTGTCCACCTCGATGTAGCCGACATCCTCCGCCCCTCGGACCGCGGTGATCCGGGTGCCGTTGATCCCGACGGTGCGGCGGGTGGCCAGCGGCATCTCCGGCCGGTCGAGCCGGTCGACGCGAGCGATGTGGACGATTTCGGTGCGGCCCTCGTGGCGGAAGCCGATCCGCTCGTAGAGGGCCCGGATGTGCGGCCACTGCTCCGGCACGCCGTAGACCCCCGGGGCCGGCAGCTGGCCGTCGGCGTACCGGCGGGCCACACCCCACCGCTGGAACTGGGCGTGGCAGGCGACCGCGAGGGTCTCGCCGGCCGCCTCGGCGTCCGGCCAGTAGGGAGCGTCCGGCCAGCAGACCAGCCAGCGGATCTCCCCGGCGTCGCGGTAGTTCTCGGCGGTGTCGGCGTCGTCCCTGTACCGCAGCAGATGGGCGGCGGCCACGACGCGGCCGCGCTGCTCCGCCACCAGGGTGACCCGGTCGCGCACCCAGCGGTCGACGATGAACTCGCCGGGCTCGCGTTCGAGCTGGCTCATCAGGGCCTGAACGGAAACCGAGGCGCCGGGGACGACGGCGGCGATGTGCGCGTTGACCAGAGAGGTGACCTGTTCGCGGTCACTCCGCACGAACGGACGGATCATGAGCGGACCTTCCAGGCGGGCATGCCGATGGACGAGCCGCTACCGCGCGGTACCGGCCCAGCCTAAGGTCACCGCCCGCGGCCGGTCCAGTGTGCGACGAGATCGCCGCCGGCCGCCCGGTTGGCGCGGAGGTGGTCCAGCCAGGCCGGGCCCAGCTGGGTCAGCTCCACGAGGTTGCCGTCCGGGTCGCAGACCGCGGTGATCCGCGACTGGGTGCCGAACGCGACCGGCGGGTAGCAGAGCTCGACGCCACGGCCGGACAGCCACGCGACGAACGCATCCAGGTCGAAGACCATGAGGGCCAGCTTGACCGCGCCGGTGGCGGCGGGCTCGCCCGGGTAGTCGGCGGTGGGGTGGATGGCGAAGTGGACGTCGCCAAGCTCGCACGCCCAATGCGGCTCGGAGTCGCCATGCTGTTCCTCGGCGAGGGGCAGGCCGAGAACGTCGCGGTAGAAGGCGACCAGGCGAGCGGGGTCGCCGGACACCAGAATGATGCCGGAGAGGAACCGGAGATCCTCGGGGCGCCGAGCGTCGGTCTCGGACATCGACGCAGTGTATGACTTTGGCCGCGCGCGGCGTTCAACGCAGACAGAATCCGGCGTACAGGCCGACTCGTCCGCCATCCTCCAAGTCTTGGTCGTCGCTCTGGCCGAGGTTACTTGGGACTCACGAACGTTCCTCGCTGCGGGACGGTGTAGACCAGTCCTCGTTCGCGCAGCAGGTTGACCGCTCGCCGTGCTGTTCGCCGACTTCTTCGCCAGCTCCGGCCTGATCACCGAGGCCATCGGCAACCAGCCGCACGATGCGAACCGCCCTGTGACGGTCGACGGCGAGCGGCTGGCGGCGGAGAGCGCGAATGGAACTCAAATGTAATGACCTAGGCTGAAATGTAACCAGAGGTCGGTTACATTTGCGCCGGGCCACCGCGACCGGCATTGCGTACCTGCGCGGCTACGACGGTGACTTCCCACTCTCCGATTGGAGACCCAGTTTCCTGGCCGCGCGTCGACGGGGCCGTCCGACAACCTACCTGCAGACCGGCGTCGCCATCGACAGTTAGATCCACCGATGTAGTTGGCCCGCGGGCGCTACTCGTCGCCGGAGAAGCGTTCCCATGCGGATTGCCGCGTAACCCCAAGGGCCGTGCCGATGCGTGCCCAAGTTACCCCGCGTTCCCGCAGGATGGTGACCAGTCGCTGGAGGCCGGCCTCGGCCTGGGCCGCGGCCGCTGCCAAGCGCGGAAGCTGATCGAGGATCTGCTCGTCTGTCAGGCCGTTCTCCCAGGCTGACAGCTGTGCGTCGGAGGCCGCAGGATCGCCCTGCTCGGAACGGAGGACGTCGTTGCACAGCCCGACGCACTCGTTGCAGATGTAGACGCCGGGGCCGGCGATCACCTTCTCGACGGCCGAGCTTGGCTTGGCGCAGAAGGAGCAGGACAACGCGGTTGCCGTCGCGGCGGCGTGCGTTTCGCTTGTCATGATTCCTCCGGCGGTCGCAGTTTGTCAGGGTTGCCCTGACGCCTGTCAGGCTATGCTTGACGGCACCTGCGGGCAAGGCGCTGACAGCGGATCACCTGAGCGGGGTCGCTGGTGTGCCCCAGCCAGCCGTCGATCATGCAATCGAACCAGCTCGGACCGGGGTAGCCGTGCGTCCCGGTGACTGGGAGAAGGAGTCCACATTGTGGACGTCGTAGCTACGGCTGCCCTTATATATCAGGTTAAATCGGGCGGACGCTGATCCTGAGCGACTAGCGGTGATGAAATTCCGTTCGCCACAAGCCGTAGTTCATCAAGATCGACGGTGCGGCGCCGGCAAGCGAGCCAAACGCGGGGCCGCCGCCCGGCAAACGCCGCCCGGCAAGCGCCGGCCACCCACCCGCACGGGTGACGGGCGCACTTGTCGTGACCACGCACGCGCCCTGGCCATGGCGCCCAGCTCAGCACGTCTTCATCACCCCCACGGCGGCAACACTCCGCCCGGGGCGACGTAGCCGTCGAGGACCGAGTGGAAGATGGCCGGCTCGATGTCGTCGAGGCCGGGGCCTTCGCCAGGCTCAGCGCGGTCGAGCCGAGCCCGCCGGACAGATCGGCGTGCCCAGCTCGGAAAGATCCACCCAAGCAATCTAAGGCCGCTTGGCCCGGCGGCGGGGGGACGGCCTTGAGTTGCAGTGGCCGGTCCCGCGCGCCGGGTGCGCCGCGGCTGCGTTTGTCGCGCCCCTCCGCCCGTACGATCAAAAATTGCGCGAGAAAGGCGAGAACGCCGCACCCACGGCGGGGTTGCGGCGTTCTCCGACCCGGAGCGGGCCCTGTCTCAAGTGGACGAAATCGTTTCGACGGTGGTGGTGCTCTTGTCGACGCGGGGGTCGCCCTCGTCGGCGAAGTAGTCGTCCGGGGTGGTCCCGTCCGCGCCCTCGGGGGTCTTCATGGCGCGCAACAGGAATGTCACCAGAACGGCTACCACAAGGTTGACCGCGACCGCCACGAAGCCGACGTAAATCGTCTTCGGGGAGTCGAAGAACCAGAATTTCTCGAGCGGGAAAGCGGAACCGCCGAAGTGTGCCCGCTTGGCGGCGGCGTTCGGGATCTGCCAGAGCATCCACAGTGCGAGGCCCATGCCGGCCACCCAGCCGGCGATCAGCGCGCCGCGATGCATCCAGCGGGTGTAGAGGCCGAGCGCCACCGCGGGCGCGGTTTGCAGGATGATGACGCCGCCGATGAGTTGCAGGTCGATGGAGAACTGCGGGTCGAGGAAGACGATGAAGGCGACCGCGCCGATTTTGACGACCAGCGAGGCGATTTTCGAGACCTGCGCCTCCTGGGCGTGGGTGGCGTCGCGCTTCAAGTACTCCTTGTAGATGTTGCGGGTGAAAAGGTTGGCCGCGGCGATCGACATGATGGCGGCGGGAACGAGCGCGCCGATGCCGATCGCGGCGAAGGCGATGCCGGCGAACCACGACGGGAATTGCTGGTCGAACAGCAGCGGCACCACGGTGTTGCTGTCGACCGTGCCCGCTCTCGAGCCGGGCAGCGGCTTGACGCCGGCCGAGATGGCCATGAAGCCGAGCAGCGCGATCAGGCCGAGCAGGAAACTGTATGCCGGAAGCGCCGACATGTTCCGCTTGATGACGTTGCGATTCCGGCTGGCCAGGACGCCGGTGATGCTGTGCGGGTAGAGGAACAGCGCGAGCGCCGAGCCGAGCGCCAAGGTGACGTACTGGAGCTGGTTGTTGGCATTGAGCAGAATGCCGTCGCCGGGATTGGGGCTGGCCTGGAACTTCTTGTCGGCCGCATCGAAGATGCCGCCCCAGCCGCCCAGCTTGTACGGCAGGTAGAGGATCGCCACCAGGATCACGATGTAGATCAATGTGTCCTTGACGAAGGCGATCAGCGCGGGCGCCCGCAGGCCGGACTGATAGGTGTACGCCGCCAAGATCGCGAAGGCGATGATGATGGGCGCGTGCCGGGCGAGCATGCTGTCGCCGGTGACGCCCATCGTCTTGAGAACGGCTTCGATGCCCACCAATTGCAGGGCGATGTACGGCATCGTGGCGACAATGCCGGTGATCGCGACGAGCAGGGCCAGCGTGGGGGATTCGAAACGGCTGCGGACGAAATCGGCGGGCGTGACGAAGCCGTGCCGATGCGACACCGACCAGAGCCGGATCAGGATCAGGAAGAACATCGGGTAGATGATCACGGTGTAGGGCACCGCGAAGAATCCGGCGGCGCCGGCTCCGAACATCAGTGCCGGCACGGCGACGAAGGTGTACGCGGTGTACAGGTCGCCGCCGACCAGGAACCAGGTGATCCAGCCGCCGAAGCTGCGGCCGCCCAGACCCCATTCGTCGAGATGCGCCATGTCCTTCGGCGCCCGCCACCGCGCCGCCACGAATCCCATGCCGCTGACCAGCAGGAACAGCGCGGTGAAGATGATGATTTCGGTGATGTGGTCGCTCATCGGGTCACCGCCTCGTCATCCGGTAGACAAGGCTGGTGGTCGCCACGCCGACCAGGATGAACAGGAACTGGATCCAGTAGAAGGCGGGAAAACCGCCGATCCGGGGCGCGTCGTGGTTGTAGATGAACGTCAGCAGCGGCACCACGATGGGGATGAGCAGAAGCCAGTTCCACGGGCTTCGATCGGACTTGCGTGCCACCGGGGCTTCCGCCGGGGTTTCCGCCCGGCTTTCCGCCGGGGTTTCCGCCCCGGTTTCCTCCGGCGGCGTTTCGGGAGATTCAGGCTCGGCCATCAGCCGCACCTCCTAGCATTCTGGTGGGCCGGGGATGTGGCCCACGAAAACGCTAACGAGGCGGGGTGAAGCGAGTCGATCACCGTGCGCCGAACGGGCGCGGCGGTGCGCTCAACGGCACCGCCACGCCCGCGCAAAACACCCTTACGAGGTCAGCCCGAGATTGATGGCCTTCGTCAGCGACGCCTTCTCGTCGTCGCCGTCGAGCGACCACATCATCGCCCCGCCCAGGCCCTTCGCCCGGATGTAGAGCGTCTTCTGCAGCATCTGCGCCGGGTCGTCGTAGGTCCAGAAGGTGGTGCCGTCGAAGAGCCAGGAGTTGCCGGCCCGCCAGTCACGGTACAGCCGGAAGCCCGGCAGGTTCTTCACGGTCTTGTAGTCTTCTGTCCCGTTTGCGAAGACGCCGGGCGCCGGACCGGTGGCCGTCGCGAACCGGCCGTTCCCGCCCGAGGTGATCCCGGTCCAGCCCTGGCTGTAGTAGGGCAGGCCGAGGACGAGCTGCCGCTTCGGCGCGCCCGCCCGCACCCACGCGTTGATCGCGCCGTCGGCGGAGAAGTCCGGATTGTCCGGTGCGCCCTTCGGCACGTAGATCGAGGACTGCTGGTTCGACCGCAGCTCCCAGGACCCGTGGTAGTCGTACCCCTGCACGGTCCCGAAGTCGAGGTACTTGAAGATCTTGCCCTCGAACCCGGCCGTGACCTTCGCGGGCGCCGCCGGCAGGAACGCCGTCAGGTCGTAGTGCTTGCGCGTGGACTTGCCGAGCTTGTCAAGCTGCGCCCGGAACTCTGCTGTCAGCAGAGTGAAGTTGTGCTTGTCCTGCGGGCGGATAACGTTGCCGGCGTTCCCTTCCGACCCCGGCCACTCCCAGTCGAGGTCGATCCCGTCGAAGATGCCCGCCGCGACCCCGGCAGAGAGGCCAGGCAGATTGCCCTTGATCCACAAGTCGATACAGGAGCTGACGAGCTTCTTGCGTGACGCGCCGGTGAGCGCCGCGTCCGAGAAATAGGCAGACCCGGTCCAGCCGCCGAGCGAGATCAGCACCCGCAGCTTCGGGTTCTTCGCCTTCAGTTCCGCGAGCTGGTTGAGGTTGCCCGCGATCGGCTGCCCCGCGACGTCGGCCACCCCGTCGACGCTGAGCTCCGCCGAGAACGGGGTCTGCCAGTCCGCCCAGGGATCGGCCGACGCGCACACGCCATCCGCCGTGACCGGCCCGAACGCGTAGTTGAGGTGCGTCAGCCGCGCCGCCGCACCGGAGTTCTGCACCTTGCTGAGCTGGAAGTCGCGGCCGTAGATACCCCACTGCGTGAAGTAGCCGACCTTGACGTAGGACTTGCTCCTGCCATGCGCCTGTGCCGCGACAGGCGAAACCGCCACGATCGACGCAGCCACAGCGGCCACGGCGACGAGACGGCGGGTCAGACCGCGCATGAGCCCTCCAGGGGCGTAAACGGTGAACAAAGTTTCCTAATCGAGGAAGCTAAACGTCCACAAGCGCCGAATCAATGGTCAGCCGGGCCGACTTCGGGCCGGTGGCCGCGCTTGTCGCATTTCTTGCGCATTTTTTCCCGTACGCGGAACGGAGCGCGACAACCGCAGGGGCGCGGCCCCCGCCGCCGCGGACCGGCTCCGTGCGCCATCGAGCCGTCGCCGGCCGCCGGCCGGACGCGTTCGCCCGAATGGCCGGTTTGCGATGGTGAGCCTGTGCCGGCGGTTGGCGCGCCGGTTGTTCGCCTCGGGTCGCGGCGAGCCGGTCCGCGCGGCGGTGGTCGAGGTCGCTGGGACGCCGGGTGACGAGGCATCGGTGGCGGTGTGGCGGGCTCAGTTGGGAAAGGCGTTGTCGCAGGATCACCGAGTACGAAGTGATCGTTCCTTGACGCGGAAGAGGTCAAGACGCCCAAGATGGCGAAAGTCCTGACTTGCGGGATGGCGGACGAGTCGGCCTGTACGCCGGATTCTGTCCCGGCTCTCGCCGGGGGCGGTCATCCATCTCGGCCTGCCGTTGCCGACAGGCTCATGCAGCCTACCCGCAGGCTCGGGCGAGCAGCCCTCGAGCGCCTGCGCCGGTCGGGGCTCTCGCGAACCCCGGCCTTGCTTGGCCTTGCTCCGGGTGGGGTTTACCTAGCCACCCCGGTCGCCCGGGGTGCTGGTGAGCTCTTACCTCACCGTTTCACCCTTACCGGCCTTGCGGGCCGGCGGTTTGTTTTCTGTGGCACTGTCCCGCGGGTCGCCCCGGGTTGCCGTTAACAACCACCCTGCTCTTCGGAGTCCGGACGTTCCTCGGTGACACCTCCCGAAGCGGGGAGTGCCGACGCGACCGCCCGGCCGACTCGTCCGTCACCAAGAATTCTACGGGTGGCGGGTTGAGGCCGTAGATTCACACCCACCATGGATCTCTCGCACATACTTCTGCTGCTCGTCGCCGGTGTGGCGGCGGGGACGGTGAACGCGATCGCCGGGGGCGGGTCGCTGATCACGTTTCCGAGCCTGATCGCGACGGGGCTGCCGTCGGTCGATGCCAACGTGACGAACTCGGTGTCCGTCTTTCCGGGATACGTGTCGAGCGTCGTGGGGAGCCGGGCCGACCTGGCCGGACAGGGCCGCCGGGTACGGGCGATCATCCCGACCAGCGTGGTGGGGTCGGTGGCGGGGACCGCGCTGTTGCTGCTCACGCCGGGGCGGGTCTTCGAGCTGGTGGTGCCGTTCCTGGTGCTGGGGGCGGCGGCGACGCTGGCGTTCCAGGACCGGCTGCGCGGGCTGGTGGGGCACCCGCGGCACATGTCGGCGCGCCGGGCCGCGGTCACGCTTCAGCTGGTTGTCTTTGTGGGGGCGATCTACGGGGGTTACTTCGGGGCGGCGCTCGGGGTGATGTACGTGGCGGCGCTGGCGTTGATCCTGGACGAGCCGCTGAAGCGGATCAACGCCCTCAAGAACGTGCTGTCGGCGTCGGTGGGACTGGTCACGGTGGTGGTCTTCGCGATCTTCGCGGACGTGCATTGGGGGTCGGTGCTGGTGCTCGCCCCGGCGACGATCGTGGGCGGGTACGCGGGGGCGAAGCTGGCCCGCCGGTTGCCGGCCAAGGTCCTGCGGTACCTGATCGTCACCTTCGGCACGGTGATCGGCCTGATCCTGCTGTACCGCGCGATCCGGTAGCCGAGACCTGTGCCGGGCGATCCGGCGAGACGAGAGCTGAGCCGGGCGAACGGCTAGGCGAGATCCGAGGGATCGGTGTTGGCCCCGCAGAGCAGCACCACGACCCGCTCGCCCGGCGCCGGCATGTAGGCGCCGGAGGTGAGGGCCGCGTACGCGGCCGCCGTCCCGTGCTCGACCACAAGCCGGTAGTCGTCCCACAGCCGGCGGCGGGCGTCCACGATCGCCTTGTCGTCGACCAGCAACGACCGGATCGCGGCGTCCCGGGCCAGCGCGAAGGCGATGTCGCCGGCCCGCCGCGCGCCCAGCGAGTCGGCCGCCACCCCGGACACCGGCACGTCGACCGGGCCGCCGGCCTCCAGCGCCGCGTGCAGGGCCGCGGAGGTGGTGGGCTCGACCGAGACGACCGACACGTCGGAGGGACGGAGGGCGGCGATCATGCCGGCGATCAGGCCGCCGCCGCCGACGGCGACCAGCACGGTGTCGAAGCCGCCGGGCAGCTGGTCGAGCAGCTCGAGGCCGAGCGTCCCGTTGCCGGCGACCATGTCCTCGTCGTCGTAGGCGTGGCAGAAGTACGCCCCGGACGCCTGGGCCCACTCGACGGCGGCCGCGTACGCCTCGGCGTACTCGTTGCCGGTCTGCACGACCGACGCGCCCAGCTTGCGAAGCTTGTTGACCTTGACTGTGGGGGCGGTCGACGGCACGTACACCTCGGCGGGAACGCCCAGCTCGCGCGCCGCGTAGGCGGCCGCCAGGCCGGCGTTGCCCCCGGACGCCGCGACGATGCCGGCCGAGGGCAGGACGCCCCGGGTGGCGGCGGCGACGATCTGGTTGACCATGCCGCGGGTCTTGAAGCTGCCGGCGTGCTGGGTGTGTTCGAGCTTGAACCACAGGCCGGGGCCGGCCCGCATGACGGGGGTGTGCCGCACCCGATCGCCGATCCGCCGTGCCGCCGCCCGCACATCCCCGATGTCAATCATCGCCACGACTTTAACGCGGCACGGCCCGCCGGCCGCCGGGCCGCCTACGCGATGCTCCAGCTCACCCGCCGCGAGGCGACCGGCGACGCTTCACCCACGAGGCGCGCCAGGTCGAGGCAGCGGCTGGAGAGGCCCCACTCGTTGTCGAACCAGCCCCGCACCTTCACCCCGCCGTCGGCCGTCGTCTGCGTCCCGGACGGGTCGAAGAGGCAGGACGCCGGGTTGTTCTTCACGTCGATCGAGACGGTGGGGTCCGGGTCGTACGCGAGAATCCCGCGCAGCGGCCCCGCGGCGGCCTGAGCCATCGCCCGGTTGACCTCCTCGACGCTCACCGGCCGGTGGGTCTGGCCGGACAGCTCGGCGAGCGATCCGATCGGGGTCGGCACGCAGTAGTAGCTGTAGCGCATCTCGCCGATCTCGGGCAGCGCCACCCGCACCAGGTCGCCGACGACGTAATTGTGCGGGATGATGCTCTCGCCGCTGGCCCGGCCGAGCCGTGGGTCCTCGCGGGAGGTGCCCACCACCGTGTCCTGCGCCTTCTGCCAGCCCTGGACGGCGAGCATCACCGACGTGTTCACCGAGCGCAGGCCGAATCGATCCAGCAGGACCTTGGCCATCACGGTGAGCGCGTTGACCCCGCACGAGCCGGGGGAGACCACGTCGTGCAGGGCCGGGTCGTAGACGTGGTGGTTGGCGCCGTAGACGAGGAAGGCGTCGGGGTCGTCGGCGGACGCGCTGATCACTACCTTGCGGGCGCCGCCGTGGGTGATGTGCCGGCGGGCGCTGGTACCGGCCCGGAACCGGCCGGTGGCCTCGATGACGACGTCGACGCCGGCGTCGGCCCACGGGATGCGCTCGGGGCGCGGGTGGTGGAAGGCGCGAATCGCGTGGTCATTGACGACAAGGTGGTCGGCGCGGGCCGTGACCGTGCCGGGAAATGAGCCGCGAATGCTGTCCCGGCGCAGCCCGTACGCCATTTTCTCGGTCGACGTAAGGTCGTTCACGGCGCCAATGGATATTCCGGAATCACCCGCCGCCGCTACAATCCTCGTGATACTGCGGCCGATCCGGCCCATTCCGTTGATGCCGATCGTGACAGTCATCGAAGGCTCCTCGGCCGCTTGTGTCCCGTGCTTGTCCCGTGCTTGTCCTGTGCCGCCAGGCAGGGCCGGTTACCCCGGATACCACCCACCGTCACGCCCTCGACACTATGAGTCGTGCAAGTTGCACGTCAACGCAGGACACGTCACAGGAGTGGCTAGATCCACATAAGACCTGGTCACGTGAGTCACGCGATCGTGAAAAGGGACTTTCGGGCATTGGTGGTGCTTGATGCGGCTTCCCTCGGGAAAGGTGAATTGGGTCGTCCGGACGGTCCGCGTCTTCCGGATCGGCGATGCGTTTTCCGGCCAGGCGTGCCATTTTTGGTGAGAATTCCAACCCGGGGGACGGCCGATCGGTATTCCGGAGCCGATCAGCCGCGTCCGGAGAATCACGCGCCGGCCGAGCCGCCGGCGCGACGCCTCCCCGCTGGGCGAGCATCGGCGAAACGGCCGCATGATCCGGTTTCGTCCGTAATGCTGCTGGTGTGGTCGCACCGGAGGAGCAGCAGGTGGAGTCGCTCATGCGGTTCCGGCGATTCGCGCTGGCGGTGTGCGTGATCGGCGTACTCGTGCAGCTCGGTCTGACCGCCTACTACCTCGGCATGGGGCACAAGGCGCAACCGCACCACCTGCCGGTCGGCCTGGTCTCGCCGCCGGCCAAGCGGGCCGGCGTGATCGCCCTGCTCTCCCGGAACGACTACTTCCGGATCACCGACTACGCCACCTCGGACGATCTGATCACCGCGATCAAGCGCCGCGACGTGTACGGCGGCGTCGACATCACCGCGAGCAAGCCGCACCTGTACGTCGCGAGCGCCGCCGGGGTGCCGGCCGCCACGCTGCTGCGCACCACCTACACGAGCGTCGTGCAGCAGCAGACCGCCGAGACCCTGAGCGCGCTCGCCGAGCAGGGCGACACGATGCGGGTGAGCGACGCGCAGGGCCTCAACACGCCACCGGCGATCACCGACGTGGTGCCGCTGCCCAGCGACGACGTCAACGGCGTCTCGCTCGGCTTCCTCACCCAGGCGCTCGCGCTCGGCGGCACGATCGCGTCGATGGGCCTCGGCCGGCTCATCCCGCGCGCCCGGCGCTCCTGGCGGCGCGGCATCGCGCACGTGTCGATCCTGATCGGGTACGCCGTGGGCTCCGCCGCCGTCATTCTCTGGTCGATGACCTGGTTCGGTGTCGGCGAGACCGCGGACCGGGGCGAGATGCTCGGCATCTTCTCGCTGATCTCGCTCGCCATCACGGCGTCCACGGCCGGCGCGGTGGCGCTGCTCGGCCCGGCCGGCGCGCTGATCGGCGCGATGTACTTCACGCTCGGCACGGTGATCTCGGGCGCCAGCATCCTGCCCGAGTTCCTGCCGGCGTTCGGTCGGCGCCTCGGCGAGAACCTGCCGACCGGCGCCGGCGTGCAGGCGGTCCGCGACGACCTCTACTTCCCGGCCGCCCCGATCCACGAGCACCTCGTCGTGCTCGGTCTCTACGCCGGGATCGGCGCGCTGATCGTGCTGATCACCAACATGCTCCCGCACGGCCGGAACACCACCTCCGAGGTCGAGCTGGCCCTGGTGGAGCGCCTCGAGGGCGCCGAGCGGCGCGAGCCGGTCCCGATCTAACCCTCATCTCTCGCCCGGCCGGCCGATTGCTCTGGCCATGCCGGTTCGCACGACGGTCACCGTCCCGCAGGCCAAGGCGTCGGAGACCGGGCACACAATCTCGCTGCCGATCGCGGGCTGACGCTCAGATTTCGAGGCCCGCGCCGAACGGAATGGTGTGGGAATCGAGGGAGTGAACAACCGGATCGCCGACATCCAGAGCCGGATCATCGCGCTGCAGACCCAGCAGGCCGGCCGCACCGCGCAGTCGGGCACGACGTCGTCGACCGGCGCGGGCGGGGACGACTTCGCCAGCTATCTGTCCGACGCCGTCTCGCAGACGCCGGCGTCCGGCCGTAGCTACTCGCTGAACGGCAAGGGGATCCCGACCGACCTCGAGGCGTACGGCAACGGCAAGATCCCGGCGAGCGAGCTCGAGCCGGTCGGCACCACCCGGCACAAGCTCTGGGGCCCGGCGGCCGAGGCGCTCACCCGGATGATGTCGGACGCGGAGAAGGACGGCGTGCACATCGGGATCACCGACTCCTACCGCCCGTACGCCGAGCAGGTCGACCTCGTCCGGCGGAAGGGGTTGTACTCCCAGGGCGGGCTGGCGGCCAAGCCCGGCACCAGCGAACACGGCTGGGGCATGGCCGCCGACCTCGACCTCAACGCCAAGGCGCTGGCCTGGGTGCGGGAGAACGGCGCGAAGTACGGATACTTCAACACCGCCTCCCGCGAGAGCTGGCACTGGGGCTTCAAGCCCGACTCGATCTCAGGCGGTGGCCAGCCGCCAGGCGTGCGGTAGCGCCGTATCGGCGGGCTCAGGCGGCGGTTCAGGCGGTGGCCAGCAGCTCGCCGTGCAGGAGCGACAACCAGCCGTCCGGGTCGGCCGCCCAGCGCCGCCACCCGTCCGAGATGCGCCGGAGATCCGCCTCGGTCGCGGCGCCGGTGCGCACCGCGGTGGCGGCGAAATCGGACTTCAGCCCCCGTTCCGCCCACATGCCGCCCCACCAGGCGCGGTCGGCCGGCGTCGCGAAGCACCAGGTGCTGGAGGTCGCGGTCAGCTCGGTGAAGCCGGCCTCGCGCCCCCAGGCGAGCAACCGGCGCCCGGCGTCGGGCTCGCCGCCGTTGCCGCGGGCGACCCGCTCGTAGAGATCGAGCCACTCGGTCAGCTCGGGGACCTCCGGGAACCAGGTGAAGGCCGCATAGTCGCTGTCGCGCACCGCCACCACGCCGCCCGGCTTGGTGACCCGGCGCATCTCGCGCAGCGCGGCCACCGGGTCGGTCACGTGCTGCAGCACCTGGTGGGCGTGCACCACGTCGAACGTGTCGTCCGGGAAGTCGAGCGCGTGCACGTCGCCGACCCGGAAGTCGATGTTGGCCAGGCCGCGCCGGGCGATCTCGGCGCGGGCCAGGTCGAGCGCCTCCTCGGTGACCTCCAGCGCGGTCACGCGGGCCGGTGTGACGAGCATCGCGAGGTCGGCCGTGATGGTGCCGGGGCCGCACCCGACGTCGAGGACCGAGACCCCGGAAGTCAGCCGGGGCAACAGGTATGCCGCCGAATTCTCTGCGGTGCGCCACCGATGCGAGCGCAAGACCGACTCATGATGTCCGTGCGTGTAGGTCGCCATGCCTCCGAAACTAACCCCGCCGTCTCTCTATTTGAGAGAAAGATCCCATTATTTGGTACGCGGTGAGTTAAGCGATTTCTTCCCGGGCACGTCAGGCCGTACTTTTGTCGGCATGAGGATCGGCATTGTGGGCGCGACGGGACAGGTGGGCGGCGTCATGCGACGCATCCTGGCCGAGCGCGACTTTCCTGTAGACCAGCTTCGGTTGTTTGCCTCCGCTCGCAGCGCCGGTCGCACGCTCCCGTGGAAGGACGGTGAGGTCACCGTCGAGGACGCCGCGACGGCCGACTTCGCCGGGCTCGACATCGTGCTGTTCTCGGCGGGCAAGGGCAGCTCCAAGGAGCTCGCGCCGCGGGTCGCCGCCGCCGGCGCGGTGGTCGTCGACAACTCGTCGGCCTGGCGGATGGACCCGGACGTCCCGCTCGTCGTCAGCGAGGTCAACCCGCTTGCGGCCGGCAACCGGCCCAAGGGCATCATCGCCAACCCGAACTGCACGACCATGGCCGCGATGCCGGTGCTGCGCCCGCTGCACGACGAGGCCGGTCTCGTCGCGCTGGTCGTCACCACGTACCAGGCCGTCTCCGGCGCCGGCCTGGCCGGCGTGAGCGAGCTCGACGAGCAGGTGAAGAAGGTCGCCGACCGGGCCGCCGAGCTGACCCACGACGGTTCCGCCGTGGAGTTCCCGGCGCCCCGCTCGTTCGCCAAGAACATCGCCTTCAACGTGCTGCCGCTGGCCGGCTCGATCGTCGACGACGGTCGCGACGAGACCGACGAGGAGCAGAAGCTGCGCAACGAGAGCCGCAAGATCCTCGACATCCCGTCGCTGCTGGTCTCCGGCACCTGCGTCCGCGTGCCGGTCTTCACCGGCCACTCGCTGCAGCTCAACGCCCGCTTCGCCCGGCCGGTCACGCCGGCCCGGGCCCGGGAGCTGCTGGCGACCGCGCCGGGTGTCGAGCTCTCCGACGTGCCGACCCCGCTCGAGGCGGCCGGCCGCGACCCGTCGTACGTCGGCCGCATCCGCGCCGACGAGACGGTGGAGAACGGCCTCGCGCTCTTCGTCTCGAACGACAACCTGCGCAAGGGCGCCGCGCTCAACGCCGTCCAGGTGGCCGAGCTGGTCGCCGCCGAGCTGTAGGTTTCTGACTTCCCGAGAACCGCCCCGGCCGACCATGGCCGGGGCGGTTTTTGTTGAGATCACTTCACCTCCACTGTGGAAAATTGGGACTTTTTGCCCGAATCGGTGGCGGATGGTCGGTTTGAGGTGCAGAGTGATTACATGAACGACAGTGGGCCCGGCGGAGGCGGCTATTTCTGGTGCCTTCGCGACCGCCGTGTCGAGACCGGCGACGACCTATGTCCCGCCCAGTACCGGCTCGGTCCCTACGCCACGGCCGACGAAGCGACGCGGGCACTCGAAACCGTCGAGAAGCGCAATGCCGAGTGGGACGCCGAGGATGCCCGCTGGACCGGGGAGGTCAGCTAGCACCGGCACGCGACCCCCTGTGTCCACGCCGGAATTCGCAGTCTCCAGGCGGAGACGAGCCCGCAGTCATTCGCAAGGAGGAACACCCTGATGGCCGCTGCCAAAAAGGCTCCGACCAGAGCATCCACAGGCGCCGGGAAAAAGACCGCAGGCGTCGCCAAGGCGCCGGCGAGGAAGGCCGCCGTCCCCCGACAAGCCGCAGCGAAAAAGGCCGCTCCCCAGCAAATCGGTTCGAAAAAGGCCGCTTCTCAGCATGCCGTTTCGAAGCAGGCCTCTCCCCAGCGGGCCGTTTCGAAGTCGGCTGCCGCGAAGCCGGTGGCGAATCGGGGAACGGCCGGGGCCGCCCGCCAGGCCGCCATCCGTACGACCACCACGACGCGACCCGCCGTGCCCAAGCCCACCTCGCCCAACAAGGCGGCGTCCGCCGTCCGTAAGGCGGCCCGGCCGGCCATCAACCGGCGGCCGGTGACCTCACGGCGGGCGGCCGCGGCGCTGAGCCCGATGCCGGGGATGATGTCGGCGACGATTCCGCCGGAGCCCACGCCCGCGGCGGACATGGACGATTCGATGCCGCCGGCGCCGGATCTGGACGAGCCCACCGAGTCGGGAGTCCGCTCGGCGGGCGGCAACGTGGGGCGGCGCAGCCGCACCGGCGACATGCTGACGACGATCGGCTCGATCAGCGGGATGCCGACGGTCAAGCCGGACCCCGAGATGAAGAAGGCAGCCGCGGCGGCCGCCAAGGCGGCGGGCAGGGCGGCCACGCGGGCCCGGGCCGCGGCGGCCAGGGCGACGGGCGCGGCGAAGACCACGAGCGCCGGCGCGGCCACCGCCAAGAAGGCGGCGGCCAAGGCGACCACAAAGACGGCGACGGCGAAGGCGACCACGAAGGCCGCGGCGGCGAAGGCGTCCACGAAGGCCGCGGCGGCGAAGGCGACCACAAAGGCAGCGGCGGCCAAGGCGACCGCGAAGGCGCCGGCGGCGAAGACCGCCACAGCGAGGACGGCCACCGCCGCGAGCGCCAGGGCGTCGGCCGCCAAGATGGGCACAGCCGCGAAGAGCACCAGGAAGGCGACCGGTATGACCGCGGCCGGGAACACGGCGAAGACGACGGCGGCCACCCGGGCGGCCAAGGCCAGCACGATGGCCGCCAAGACCGCGACGATGGCCCGGTCGACGACCACGGGCGGAACCGCCACCAAGCCGACCACCAAGACCACGGCCGCGAAGTCGGCGGCGACCAGGACTGCGGCGGCGAAGTCGGCGGCGACCAAGACCACGGCCGCGAAGTCGGCGGCGACCAGGTCTGCGGCGGCGAAGTCGGCGGCGACCAAGACTGCGGCGGCGAAGTCGGCGGCTACCCGGACCGCGGGCACCCGGAGCGCGGCGGCGAAGTCGGCGGCGGCCACGACGGCGGCCGCCAACCGGGGTGCGGCGCGAGCCGCGGCCGGCAAGTCGGATACGGCGACGGCAAACAAGCAGGCGGCCCGGTCGGCGTCCGCTAAGGGCATGGCCAAGACCGCCGCCAAGGTTGCGGGGACTCGAGCCAAGGCGGCCGCGCCGGCCAAGGTGGCCAAGACGGCTGGCCCGGCGAAGAAGACTGCCGCGCCGGCCAAGGCGGTCGGCACGGCGAAGAAGACGGCCGCGCCGACCAAGACGGTTGGCACGGCGAAGAAGACGGCCGCGCCGACCAAGACGGCGGCGACGAAGGTCGCCAAGAGCACGGCGGCCAAGGCGACGACCGCGAAGAAGACGGCGGCCAAGGCGGTTGGCACGGCGAACAAGACGGCGGCCAAGGCGGTCGGCACGGCGAAAAATGCCGCGGCCAAGGTCGTCGGCGGGCGGGCAACGGCCACGACAGCCAAGAAGACCGCCGGCGGGATGACCGGGAGCAAGACCGTGGCCGGTAAGGCGGTTGCCGGCAAGGCGGCGTCCAGTAAGGCGCCTGTCGGCAAGGCGCCTGCCGGTAAGGCGGGCGCGGCTCGGGCCGGGCTGGCGGGGTCGATGGCGGCCAAGGCGGCCAACCGGGCGGCGCCGGTCAAGGCGGCCAAGCGGTCGGCTACCAACGAGACGGCTACGGCGCGCGGGCGGGCGGCCAAGACCACGAACGTGGCGAAGGCTACCAACGTGGCCAAGGCGAGCCCGACCGCCAAGACGTCGGCTACCAACGCGGCCAAGGTGGCCAAGGCGGCCACGGCCGCGGCGGCGCGGAAGGCGGCGGCGGGGAACGCTCCGGGCGCCGGCTCGGGGCGTGCGGCAACCGGGCGGAAGGTCGCCGCCAAGCGGGCGCGATAACCGCGCCCGGAGAAACGGCGGGCCCGGAGAAACGGCGGGCCCGGAGAAACGAGCGTTGTGCCGGTGGTCATGTCCTTGGGGCGTGGCCACCGGCTTTTGCGTGCTGGGGTGACCACGGGCTTGCGTTGATGAATGGCCACGCTTTTGGGTTGCTCGATGGGCGCCGGCGACGGCGTTGCTGGTAGGAATGAGCCGTGCCGATCAAGAGAGTGTGGGCGCCGCAGATCGACTTCTCGGTGCTGCGGCGGGAGTTGCGGTTGCCGGGCGAGTTTCCGGAGGCGGCGCTGAGCGAGGCGCGCGCCGCGGCGGCCGAGCCTCTGCGGCCGGTCGTCGATCGGACGGACGTGCCGTTCGTGACCATCGATCCGGCGGGCTCGCGCGATCTCGACCAGGCGATGCATCTCAGCCGGCGCGACGGTGGCTATCGGGTGCGGTATGCGATCGCGGACGTGGCGTCGTTCGTGCGGCCGGGTGGCGCGCTCGAGGCCGAGACGTGGGTGCGCGGGCAGACGATCTATTTGCCGGACGGGCGTATCCCGCTGCACCCGGAGGTGCTCGGCGAGGGCGCGGCGAGCCTGCTGGCGGACGGCGACCGGCCCGCGGTGGTCTGGACGATCGACCTCGACGAGGAGGGCGCGACCACGGCGGTCGCGGTGGAGCGGGCGCTGGTGCGCAGCCGGGCCAAGCTCGACTACGACAGTGTGCAGGGGCAGGTCGACGCGGGCACGGCGCCCGAGCCGATCGCGCTGCTGCCGGAGCTGGGCCGGTTGCTGGCGGCGCGGGCGGCCGACCGGGGCGCGGTCAACCTGCCGCTGCCCGAGCAGGAGGTCGAGCGCGACGGCGACGGGTGGCGGCTGGTGCTGCGGGCGCCGCTGCCGGTCGAGGAGCACAACGCGCACATCTCACTGCTCACCGGCATGGCCGCGGCCGAGCTGATGCTGCGCGGCGGGATCGGGCTGCTTCGCACGATGCCGGCCGCTCGGCCGGAGGGGATCGAGAAGTTGCGCGCGGCGGCGGGGTCGCTGGGGGTCGCCTGGCCCGAGGGCGCTTCGGTGGGCGCGGTGATCGCGGCGGTCGATCCGGGCACGCCGCGCGGCGCGGCCTTCCTCGATCAGGCGGCGGAGTTGCTGAGGGGTGCGGCCTACACGCCCTTCGACGGTGCGGCGCCGGCCGACACCGGGCACGGTGGAGTGGGCGCGCCCTATGCGCACGTGACCGCGCCGCTGCGGCGGCTGGCCGACCGGTATGCCACCGAGGTGTGCCTGGCGCTGGCGGCCGGCGCGGAGGTGCCGTCGTGGGCACGGGAGGCGCTGCCGAAGCTGCCGAAGGCGATGGGGGACACCGACCGGCTGGCCGGCGCGGCGAACCGGGGCGCGATCGACCTGGCCGAGGCGGTGCTGCTGCGCGACCGGGTCGGTGAGACCTTCGAGGCGGGCGTGGTCGACCGGGACGAGGCGCGCGGGAGCAGGCCGGCCGGCGGGACGGTCGCGCTCGACGACCCGGCGGTGCGGGCGCGCTGCGTCGGCGATCTGCCGCTGGGCGAGCGCATCCGAGCCACGCTGACCGTCGCCGACCCGGTGACCCGCAAGGTGGAGTTCGAGCACGGGGGCCGGTGAGGGGCGGGCCGCGCGGCGAGATCTCGCGGCAGCCCAGCCCGGCAGCGGCGGCACGGAGGCCGGGACGGCAGCGGCCGGCCCGGCAGACTAGGGGACCGGCCGCTGGTCGTACCCGAAAAAGCCTTTCAGGAAATGCAGGCGCAGATGATGAGCGCCGCGCCGAAATGGGTCGCGGCTGAGACCATCGCGCCGCCGTGGCGCTCGGGGGTGCAGATGACTTCGCCGAGCTTGCCGGGGGTCATCCAATCGAGCACCAGGAACGCCAGGCCCATGATGACGATGCCGATGAGGCCGAAGATGACCGTGGAGGCGAGCCCCCGGCCGAACGAGTCGTAGCTCGTGAAGATGGCCGTGAAGACGATCAGGGCGATGCCCAGCTGGTTGGCCGCGAGCAGCAGCGACGCGTTCGGGTTGCGGTCGGCCCAGATCAGATCACGCAGCCTGCCGGGCGTCAGAATATCGATGAGGACGTATCCCAGGGCCATCAGGCCGATGCCGACGAGCCCGAACACGATGCTGCGGCCGGCGCCCTCGAGCAAATCTTGCAGCACGCTCTCTCCTTTCCAAGGTCAGGAGAGATTACAGGGCGCCGAGGTAGCGTTCCCGCTCGTAGGGGGTCACTTCGCGGCGGTATTGCTCCCACTCGGCCCGCTTGTTGCGCAGGAAGAAGTCGAAGACGTGCTCGCCGAGCACCTCGGCGACCAGCTCGGACCGGCTCATCACGTCGATCGCCTCGGACAGGTTTTCCGGCAGCGCGTCGTAGCCCATCGCCTTGCGCTCGGCGGCGGACAGCGACCAGACGTCGTCCTCGGCGCCCGGGGGCAGCTCGTAGCCCTCCTCGATGCCCTTGAGCCCGGCGCCGAGCATGACGGCGAACGCGAGGTACGGGTTCGTCGCCGAGTCGATCGAGCGGACCTCGACGCGGGCCGAGTTGGGCTTGCCGAACGCGGGGACCCGGACCAGGGCGCTGCGGTTGAGGTGGCCCCAGCTCACGAACGCCGGCGACTCGGTGATCGCGTTGGGCAGCTGGAGCGGGAACAGCCGCTTGTACGAGTTGACCCACTGGTTGGTGACCGCGGTGTATTCGCGGGCGTGCACCAGCAGGCCGGCGATGAAGGCGCGGGCCGTCTTGGACAGCTTCATCGGGTCGTCGCCGTCGTAGAACGCGTTGCGCTCGCCCTCGAACAGCGACAGGTGCGTGTGCATGCCGCTGCCGGGCTGGTCGGTGTACGGCTTGGGCATGAAGGTGGCGCGCACGCTCTGGGAGAGCGCGACCTCCTTGACCACGTGCCGGAAGGTCATGATGTTGTCGGCCGTGGTGAGCGCGTCGGCGTACCGCAGGTCGATCTCCTGCTGGCCGGGAGCGACCTCGTGGTGGCTGAACTCGACCGAGATGCCGATCCGCTCGAGGGCGAGCACGGCCTGGCGGCGGAAGTCGCGCGCGACCGAGTGGGTGGTGTGGTCGAAGTACCCGCCGGTGTCGACCGGGACCGGGACCGAGCCGTCCAGCGGGCCGTCCTGCACCAGGAAGAACTCGACCTCGGGGTGGGTGTAGAAGGTGAACCCCTTTTCCGCGGCCTTGGCCAGGGCGCGGCGCAGCACGTGGCGCGGGTCGGCCCAGGCGGCGCTGCCGTCGGGCAGCAGGATGTCGCAGAACATCCGGGCGCTCTCGCCGCTGGCCCCGCCCTCGAACGGGAACACCTGGAAGGTCGTGGGGTCGGGCATGGCGACCATGTCGGACTCGTAGACCCGGGCGAAGCCCTCGATCGCCGAGCCGTCGATGCCGATACCCTCCTCGAAGGCGGACTCGAGCTCGGCGGGGGCGACGGAGACGCTCTTGAGGGTGCCCAGCACGTCGGTGAACCAGAGCCGGACAAAACGGATGTCGCGCTCCTCGAGAGTGCGAAGCACGAACTCCTGCTGTCGGTCCACGTTCACTCCTGCTCGTCGCGCGCCTGACGGGCCAGTGTTTCCCGGCTCCGTTACGCCGAGATTACGCTGGCCCGGCCCTGCCGGGCGTCCCGGGTGGCTTCCCGTCGCGTGCGGAAGAATAAGCGTCATGCCCACTCTTCGGATCGCCCTCGCCCAGGTGAACTCCACGGTCGGTGACATCGCCGGCAACGCCGCCGCGGTGCGTTCCTGGTCTCGTGCCGCCGCCGATGCCGGGGCCCAGTTGGTCGCCTTTCCCGAGATGATGCTCACCGGCTATCCGATCGAGGACCTGGTGTTCCGGGACTCGTTCGTCTCGGCGTCGGTGTCTGCTTTGTCGTCTTTAGCCGCGGATCTCGCCGCCGACGGGCTCGGCGACCTGGCCGTGGTGGTCGGCTATGTGGACTCCGACGGTCCCGCGGCCACCAGCTCGGATGCGACGCCGGGCCGGGGGCGGCGGGATGCCTCGGCGCTGTTGCTGGGCGGGCGCGTGGCGGCGAGGTACTTCAAGCATCACCTCCCCAACTACGGGGTCTTCGACGAGGACCGCTACTTCGAGCCGGGGGAGTCGCTGACGATCGTGCGCTTCGGCGGGGTGGACATCGCGCTGACCGTGTGCGAGGACATCTGGCAGGCCGGCGGGCCGTTCACGGCGGCGCGGCGGGCGGGGGCCGGGCTGGTGCTCAACATCAACGCCTCGCCGTACGAGCTGAACAAGGACGACGTGCGGCTGCCGCTGGTGATGCGGCGGGCGGCCGAGGCGGGCGCGACGGTGGCGTACGTGAACGCGGTGGGCGGCCAGGACGAGCTGGTCTTCGACGGCGACTCGATGATCGTGACGGCCGGCGGCGAGCTGCTGGCACGGGCCGGGCAGTTCACCTCGTCGCTGCTGATCCACGATCTGCCGTTGCCGGCGGCGGACGCCACGCCCAACCGGGCCGAGAAGACCGATGCCGAGCCGCTGCCGATCGTCGAGCAGTGGATCGACGACGACATGTCGGTCTCGCGTGTCACGCTCTCCGTCGACCCGCGGCCGGCTCACCGGGACAAAAGGGACGGCGGGATCGCAGCCCGGATCGTCGACGAGGCCGAGGTGTGGTCGGCTCTCGTGCTCGGCCTGAAGGACTACGTCACGAAAAATGGGTTTCAATCGGTAATTTTCGGCCTGTCTGGCGGGATCGACTCCGCCGTGGTGGCGGCGATCGCGGTCGACGCGCTCGGTCCCGAGCGGGTCTTCGCGGTCTCCATGCCGAGCTCGTACTCCTCGCCGGGCTCCCGCGACGACGCGGCCGAGCTGGCCAAGCGCACCGGCATCGACTACCGCGTCCAGCCGATCCAGCCGATGGTCGACGCGTTCCTGGCCGAGCTGGCCGTCTCCGGCCTCGCGGTGGAAAATCTGCAGGCCCGGGTGCGTGGCGTGATCCTGATGGCGCTGTCGAACCAGGAGGGCCACCTCGTGCTCACCACCGGCAACAAGAGCGAGCTGGCGGTGGGATATTCGACGCTCTACGGCGACTCGGTGGGCGGCTTCAACCCGCTCAAGGACGTGCCCAAGACGATGGTCTACCGGCTGGCCCGCTGGCGGAACACGCAGGCCGACGCGCCCATCCCGGCGAACTCGATCACCAAGCCGCCGAGCGCCGAGCTGCGGCCCGACCAGAAGGACTCCGACTCGCTGCCCGACTACGCCGTGCTCGACCCGATCATCCAGGGCTACGTCGACCACGACATGGGTCGCGACGAGCTGATCGCGGCCGGCAACGACGCCGCGCTGGTCGACCGGGTGCTGCGCATGGTCGACCTGGCCGAGTACAAGCGCCGGCAGTCCGCTCCCGGCCCCAAGATCTCGGGCAAGGCGTTCGGCCGCGACCGCCGCCTGCCGATTACGAACAGGTTTCGAGAAGGTTTGTGACAACGTCCACTGACCCCTGACCGCGCGGCGGCTCCGGGTGCCACCATGGTCAGCACCCGGGGACCGCATACGTCGCGGCCTCGAGGGAAGGAGACGGTTATGTCGGATATTCCCACCCTGTATGGTGGCCCGGCCACCCGCCGGGTACGCACCCGCGACCTCCTCGCCGCCAAGTCCCGCGGCGACCGCTGGCCGATGCTGACCTCCTACGACCAGTACACCGCGTCGATCTTCGACCAGAACGGCGTGCCGGTCCTGCTGGTCGGCGACTCGGCGGCCAACAACGTGTTCGGCTACGAGACCACCCTGCCGGTCACCGTCGACGAGCTGCTCCCGCTGGTCCGCGCGGTCGTCCGCGCCACCAGGACCGCGCTGATCGTGGCCGACCTGCCGTTCGGCAGCTACGAGGAGGGCCCCACCCAGGCCCTGCGCACCGCCGTCCGGTTCATGAAGGAGGGCGGCGCCCACGCGGTCAAGCTCGAGGGCGGCCGCCGCGTCGCGGCCCAGATCGAGGCCCTGACCGCCGCCGGCATCCCGGTGATGGGGCACGTCGGCTTCACCCCGCAGAGCGAGCACAACCTGGGCGGCTATCGGGTCCAGGGCCGCGAGGAGGAGGGCGCGCAGGTCGTGGCCGACGCCCGGGCCGTGGCCGACGCGGGCGCCTTCGCCGTGGTGCTCGAGATGGTCCCCGGCGAGGTCGCCAAGACCATCACCAAGGAGCTGCCCATCCCCACCGTCGGCATCGGCGCCGGTCCGGACACCGACGCGCAGGTGCTGGTCTGGCAGGACATGGCCGGCTTGCGCACCGGACGCACCCCGCGCTTCGTGAAGCAGTATGCCGACCTGGCCGGCGCCCTTTCGCAAGCCACCCGCCAGTTCGCGGCGGAGGTGCGCGGCGGCGAATTCCCGGCGGCCGAGCACACCTTCTAAAACCATTATTTGATACGACTGACGGCCCGGTCCCGCTGTCCGCGGGGCCGGGCGGTGCCGTCCCGGCCTCCGTGCCGCCGGCGCCGGGCTGGGCTGCCGCGAGATCTCGCTTCTATCACGCGGGCGGCTTTCTGGGGCCGGCTTCTGTTGTGCCGGGGCCTCCTCGTTGGGCGGGGCTCCTCGGTGGGCCAGGCCGTCTCTTATGCCGGCGGCTGGTGCCTCACTGGCTTGACCAGGCGCAGGCCGGCGCCTGTCGCGGTGAGGCCGAGGCCGATGACGATCAGCCAGACGATCGGCGCGCCGGTGACCGGCAGGTTGTGCCGTACGGTGCGGACCGTCACATCCAGGCGCATCGCCCGCGCCTTGCCGCCGGCGTCAACCCCGGTCGCGGCGAACGAGTGCTTGCCGGTCGCCAGGTCCGCCGGCACGGTGACTGCCTTCCGGAACGCGCCGTTCGCGTCGGCCCGGACTTGGCCCAGCACGATCGGATCCGAATAGAGCGTGAGGGTCACGGTGGAATAGGGCGCGTACCCCGTGCCGACCAGGACCACTTGCTGGCCGGGTGCGGCGCTGGAGATCTGCCCGCGGTCGGTGTCCAACGGCATGCTCGTGACCGGCGGTGTGGCGGCGATCGGTGGGGCGGTCGGTACCACAGCGGCCGAGTAACCGGACGCCGCGAGGCGCCGGCGGCGGAGAGCGCGACCACCCGGACCCGATAGGAGACGCCGGCCGTGCCGCCGAGGAGGCAGCTGGTCGCCCCGGTGGTGGTGCAGACGGCGGGGCCGGGGTCGGCGATCGCGCGGTAGCCGGTGATCGCGACGCCGTTGTCCGCCGGAGGCTGCCACGAAACCTGGATCGAGGACGTGCCGGCGACGACGGTCAGGCCGGTCGGCGTGAGCGGCTTGGTGGGTTGCGGGGTCGGGCTGGTTGTTGGTGTGGGCGTCGGGCTCGGGCTGGTCGTTGGTGTGGGCGTGGGGCTCGGGCTCGTCGAGGGGGTCGGCGGCGTGGTCGGGATGGTCGTGGGCGAGGGTGACGGGGAGCTCGGGGACACCGACGGCGACGGCGAGGGCGAGGGCGACGGCGAGCTCGACGACACCGACGGCGACGGCGACGGCGACGACGAGGACGGCGACGGGCTCGGCGTTCCGGGTGTCACGGCGTTGGAGGCGGCGCTCAGCGCCGACTCACCGCGATCGTTGTCGGTGTTCGACGCCTTGACCCGGAACGTGTACTCGGTGCCGTTGGTCAGCCCGGTGACGGTGCAGCTCGTGTCGCTGTGCACGTCCGGGACGCAGGTCGCGCCGCCCGGGTCGGCAACGGCGGTGTAGCGCTTGATCGCGCTGCCGCCGTTCGTGCCCGCCGGGTCCCAGCTGACCTCGGCCGACCTGTCGCCGGCGACGGCGGTCACGGTGGCCGGCGGTTCCGGCAGGGGCATGACCCTCAGGCCCCTCGCGTTGACGTTGGTGTCGACCGTCTCGGGGTCGCCGTTGCTGGTCAGGCGGATCAAGGTGTACGGGTTTGGGTAGCCCAGGGTCGCATAGACGGTGCCGTCGGGCGTCACCGCGATGTCGGTCGTGGCCCCGAGGGTCGTGGTGAGCGCATCCACCGACGCCTGGCCGACCCCTGGGTGATTCGATAGATTGTTCCGGTTGCGGTGCCCGCGTACAGCCGGTCCTGGCCGTCGATGGAGAGATAGCTGATCTCGTTGACCTCGGGGTCGGCGGCGACCTGGGTGGACGAGGTACCGGAAGGGTCCATTCGGTTGACTGATCCGTTCACGCGGTCGAGCACATAGACGACGCCGTCCTGACCGACAGCTATGGACGAGTACTGAGAGATGTCGTCGGACTTGAGGACGGACTCCGTGCCGTCGGCCAGCCGCTTCACCACCCCGTCCTCCTCGGTGGCGACATACAGCGTGCCCGCGTCATCCACGGCGAGGTCCAAGGCCTCCGGGATGTCAGTGCTGAAAGCGATCTCTACCGCCGCCTGGCCGGCTTCCATCTGGTAGACGTTCCCGTCGGAGGACCTCGCCACGTAGACGGTGCCGTCGCTGCCGACCGCGATGCCGGGGCTGCCGCCGAGGTTGTTGCCGAGGACTTCGTGGCTTCCGTCCTGACCGACGCGCACGGCCTCGCTGGTGCTGGCGTCGACGTAGTAGGCGGCCACGCCGGTCGGTCCGCCGTTGGCTTCGGCCGGCACGGGCCGACCACCGCCAGCAGGTCGAGCCCGGTCACCGCAAGTAACGCGGCGCTACGTCGTCGCTGTAGAGATTTGAGCATGAAGTTAAGTTGTGTATGTATCAAGAGGTATTTCCGGCTTTTACGGCGTTTCGCCTGAGTGATGAGATCAGCGGCGGACGGCTCGCAGGCCGGCGCCGATCGTGGTGAGGCCGAGACGGCTTTCGGGCCTTTGGGTATAGATCGTCGAGGGCTGAATGTCGTAGCCCCGGACTAGCGTCTCGCACGTGAACCGGACCGATCGTCTGTACGCCCTTGTCGAGGAGCTTCGTGCGGTGGCGCCGCGGCCGCGCAGTGCTCGCTGGCTGGCCGACCGCTTCGAGGTGAGCGTGCGCACGGTGGAGCGCGACATCTCGGCCCTGCAGCAGTCGGGCACCCCGGTCTATGCCGAGGCGGGGCGCACCGGTGGCTACTGCCTCGACAAGGCGCACACGCTGCCGCCGGTCAACTTCACCGCGGCCGAAGCGGTCGCGATGGCGCTTGCGCTGCACCGCCTCGAGGGGACGCCGTTCCATGGCCCGGCTTCGACGGCGCTGCGCAAGCTTATTGTCGCCATGCCGGCCGCCGATGCGGCCGCGGCCCGCGCGCTCGCCGGGCGCATTCGCCTGGTCGGCGGTGGGCCGGCCACGACGGTGCCGCGGGTGATCGCCGATGCGCTCGAGGTGCGGCGGGTGCTGCGCATTCACTACGGCGATCGGGGTGGCGCCGCGACGGTGCGCGAGATCGAGCCGCTGGCGTTCTTGGGCACGCCGACCAGTTGGTATCTGGTGGCGTACTGCCGGCTGCGCCGGTCGGTGCGCGCCTTCCGCACCGACCGGATCGCCTCCGTCACGGTGACCGCCGAGGTGCCGCCACCGCGCGCGCTGCAGCCCGACGACCTGGACGTGCCCGACCACGCCGTGCGCAGCCTCGCGCTGACCTGACCCATGCCCGCGGCTCGCCGGGCCGGACCGCGCCGGGCCCGGGTGGCGCGCCCGGCCAGGTCGGTCACTCGCTGGCGGGGGGTGGGGTGAAGATGCCGAAGTGGTTGCCGGACGGGTCGAGCAGGTGGGCGAAGGACAGGCCGTCGGGGGTGGTCCTCGGCGCCAGCAGCACCTTGCCGCCCGCTGCCTCGGCTGCGCGGCACGTTTCGGCCGGGTCGGTGACCAGGACGTAGAAGATGGCGTAGTTCGGCGCCTTGCCGCCGGTGGGGAAGATGCCGCCGGCCGGCCGCTCGGCGCCCGGCGGCGTGACCATCCGGTAGGCCATGTCGTCGGCGCCGGTGGCCTCGCCCCGGTCGTTGCCGTAGGTCCAGCCGAAGACGTCGGCGTAGAAGCGCTCGGCCACCGCCGGCTCGTCCGTGGCGATCTCGAACCAGCCGATCCCGTTCACTGCGGACATGTCGTTCTCCTCGCATCAGTAGGTAGGTGAACCTTCGCGGGCGGCGGCGACAGCCTCCTGTCGGTGTTTCCGGAATCGGTTCGGACTAGCCTCGGGGCGTGGGAACCGCACTTGTCATCGAGAACGACCCGACCGACGACCTGCGCCGGCTGGGCGAGTGGCTGACCGAGGCCGGCCTGGAGCTGACCGTCCTGCGCCCGCACGCGGGCGACGCGCTGCCCGAGACGCTCGACGACTATCTCGCGCTGGTCGTCATGGGCGGTGACCAGAGCGTGTACGCGGCGGCCGACGGCACCCCCGGCGCGCCCTGGTTTCCGGCGCTCGAGGGGCTGCTGCGCAAGGCCGTGCGCAACCACGTGCCGACCCTCGCGGTCTGCCTCGGCGCCCAGCTGCTCGCCCAGGCGCACGGCGGCCTCGTCGAGCGCAGCACCTCCGGCCCCGAGATCGGGCCGGGCCTGGTCGGCAAGCGCGACGCGGCCGAGAAGGACCCGCTGTTCCGGTGGGTGCCGCTGCTGCCCGACGTGATCCAGTGGCACCGCGACGAGATCACCGAGCTGCCCCTGACCGCGACGCTGCTGGCCGCCTCGAGCCGGTATCCGCACCAGGCGTTCCGGCTCGGCGACCGGGCGTGGGGCGTGCAGTTCCACATCGAGTGCGACGTCGAGATGATCGAGCGGTGGGCGGCCGACGACGCGGACACCCTCGACGAGCTGGGCTACGACCCCGAGGCGGTGGCGTACGCGGTGGCCGAGGCGCTGCCCGACGTCGAGGAGGTGTGGCAGCCGTTCGCCGCCCGCTTCGCGTCCCTCGCGCTGGGCACGCTGCCGGACGCCGACATCCCGGACGCGGGCACGGGCCGGACCCTCCCGCTGCTGGGGCAGTGACAATGGCCGGCGGCGCGCGCGCCGAGGCAAGCACAGCCGAGGCAAGCACAGCTGGAGCACGCACAGCCGAGGGGCCGGCGTGACGCGGCCCAGCCGGCTCGCCCGGTACGGCTTTGCCGAGAAGCACGCCGCCGACCTGCTCGGCCCGACCGGGCTGCGGCTGTGGGAGGCCGAGGCGCAAGGGCCGGCCGGCACCGATGCGGCCGAGCTGATCCATTCGCTGTCGCGCGCCGCCGACCCGACGCTCGCGCTGCGCCAGCTGCACCGGCTGGTCGAGGCGGCGGGACGCGCCGCCGACCGCAGCAACGGCCGCGGGGTCGCCGGGCCGGGCGGCGAGATCAACACCAACGAGGCGACCGACGCGCTGTTCGAGGCGCTGTTCCGCGATCACGGGCTGCGCCGTCGGCTGGTCGCGGTGCTGGGGGCGTCGTCGGCGCTCGGCGATCACCTGGTGGCCAACCCGGACGACTGGCGGGTGCTGGCGACCAGCGTGACCGGGTTGCCGCCGAACGCGGAGGGCCACCTCGAGATCGACGGCGACCGCACCGTGCCGGTGCTGCGCCACGCCTACCGGATCTCGCTGTTGCGCATCGCGGCGGCCGACCTGACCGGTGGGCGGGGGCTCGAGCCGACGATGGCGGCGCTGTCCCGGCTCGCCGATGAAACGCTCGCCGCCGCGTACGAGATCGCCGTCGCCGGATTGCCGGCCGGCGTGCCCGAACCGCGCCTTGCCGTGGTCGCGATGGGCAAGTGCGGCGGCAACGAGCTCAACTACGTGTCCGATGTGGACGTCATCTTCGTGGCGGCGGCCGACGAGGACCTCAGCGCGGGCACCACGGTCGCGGCGCGCCTGATCGAGATCTGCGGGCAGGTCGCGTGGCAGGTCGACGCGGCGCTGCGGCCCGAGGGCAACCGGGGGCCGCTGGTGCGCACGCTCGCCAGCCACCAGGCCTACTACCGGCGCTGGGCGCGCACGTGGGAGTTCCAGGCGCTGCTCAAGGCGCGCCCGGCGGCCGGCGATCTCGCGCTCGCCCAGGAGTGGATCGAGGACCTCGCGCCGCTGGTCTGGCACGCGGCCGAGCGTCCGGAGGCGGTCGCCGACGTCCGCGACATGCGCCGCAAAATCATCGACAACGTGCCGGCCAACCAGCTCGACCGCGAGATCAAGCGGGGTCCGGGCGGGCTGCGCGACATCGAGTTCGCCGTGCAACTGCTGCAGCTCGTGCACGGCCGCATCGACGAGACCCTGCGCAGCGGCGGCACCCTGCCGGCCCTGCGGGCGCTGGTCGCCGGGGGATACGTCGGCCGCGAGGACGGCGAGACGTTGTTGCGCGGATATCGCTTCCTGCGCGGCGTCGAACACCGGCTTCAACTGCAAAATCTGCGGCGTACGCATACCGTGCCGGACGATCCGGAAGCGCTGAAGTGGCTGGCCGCCGCGCTCGGCTACACCGCGATGCCGGGCCGCAACGCGGTCGAGGCGTTCCGCTCCGACTGGGTCGGCCACGCCGCTCAGGTGCGCCGCCTGCACGTGAAGCTGCTGTACCGGCCGTTGCTCGAATCGGTGGCCCGGGTGCCGGCCGAGGCGCTGCGGATGACCCCCGAGTCGGCCCGCAAGCGCCTGGTGATCCTCGGCTTCGCCGACCCGGCCGGCGCGCTGCGCCACCTGCAGGCCCTCACCGGCGGCGTCACCCGTACCGCGGCCATCCAGCGCACCCTGCTGCCGATGCTGCTGCAGGACTTCGCCGACGCGCCCGAGCCCGACCGCGGCCTGCTCAACTACCGCGACGTCTCCGACAAGCTGGGCAGCACGCCGTGGTATCTGCGCCTGCTGCGCGACGGCGGCCCGGTGGCGCGCCGGCTCGCCCGGGTGCTGAGCCTGTCCCGGTACGCGACCGACCTGCTCACCCGCGACCCCGAGGCGCTGCGGCTGCTCGCCGACGACGCCGAGCTGGTGCCGCGCGACCGGCAGGCGCTGATCGAGGGCTTCGCGGCCGCCGCCGAACGGCACGCGGACGACCCAGCCAAGGCCACCGCCGCGGTCCGGGCGCTGCGTCGCCGCGAGCTGTTCCGGCTGGCCTGCGCCGACATCCTGAGCAACGCCGGGGTGCTGGCGCCGAAACAGCCCGGGCTCGCCGCGCCGGCCGGAGGACCCGGCGCCGGTAGCGGCACCGCGCGGCCGATCGATGTGACGACGATCGGCATGGCGCTCTCCGACGTCACCGACGCCACGCTCAACGCGGTGCTCAAGGTCGCGCGTGCCGCGAAGTCCCGCACGCCCGGCCTGCGCTTCGCGATCATCGGGATGGGCCGGCTCGGCGGGTACGAGATGAGCTACCCCTCCGACGCCGACGTGCTGTTCGTCTACGACCCGCCGGCCGGGGGCGGCGCCGCCGAGAGCGAGGCCCACGCGATCGCCGAGGAGCTGCGCCGGCTGCTCGCCGCGCCCGCGCCCGACCCGCCGCTCGGCATCGACGCCGACCTGCGGCCGGAGGGACGCCAGGGTCCGCTGGTGCGCAGCCTCGGGGCCTACCAGCAGTACTACGCCCGCTGGTCGCGGGTGTGGGAGGCGCAGGCGCTGCTGCGGGCCCGCTTCGTCTGCGGCGACGAGTCGCTGGGCCGGGAGTTCGAGCGGCTGGCCGACACGATGCGGTACCCGGCGGGCGGGCTCGGCCGGGAGCAGGTCACCGAGATCCGGCGGATCAAGGCGCGGGTCGAGACCGAGCGGCTGCCGCGCGGCGCCGACCCGAACACGCACACCAAGCTTGGCCGGGGCGGACTCTCCGATGTGGAGTGGGCGGTGCAGTTGGTGCAACTGCGGCACGCGTACGCGGTGCCGGAGCTGCGCAAGACGCAGACGCTGGAGGCGCTGAGCGCCGCGGTGGCGGCCGTACTGGTCGGCACGGCCGACGCGGCGGCGATGGAGGCCGGGTGGACCCTCGCCGCCCGGGTGCGCAACGCGCTGACCCTGGTGCGCGGCCGGCCCACCGACCAGCTGCCCCGGCACGGGGTGGAGCTGGCCGGCGCGGTGCAGCTGCTCGGCGGCGGCGACCCGGGCGAGTTCGTGGACCGGTATCTGCGGTTGACCCGGCGCTCGCGCGCGGCCATGGAACGGGTGATGGACTCGTAGCGAGGCTGGGCCCGGACGCCCGACGATCGCGCCGGCGGTGTGCCGCACGGGCCGGCCCGGTCGAGGTCGTCCGGCCCGCGAGCACGGGCGCCAGCTACGGCATGGCGGCGCGGGCCAGGCGGGTCGCTGCCTCGGCGGGCGGGATGCCGTCGGTCGCCGCCGCGCGCAGCACCCGGCCGAGGGTGTCGCCGATGGCCTCGACCCGGGCCATCGCGCGGGCCGGGGGCTCGTGGCGCAGCTCGACCGCGGTGGCGTGGATGATGCCGCCGGCGCTGACGACCGCGTCGGGTGCCCACACGATGCCGCGGTCGTGCAGGAGGGCGGCGGTGCTCTCCCGGTCGAGTTGGTTGTTGGCCGGGCCGGCGATCGCCCGGCAGCGCAGGGTGGGCACGGTCCGCGGGGTCAGCAGGCCGCCCAGGGCGGCGGGGACCAGGACGTCGACCTCGGCCGCCAGGCACTTGCCCGGATCGGTCCACGCGACGTTCTCCGGGCGCTTCGAGTCGTCGATGTCGCTGACGGTCAGCTCGGCGCCGGCGTCGGCCAGCAGGCGGGCCACGCGCGCGCCGACCCGGCCCAGGCCCAGGACGGCGAAGGACCGGCGGGACAGATCCGGCGAGCCGAAACGGAACTCGCAGAGGGCGCGCAGGGCCGCGATGGTGCCGGCCGCCGTGGCGGGGGAGGAGTCGCCGCTGCCACCCGCCTCGGCCGGCCGGCAGAAGACGTGCTCGGTGCGCTCCCCGATGACGGCCATGTCGTCGGGGCCGGTGCCGACGTCGGGCCCGGTGGCGTAGGCGCCCGCCAGCTCCTCGATGGTGGTACCGGCGTCGTGCAGGGCGGCCGTGCGGGCCGGCCCGGCCGCGCCGGGCGGCAGGACGATCACCGTCTTGCCACCGCCGTGCGGGAGGCCGGCCAGGGCGCATTTGGTGGTCATCGCGGCGGAGAGGCGGAGGGCGTCGTCGAGACCGTCCCGCCAGTCGGGGTACGCGGCCATGCGGCATCCGCCGATCGCCGGTCCCCGGGCGGTGGAGTGGACCGCGACGATGATCGGGAGACCGGACTCCGGGCCGCGGCGGACAATCACTCGCTGATGCGGGAACATCGCTCTTCCTCCGTACGATCGCATGAGAATTGATCGAAAGCTAAGCGCCTGGAGTGACCGCACGCGGGGTTGCCGAACTTTGTTCGGCACCGGGCCGGAAAGGGTGGCCGTGGACGACGTTGATTCGGCGATCGTGCGGGAATTGCAGCGCGACGCCCGGCAGACCAACCGCGACCTGGCGCGGGCGGTGGGCATCGCGCCGTCGACCTGCCTCGAGCGGGTGCGGCTGCTGCGCGATCGCGGGGTGCTCACCGGCTACCACGCCGAGGTCGGCCTGGGCGCGCTGAACCGGCATGTGCAGGCGTTCCTCCACGTGCAGGTGCGGCCGTTGAGCCGGGACGTGATCGAGGGCTTCAAGGCGTACGCGACCGGGTTGCCCGAGGTGCTGGCGGTCTTCGTGGTGGCGGGCGGGGACGACTTCCTGGTGCAGGTCGCGGTGCCGAGCGTCGACGCCCTGCACGCGTTCCTGATGGACAAGTTCAGCGGGCGGCGCGAGATCGTCGGGTTCCGCAGCTCGGTGATCTATCAGCACGTGCGGAAGCCGGTGATCGAGCCGCTCGGCTAGCCGGCGCCGCGGAGGTGCCGGTCGGGATCGACGCGATGAACGTGGCCCGGGTGTTCATGATGCGCTGGTCCAGGGCAAGCAGTAGGCGGAACGGATTGTTCTCGATGCGGGTATGCCGGTGCACCAGCCAGACGGATCCGCCGAGCCAGGCGGCCGCCGCGACCAGGGCGGAGACGCCGCCGGCCCAGCCCAGCGCGTCGATCGTGCCGACCACGGCGTAGCCCCCGACCACCGGGAGAAGCCTGGGAGACGATCTTGCACAGTGTCGCCGGAATAACCTTCCGGTGCCAACAGCTACCAACGCCTCCACGCCGTTTCGCCTGTCCCGAGCGTCCCATCCACCAGCGACCGAGTGCGATCAAGCACGTCCGGCCACTCGTGCACGTACTCGTTGAGGGTGATCGTCGGCGTGGAATGCCTGAGCGCCGGCCGTACCGCTCTTGTTGGTGTCCTCTGTCCAAGATCGGCGGCGCATGTCGCCATCCTCCGGCGGTAGCACCCTCCCACCACCGGCACCGGTCACCCAGCCGCGTGCCCCGGCCACGCAAACACTCGCCCCCGCGATCAGGCCCAATGACAGATCACATATGCACGATATGACGACGCTTCATGTCAGACCGGGGCCGTTCTACTCGCAATATTCTGGCATTCACCCGCACCGTTCGTGATCGACTCCAGCGAGTACGGTCACCGGGTGGCCTTGCCAATCTCCAAACAGCAGTTCAACAGGCTGGGCGAGCGGATTGCCGCCGGCGACCCTCCGGCCAGGGAAGACCTCACCCAGCTCAACCAGGTCCTTCGTGCATATCAGGCGATCCTGGATACCGTCGAGGAGCAGCTGGCCGGCATTGGCCTTCACGCAACGACTCGGGTGAAGACTCGCTCGGTCCTCATCGAGAAGCTTCGCCGCGAACACGGGATGCTGCTCGCTCGCGTCCAAGACCTCGCCGGCGCCCGCACCGTCATCGACGGCGGCTGGACCGAGCAGGACGGTGTTGTCAGCAATATCGTGACCCACTTTCACGCCTGGACCGGCAAAGCACCGAAGGTCGTCGACCGCCGCGTGGCACCCAGCCACGGCTACCGGGCAGTTCACGTCATCGTCTTCCCCGACGGCGTACCGGTTGAAATTCAGGTTCGAACCGAACTCCAGAACTATTGGGCCCAGATCGTCGAACGTCTCGCGGACCGCTGGGGACGAAACATTCGCTACGGCGCAGACCCCGAAAACCCTCAGTTGCCCGCCGAGGGGATTCATCACCGCGACGGCAGCCCGGTCACTCGCGGTGAAGTAATCCGCAACCTACGAGCTGTCTCCCTGGAGATCGCGGCTATCGAGGCAACCGAACGTCAGATGAACGTTTTCCAGAATCGAACCCCAGCCAGCCTCGAACAGCGAATAGCCAACACCTTCCATCGCGAGATGACGGATCCGGATGCGGATGCCGTGTTGTACTACCCTCGTTTGCGGAGAATCTTCAAGGATTTCATCACCAGAGGGACCGAGAGTCGAGCCTTGCGGCTGAGCCTTCGCCGCCGTATGCAGAGCGCAAGACGCGTCGCCGGCAGGATCATCCGGCGCACGGTACCCAACATCCAGGCACCGAACGCGGACTTCGTTCGCCGGAAGATACTTCTGTGCGACAAAGTCGTTGACAGTGCGGCTGACGAGTTTGGGTCGCGGTTGAAGCAGCAGCAAGCTAGTCTGCGGGATACGCTTCAAACGTTGACCGAGTACGTGGACCAAGGGGGCATCAGGTGAGGCACTACCTTGTGGTGTTCGATCGCCGGTCCGGTGCCGTTGTCCGGTTCCAGGAGTTCAGCAACGCCGATGATGCGTTGACAGCACGGTTCGACGCTGAGAACGAGTACGCGGACAACGCCGACATCGAAGTCGTTGTTCTCGGTGCGTCATCCAAGGATTCCCTGCTCAAGACGCACGCGCGCTACTTCAAGGGCACGCTGGAGATAGCCAGCAGCGCTCTCACCAGGCTGCGGCGATTCGAGGCCGCGTCCCAAGCGCGCGTCGCCTAGCAACGCAGCCGATCGCCCTCCGAGCGAGTCCTAACCCGGTCTTGGCCGCCAGTCCCCGACCGAACCTGGCATGGCAGGTCGCCGGCTGGCCGTCTCGCGTGTCCGGTGCGCTCGGCCCGGGTCAGGGCGAGCCGCAGCCCGGCTCAAGGGAGGGCGAGCCGAACGGCCCACGTGCTGGGTTCGGTCAGTGCGGGCCGCGCGGCCCGTTTGCTGCGGGCTCGGGTCACGACGAGCCCCTCACGGGCGGAAGCTGAGCCGATACTCCGTCGGCGTGCGGCCGGTCAGCTCGCGGAACGCGGCGTTGAACGCCGACAGGGAGTTGTAGCCGACGTCGAACGCGATGGCGGTGACCGGCACATTCTCGTCGGCCAGTTTCTCGACGGCCGCCAGGATGCGCATCCTTCGCAGGGCCGCACGCCACGTCATGCCGGTCTCGTCCTCGAACCGCCGGGCCAGCGATCGCGCCGTCAGGCCCACGTCTTCCGCGATCTCCTCGAACCGGGCCCGGCCGCCGAGCCGCTGCTCGGTGAGCCGCAGCGCCTTCCGCAGCTCGGGCGAGCGGCCGGCCGGCACCACGATGGGGCTCGGATGCTCGGCCAGCCGCCAGCAGACGGCGGCCAGCGCCGCGAACAGCGTCTCCGCGTAGGCCGGCAGGGGCTCCTCGCTCGGGCCCCACGCGCCGCACTCGGCCAGCAGGGCGCCGGCCAGCCGGTTCAGGTCGAACACCGCCAGCGCCGCCGGTGGCGCCGGGACGAACCCGGCGTCGAACAGCACCGACGCCGTCGTCACCGGCTGCGGGATGCTCACCCGGATCGGCCGGCCGGCCTGGATCAGGGCGGCCCGGGCCGGCGGCAGCAGCCACGCCTGCCCGTCCGCCTCGAGCCGCAGCACGCCGGCCGAGGCGCAGAGCAGGTAGTGGCGGTCGACGCAAAGCTCACGCTCCGGCTCGGCCGGAAACGTGCGCACGAAGCTGTACGCCGGACGGCTCATCGACGCTCTCGCACGCGCTGATCGTAAGGCCCGGGATCAGCCCACGGTCTCCATCAGGTCGGCGCGGAAACGCCGGCTCACCGGCGCGCCCACCATCATCGGGCGAAGCACCTCCCCGGAGCGGGCGAACGACGCCGACCCCAGATACCCGGCGAACGACTCGTCGTCCCGCCATTCGTGCACCAGGGTGATCTGGGTGTCGTCCTCCCGCCCGGCGTAGACCCGGAACGCGAGATTGCCCGGCATGGCTCGCACCTCCGCACGCTCCCGGTCGAGCTGGGCGAGGGCGGCCGGCCGGTCGGCGGCGGTCGTGCTGAAGTCCAGAATCGCGATGAACATAGAAGAACTCCTCGGATCGAGCGATGACGGAATCGAGCGGTGACGGAATCGAGCCGCGACCGAATCGAGCGGTCACGGAATCGAGCGGCGCCGGCCGCGTTGTCACCGCTCGATCCTCACGCGGCGGCGGGCCGGCATGCCGCCGCCGGCCGGACAGCTTCACGCTCGCATCGGACACGTGCCATCGGAGCGCCGGTCAGACCGACGGGATTCAGCTGGTCAGCGTGTAGCGGCCCGGCTCCGGCACCCGCACCAGCGCCCACGGCCCGCTGCGCGAGACGACAGCCCCGCCGGAGGCGCGCAACCAGCGGTAGTAATGCACCCGCACGACCACGTTCCCGGCCGTCTCGGCGACGAAGGTGACCGAGGTGGCGTTCTGGGACACCAGGCCGGGCGCGATGGGCGAAGCGCCGGCCACGCGGTAGAGGACCCAGTGCTCGCCCTGCCACACCTCGCTCAGATACGGCAGGCCGGCGGCGATCAGATCGGCTTCGGGCCGGCCCGACCACGTGAGCGAGGCGTCGGGGACGGCCACGAACTGCACGGCCATGTCGGACAGCCAGGCGCGATACGAATCGGCGGTGAGGGCCACCCCCGTACCCGAAGTGCCGGGGATTCTATTGAAAAACAACGGGTTTCGGGCAATGTCGGCTTGGCGCAACCAACCCCGGGCCAGCGGCACGTCTCCCATGTGGGCCGACTCCCAATAGTCCCGGGTGGGCGGGATCTCGACCCGGCCGGTCAGCTGCTCCTGCGCCAGCCGGGAAAGCAGCGGCGCGAAATACTCCGGCGAGGAGGTCGGATTTCCCAGGTCACGCACGTCACCGGTGACCACGGGCGGCTGCCACCAGCACGCCACGATCAGGAGGCCGAGAACGGCCCAGAGCGGCAAACCCGCCCCTCGCCGAACGACGGGCAGAGCCGCATAGCCGGCCAGGAGCGGCAGCGCGAACATCACCGAGAGCCGCGTGGCGTTGAGCCCCACCGGCGTGTGCAGCAGCGCGGCCCCGAGCACGCCGAGCGCGGACAGCAGCGCCCCGATCCGCACCGGGCGATGCGGCACGAGCACCGCCACCGCCAGGCTCGCCACCACGGCCCGCAGCGTGTCGTCGTGGCTGATGTTCATCCAGCCGCCGTCGCCGAACAGCAGGGCGGTCAGCGCGAGCGGCACCGCAGCGGGCACCGCGACCAGCAGTCCGCTCACGACGCGCCCGCTCAGCAGCAGCGCCGCCCCGGCCAGCCCGAGGAACAGGCCGGCGACGGGACTGGTCGCCCCGGCGGCGAGCGCCGGCACCACGGCCAGCCATCGCCAGCGGGGAACCGTGAGCAGGACCAGCGCGCCGAGCCCGAACGCGACCCCGAGGCCATAGGTGACACGTCCGCTCACCAGGTTGCCGGCCACGCACGCGACCCCGGTCAGCGCGCCCAGCCAGGGCCGGGGCGCGGCGGTGCGCCGGAACAGCACGGCCAGCAGGACGGCGGCGGCGACGAGGGCGAGGGCGCCGGTGACGCGTACGCCGAGCAGCGCCATCACCGGCTGCGACAACAGGCTGTAACCGAGCTGAGCGACGCCGGCGTACCACCGGAAGTCGATCGGCGTGTACCCGTGATCGGCGAAGAACGAGGCCCGGGCCACCTGGGCGGACAGATCCGACCCCAGTGGGGGCAGCGCCAGGTATACCGCGCCGAGCACGGCCGCCACCACGGCCGTGCCCCACTCGAGACGGTGCCGGGCCAACACGCGCCCCAACCTACCGGGCGGCCCGATGGTTGCAGGCTGTCACGGTAGGGTGCTCGCCATGTCCCGCCCCGCCCTGGTCCGTTACGCGGGCCTGGCCGGCAGCCTGCTGCTCGCGGTCGCCGCCTGGCTCGGCGGGGCGAGCACCCCGTGGCAACCGACGATCACCCCCGGCACGATCTACGCCGGCCGGGACGGCGTGGTCCTGCCGCTGGCCTGGCTGTTCGGGACGGTCCTGCTGATCGGCGCGTGGTGGGCCGGCCGCCGGCACGTGCCGGCGGCCCGCTGGGCGTACACGACGGCGGGCCTGTGGGTGGTTCCGCTGCTGCCGTTCCTTCCGCTCGGCAGTTACGACATTTACTCGTACGCGTGTCAGGGCTGGCAGCAGGCGGCGGGCCTCGACCCGTACGCCGGTGGGGTGGATCTTCTGGGGTGTCCCTGGGCCGACGCCGTCGCGCCCACCTGGAGGGACTCCCCGGCGCCCTACGGCCCGGTCTTTCTGCTGCTGGCCGCGGTGGCGGCGAAGGCCGGTTCGCTCACCGCCGCCCTCGCCGTGCTTCGCCTGTTCGCGGTGCTGGGCGTCGTGCTGATCGCGGCATGCCTGCCGGTGCTGGCCCGCCGCGCCGGGGTGCCGGTCGAGCGGGCGGTCTGGCTGGCGCTGGCGTGCCCGCTCGTGCCGATCCACCTGGTGTCGGGCGCGCACAACGACGCGGTGATGGTCGGTTTCATGGTGGCCGGCCTGGCCCTGGCGGTCACCCGGCGTCCCCTGGCGGCCGGCCTGCTCCTCGGGCTGGCGGTCGGCGTCAAGGCCACGGCCGTCGTGGTGGTCCCGTTCGCGCTGCTGATGGTGCTGCCGGCCAAGAAAGCCGTCGCCCAGCTGATCGGCGGGGTGGTCGTCACGCTGGGAGCGGTGTCGCTGGCGTCCGGGCGCGGGCTGGGGTGGATCACCGGGCTCGAGGGCAGCGGCGTCTCGGTGCAGTGGACCTCGCCGCCCACCGCCGTCGGCATGGTGTTCCGGCTGTTCGGGGTGGATGCCGTGCCGGTGACCCGGGCGATCGGGATCGTGGCGCTGGCGGTGACGCTGGTCGTGCTCTGGTGGCGGGCGTTGACGAGAGACCCGCTGGTCCATGCGGCCTATGCCCTGGCCGCCACCGTCCTGCTGGCGCCGGTCTTCCACCCCTGGTACGCCGTCTGGGCCCTGATCCCGCTGGCCGCGACGGTGCGCCGCGAGACCCGCTGGCTGATCGTCCCGGCCGCCGTCGCCGCCGCCCTGTGCCTGCCCGACGGTTACAACCTCGCGCTGGCCGTCAAGTCCCAGGGCGCGATCGCCGTGACCGCCTTGCTCTGCTATCTCGGGATAAAAAGGTATGCGACCAAAAATCCTGATCCTGTCGCTGCTGGGCCTGGTCACGCTGGTGATCAACTACCTCGCCGAGACCCGTAACGAGTACTTCGACTCCAAGGTCTACTACGGCGCGATCCAGTACTGGTTCCACGGCGACGGCGGGATGGTCTACGACTGGCTGCGCCCCGACACCCCGTACGGCTTCACCTATCCGCCCTTCGCCGGCCTGGTCATGTCGCCGATGGCGCTCCTGCCGTTCGGCGCCGTGGTGGTGATCGCCGTGATCGCCACCGTGCTGACCACCGCCCTGCTCGTCTGGTGGTTCGCCGGCCCGCTGCTCAAGCGCCTGCCCACGCCGGTGTGGTTCGCCTTCGGCGTCGCCTGCTGCCTGGCGCTCGCCTTCGAACCGGTCCGCGAGACGATCACCTTCGGCCAGGTCAACACGCTGCTGCTCACGCTGGTGGCCGGCGACATGCTCCTCGGCGTCGCGCGCGGCCGGCGCTGGGCCGGCGTCGGGATCGGCCTGGCCACCGCGGTCAAGCTGACCCCGGGGATCTTCATCGTCTACCTGCTGATCACCAGGCGCTGGCGGGCGGCGGCCGTCGCGTCCGGCACCGCCGCCGGCGCCACCCTGCTGGCCGGCGCCGTATTTCCCGACGAGACCCGCGAATTCTGGACCTCGGCGCTGTGGGACACCAACCGGGTCGGCGTCCTCTCGTTCCTCTCCAACCAGTCCGAGCGCGGCTTTCTGGCCCGGCTCCCGATCGACCGCGTCGAATCCCGCGTCTGGCTGCTCTGCGTACTGGTCACCCTGGGATTCTGGATTTTCCGGGTACGGCGGGCGCCGGCTGATGTCATGGGCGGCCTGGCCCTGACCGGCGTGGCCGGTTGCCTGATCAGCCCGGTGACCTGGGTCCACCACTGCGTGTGGCTGATCCCGGCCCTGATCCGGTGTGTCGACGCCGGACCGGCCGGCCCGGGCCGAACAGCTTGGCCGCGGTATCTGGCCGGCTCGGCGTACCTGATCATGACCTCGCGCGTCACCTGGCTGTGGGAGACGGCGCCGCGCCCGCCCCTGGAGATCATCGGCGGCAACCTCTACGTCTGGTTCAGCCTGGCCCTGCTGGCCTGGACCCCGATCGGCGCCGCGCGCTCGCCGGCCGTCGAGGAACCGCAGCGGATCGTCGCGTAGCGGGCGCTGACGCGCGCTGACACGGCGCCGTGGAAAATGTCAGCGCCGTATCAGCGGCCCGGCGCACGCTGGCTCCTGTCGAACAACATGACGGGAGTCTTCACATGACGAACGCGATCGTCGCCGAGGGGCTGGTCAAGCGCTTCGGCGACACCACCGCCCTCGGCGGCGTCGATCTTGCCGTACGCGAGGGGACCGTGCTCGGCCTGCTCGGGCCGAACGGTGCCGGCAAGACCACCGCGGTCCGGGTGCTGGCCACGCTGATCCAGCCGGACGCGGGGCACGCCACGGTGGGCGGTTACGACGTGGTCAGGCAGGCGCATCAGGTGCGCAGCCTGATCGGCCTCACCGGCCAGTACGCCTCGGTCGACGAAACTCTCACCGGCGTCGAGAACCTGCTGCTCATCGGCCGGTTGCTCGGCCTGTCCCGGCGCGATGCCCGGGCGCGCGCCCGCGACCTGCTGGCCCAGTTCCACCTCGACGACGCGGCCGACCGCGCCGCCGGCAAGTACTCCGGCGGCATGCGGCGCCGCCTCGACCTCGCGGCCAGCCTGGTCGGCCGGCCGCGACTGCTCTATCTGGACGAGCCGACCACCGGCCTCGACCCGCGCAGCCGCAACGACATGTGGGACATCATCCGCGAGCTGGTGGGCGACGGCGTCACCGTGCTGCTCACCACCCAGTACCTCGACGAGGCCGACCAGCTCGCCGACGAGATCGTGGTCATCGACCACGGCAAGGTGATCGCCACCGGCACGTCCGACGAGCTCAAGTCCCGCACCGGCGCGCAGACCGTCACCGTACGCCCGGCCTCGGACGACGACCGGGACACCGTCGCCGCCCTGGTCGGCTCGATCGCCTCCGGCCCGGTCGACCTGCGTGGCTCGATCGTCAGCGCCCCGGTGACCGATCCCGCCGCGCTCGCCCACCTGGTACGCCGCCTCGACGAGAAGGGCCTGCTGGTCGCCGAGCTCGCGCTGCGCAGCCCGAGCCTCGACGAGGTGTTCCTCACCCTGACCGGCCACCCCGCAGAGGAGGGCGCCGCATGACCGCCACCACCATCGAGCCCCGCGTCCGCCCCGTCGTGGCCGTGCGCAACACCGCCACGCTCGCCTGGCGGACGCTCGTGCAGATCAAGCACAACCCCTTCGAGCTGCTCGACTTCAGCGTCCAGCCGATCATGTTCCTGGTGCTTTTCACGTACGTCTTCGGCGGCGCCATCGCCGGGTCGACCAGCGAGTATCTGGCCTTCGGCCTGCCCGGCATCATCGTGCAGAACATGCTCTTCGCCACGCTCAACACCGGCGTCGGCCTGAACACCGACATCAGCAAGGGCGTCTTCGACCGGCTCCGGTCGCTGCCGATCTCGCGCTGGTCCCCGCTCGCCGGCCGGATCGTGGCCGACGTGGTCAAGCAGGCGTGGGCGATCGCGCTGCTGCTGGTCGTCGGCACCATCCTCGGTTTCCGGATCGGCACCGGCCCGGCCGAGGTGATCGGCATGTTCGGCCTCCTGCTGCTGTTCGCCTTCGCCGCGTCGTGGATGTCGGTGCTGGTCGCCATGCTGGTCAGCGAGCCCGAGAAGGTGCAGATCTTCGGCTTCGTGCTGCTGTTCCCGCTGACCTTCGCCAGCAACGCGTTCGCGCCGACCGCCACCATGCCCGGCTGGCTCCAGGCCTGGGTCAAGGTCAACCCGGTCTCGATCCTCGCCGACGCCGTGCGCGCCCTGCTGAACGGCGGCCCGCTCGCCACCCCGGTCACCCAGTCGCTGATCTGGGCGGCCATCCTGCTGGCGGTCTTCGCCCCGCTCTCGGTGTGGGCCTTCCGCCGCCGCGTCTAAGCCCTACGGAGCGTCCGGGGTCGTTGCGAGGCCGGCCGCGTCCAGCGCGGTCGGCACGGTCACCAGGGCGCCGCGATGGTAGGCCGCCTCGAAGCCCGCGTCGCCCAGCGCGGCGCGGGCGTCGAGGGCCACCCGCTCGGTGTCCGGCACCGTCGCGTCCCGCGATCCGCGCACCGCGTCCGCCGCGCCCAGCAGATAGGCCGCCTGCGCCGGGTCGCCGGAGCGCGCCGCCAGGTCGGCCCAGCCGACCAGCGCCATCGCCACCACCGGCGCGTCCCGTGACCGCACGGCGATGCGCAGTGCTTCCTCGTGATACTGCCGCGCCCGATCCAGATCGCCCGCCGCCGCCTCGATCAGGCCCTGCGTGTTGCGGGTCATCGCGCCGAACTGCGGGGCGAACGCCGGATTCGACATCATCCCGGCCGACCGGGCGATCAGATCGCGAGCCTCGTCGAGCTCGCCGTTCAGCCGGGCCAGCGTGGCGTACCCGTACTGGACGGAGGCCAGCACCTCGGGCAGGCCGATCTCCTCGGCCGTCTCCTTGGCCTGCTTGAGCGCCCGGCGCGCCTCGTCGTGCTCGCCGGCCAGCCAGAGCTGGTGTGCCATCTTGGCCTCCAGCTGCGGCAGGTCCTCGCGAATGCCGACCTCGCGGATGAGCGCCGCCGCCTCCCGCTGCCAGCGCACCGCCTGCGCGAAGTCGCCCTCGGCCGCGGCCAGGTCGGCCAGCGCGCTCAGCGTGAACCCCATGCCCCAGCGCTCGCCGATCGCGCGGAACCCGGCCAATGCGTCCCGCATGTCGGCGAGCGCCGCCTCGCTGCTCTGCCCGAAGTTCAGCCGCAGGTGCGCGACGATCAGCCTGGCCGTGGCGCGCAGCCAGGCGTCGGGATCCTCGAAGAGGGGCTCGACCGCGTGGAAGCCCGCCTCGGGGTCGGGGTTCATGAAGATCAACGCCATCGGCTTGAGGAGGCGCAGCGCCGGGTGCTTCGCGTCGGGGCCGGCCCCGTGGGCCTCCGCCTGGAGGAAGTGATCCTCCACCGCGGAGATCGGCAGAGCGCCCTCGAGCCCGTTGATCGCGGCGAAGGTGTGCGTCAGCGCGAGATCCTCGGCGTCGGCGTCGCCCGGCATCGCGGCCACGTCGGCCGCCAGCACGGCGCCCACCATCCGGTGCCCGCGCAGCCACCAGTACCAGCCCAGCCGGGCCACGAACGCGGTCGCGGTCGCCTTGTCACCGGCCTCGATCGCCGCCCGGATCGCGGCGTGCATGTTGTCGTGCTCCACGCCCAGCCGTCGCAGCCACGGCAGCTGCTCGGCGGCGCGCAGCCGTGGCTCCGCCATCTCGGCGAGCGCCAGCAGGTAGCGGGACAGGGTCAGCCGGTGGGACTCGGACTCGCCGGCCTCGGCCAGCCGCTCCAGCCCGTACTCCCGGATCGTCTCCAGCATCCGGTAACGCCCGTCCGGGCCCAGCACCAGCAGCGACTTGTCGACCAGGGCGCCCACCAGCTCGAGGCCAACCTCGCAGACCTGCTCGACCGCGTCGACGTCGGCGCCGCCGTGGAAGACCGCGAACCGGCGCCACAGCCGCCGCTCGTCCTCGCCGATCAGATCCCAGCTCCAGTCGACCACCGCCCGCAACGTCTGGTGCCGGGGCAGCGCCGTCCGGCTGCCGCCGGTGAGCAGGCGGAACCGGTCGGCCAGGCGGTCGGCGAGCACCGCGACCGGCAGCGTACGGAGGCGGGCGGCGGCCAGCTCGATCGCCAGCGGCATCCCGTCGAGAGCCCGGCAGATCCGCACCACGGCCTCGGCGTTGCCGTCGTCGATGATGAACGCCGCGGCGCGGTCGAGCAGAAGGCGTACGGCCGGAAATGCGGAAGCAATCGCAGCCTCCGCACCCACCGGCGGGAGAGCCAGCGGCTCGACCGCATAGATGCGCTCCCCCGGAATGCCCAGCGGCTCGCGGCTCGTCGCGAGCAGCCGCAGCCGCGGCGCCGCCCGCAGAAGCGCGTCGGCGACCTCGGCGGCCGCCGCGATCAGATGCTCGCAGTTGTCGAGGATGAGCAGCATCTCGCGGCCGGCCAGGGCTTCGCTCAGCCGGGTGAGCGGCGGCGCCTGCTCGGTCACGGCCGGCCGGGTGATCAGCACCTGCGCCCGCAGCCGCAGCGCGCTCAGGATCGCCTGCGGCACCTCGGCCGGATCGCTCACCGGCGCGAGCTCGACCCGCCAGACCTCTTTCGCCTCGCGCGCGCCGACCTCGACCGACAGCCGGGTCTTGCCGCTGCCGCCCGGCCCGGTCAGCGTGACCAGCCGATTGCTGTCGATCAGGGCATGCACCGCGCGCACGTCGGAGTCGCGGCCGACGAAGCTGCTGACCTCGGCCGGCAGATTGCCCCGGGGCCGGTCGGGGGTGCGCAGCAGCTCGAGGTGGATCGCGGCCAGCTCGGCGGACGGGTCGACGCCCAGCTCGTCGGCGAGCCGCTGGCGCATCTCCTCGAAGATCTCCAGCGCCCGGCCGGTGTTGCCCTGCGCCTGCAGGGCCCGCATGAGCAGGCCGGTCAGCGGCTCGTCGAGCGGGTGGGCGGCGCGCAGGCCCTCCAGCTCCGGCACGACATCGCGGCTTCGCATCTCGGCGGCGAGCTTCCGGCGCTGGGCGGCCAGCCGCAGCTCCTCCAGCCGCCGCGCGTCGGCCCGCGCCACCTCGGGGAAGTCGAGCTCGCCGCGCCAGAGCCCGAGCGCCTCGCCCGGCGCCTCCTCGGCCAGCCGGGCGAACCGGACGGCGTCGATGCGATCCGGGTGAATGACCAGCCGGTACCCGTTCGCCGCGGACTCGATGGTCAGCTCGGGCGCGGCCCGGCGCAGCCGCGACACCAGCGCCTGCAGCGCGTTGCCGGCCGCCTGCGGCGGCTCCTCACCCCAGACCCCGTCGATCAAGCGGTCCGCGGAGACGTTGCGGTTGGCGTCCAGGGCGAGCAGAAGCAGCAGCGTACGCAGGCGCGCGCCGGCGACCGGCACGGCCTGACCGCCCCCGCCGCGCAGCTCGACCGGCCCGAGCACCGCGATGTCCACGCCTACGATTCTGCCTGGCCCCGCAATCCGTGATCGCGCTGCGCCACCCAGCCCGCGAGACGGTCGGCCCAGAGCTCCCGCAACTCGGCGGGTTCGGCAATCTCGAAGGGCATGCCGAGCCCCACCAGAACGCCGGGAAGCCAGTCGAGCCGCTCGGCCCGCAGGCGCACCCGCACCCACTCCGCGCCCTCCGGCTCCACAGTCGCGAGCCCCCGCGGAAGCCGGCCGCGCACGTCGTCCGCGGCGCCCCGCACCCGGACACCGACCTGGTATCGCCACGGCACGTCCATCGTCGGCTCCGCCGTGACCCCCGCCGGCACCGTGAAGGTGCCCGCCACCAGCCGCACGTGATCGATCCGGTCGAGCCGGAAGGTGCGCATCCCGCCGCCGGCCGCGCCGGTCACATACCAGTGCCCGCGCCTCGCGATCAGACCGTAGGGATGCACGGTCCGCTCGGTGCGCCGCCCGTTGCGGTCGACATAGCCGATCACGGCCGGCCGTCGCTGCTGGGTCGCCTCCGCCAGCCGCAGCATGGTCGCCGCCTCGGAAGCCTCGGGAGTCTTCCGCGCGGGCTCGCTGTTCGCCAATATCTCGCCGAGCCGGGCGGCGAGGGCTGTCGGCAGCACCCGGCGCACCTTCGCCGAAGCGGCCTCGGCGGCCGCCTGGTCGATCGTCGCCAGCCCGAGCAGCACGGCGAGCGCTTCCTCGTCGGTCAGCATGAGCGGCGGCATCCGGAAGCCCGGCATCAGCCGGTAGCCGCCGTACCGCCCCCGCACCGCCACGACCGGCACCTCGAGGTCGACCAGGTGCTCGGCGTATCGCCGCACTGTCCGCTCGTCGACGCCGAGCCGCTCGGCCAGCTCGCCGGCGGTGTGGGTGCCTCCGCCCTGCAGGATCTCCAGCAGGGCGAGCACCCGTGCTGTCGGCCGGGTCACACCGCCGACAATACCGGGCGGATCCTGCCCGGTATCGGTCTTAGCGTGCCACCCATGAACCTCACCTCGATCCGCCTCATCACCGACGACGTCGCCCGCCTCACCGACTTCTACGCGCTCGTCACCGGCCTGCCGGCGCGCCGCTGGACCCCGGATTTCGCCGAGATCGTCACGCCCGGCGCCACCCTGGCGATCGGCAGCACCGCCGCCGTTCCGTTCCCCGGGGGTGCCAACCGCGCCGCCATCGTGGAGTTCCGGGTGGACGATGTGGACGCCGAGTGGGCGCGCCTGCGCGACGCGGTCGGCGACGTCGTGCAGGAGCCCGCGACGATGCCGTGGGGCAACCGGTCCCTGCTGCTCCGCGACCCCGACGGCACCCTGGTCAACCTCTTCACCCCGGTGAGCGCCGAGGCCATCGCCCGCGTTTCCTAGGTGCGGCTCTCGTCAAGCCAGAAATGTCTGGGTCAGAAGCAGGCATCCGAGAACGAATATGACGGCCGGCACGATCACCCAGAAGAGATGGGTCGAGAACGCGATCCGATTGACCCATCGGAAGAGACCGCTGTAGCGGATCTCGGCCCGGTCGGCCGCTCGCTTCAAGCCGCGCAAGCGGCCGTCCTCGGCCTGGTCGTCGAAGAAGCGTCGATCGATCTCCGCCAGCACGAACTGCGCGCGTCGCTTGTTCTTGAGGTAACGCTCGCCGTACGCGAACGAGTAGATCGTCGCGAAGAGGCTGACCACGACAAGCACCACGCACAGCGGCCGATCGCCGCGGTTGACGGTCTTGTCGAGCGAGATGACCGCGATCAGGGCGGACGCCACCAGCATGGCGTAGTTTGTCGCGTTCGACCGTGTCACCTCGACCTGGCGCGCTGTCGCCCGGAATTCCGCGTAGTGGCTCCAGAGCAGATCCTTCTGCAGCTTGTCACGATCGGAGAGCTCGCTCGCCGGTTCTTCCATGGTCGCCTTCTTGCCGCAGCCGGAACGAGAGGCCGACACTATCGGCTGCGAGAGCCGCACAGCCGGTCAGATAGCGGACAAGCACGTTGGAGCCGGAAAGTTCCGAATAGGGCTCACATTAGCGACGGTGGTCTATTCTCCGCGGCGTTTTCGTATTTGCCACCCGTTCGATCTCTGTGGCGCATTCCCTGGGACTCCTCGCCAACTTCAAGCTCGCCGCCGTCTGGCTGCTCCCGGGCGCCCGCAGGGCCGGGCCAAGGTGGGGTTGCCGATGCGCTGAAGTTTCAACGGCCTGCGGCACTACCACGCGACGTTGCTCATCCATGCGGGAGCGCGCGTCAAAACGGTGCAACTGGCGCTCGGGACAGGCGAAACGGCGGCCACGTCGGCTGCGAGCCGATCGTGACCGCCGTCCCTCGAGTTGTGCCCGTGTTGTGCCCAAGATCAGATCAGCGAGTGTTTCCGCTGGCCAGCTAGGTGCAGCGGGTCAGACGTTGTAGTACATCTCGAACTCGTGGGGGGTCGGGCGGAGGCGGACGGGGTCGATCTCGTTCGCCCGCTTCCAGTCGATCCAGGTGGAGATCAGGTCGTCGGTGAAGACGCCGCCGGCGGTGAGGTACTCATGGTCGGACTCGAGCGACGTGAGCACCGCGTCGAGGGAGCCGGGGACCTGCTTGACGTTGCCCCACTCCTCCGGCGGGAGGTCGTACAGGTCCTTGTCGATCGGGGCCGGTGGCTCGGTCTTGTTCTTGATGCCGTCGAGGCCGGCCATCATCATGGCCGAGAAGGCCAGGTACGGGTTGCTCGACGGGTCGGGGACGCGGAACTCGACGCGCTTGGCCTTCGGGTTGCTGCCGGTCACCGGGATGCGGGTGCAGGCGGAGCGGTTGCGCTGCGAGTACACCAGGTTGACCGGAGCCTCGTAGCCGGGCACCAGGCGCCGGTACGAGTTGACCGTGGGGTTGGTGAACGCAAGCAGGCTGGGCGCGTGGTGGAGCAGGCCGCCGATGTACCAGCGGGCCGTGTCGGACAGGCCCGCGTAGCCGGTCTCGTCGTAGAACAGCGGCTCGCCGCCCAGCCAGAGGCTCTGGTGGGTGTGCATGCCGGAGCCGTTGTCGCCGAAGAGCGGCTTGGGCATGAAGGTCGCGGTCTTGCCGTTCTCCCACGCCGTGTTCTTGATGATGTACTTGAACAGCTGCAGCTGGTCGCCGGCGTGCAGCAGGGTGGAGAACTTGTAGTTGATCTCGGCCTGGCCGGCGGTGCCGACCTCGTGGTGCGAGCGCTCGACGGTGAAGCCGGCGTCGAGCAGGCGGCGGACCATGGAGTCGCGCAGATCGGAGTAGTGGTCGAGCGGGGAGACGGGGAAGTAGCCGCCCTTGTACGCGGTCTTGTAGCCGCGGTTGCCGCCCTCCTCGTCCTTGCCGGAGTTCCAGGCGCCCTCGATCGAGTCGATGTAGTAGAACGCCTCGTTGGCCGAGGTGGAGTGACGGATCGAGTCGAAGATGTAGAACTCCGCCTCGGCGCCGAAGTACGCGGTGTCGGCGATGCCGCTGGAGGCCAGGTAGGTCTCCGCCTTCTTCGCCACGTTCCGCGGGTCACGCGAGTAGGGCTCGCGGGTGAACGGGTCGTGGATGAAGAAGTTCAGCGCCAGCGTCTTCTGCCGGCGGAACGGGTCGATGAACGCGGTGCTGACGTCCGGCAGCAGCATCATGTCGGACTCGTGGATGGCCTGGAACCCTCGGATGGACGAACCGTCGAAGGCGAGACCGTCGGTGATCACGCTGTCGTCGAACGACTCGACCGGGGTGTTGAAGTGCTGCATCACACCGGGCAGGTCGCAGAAGCGTACGTCGACGAACTTGACGTCCTCGTCCTTGAGGTATCGCAGGAGTTCCTCGGGATTGGCGAACAACACGTCCTCCTGGCACATGAATTCGATACCGGGCGGCGTGGTTCCGCCGCGGGGCTAGGCTGGTCGCGACGCTATGGTGCGGGAGTTGCCCGGGCGTATCCCTATTGTTTCCGTCGTGTTACGGCGTCGCCGGGGAGCCGCGATCATGTCGACGCTATCGCGGTCGTCGCGCCCGCGCGGCCGGTCGCCCAAAGCGCCCCGGTTACGCTGGCCTCATGGCCACCACCAGCGACCCCAAGGCGCCCGCGCTCGACCTGACCACCATCGAGGTGGCGTCGTTCGGCCGGCGGCTGATCGGGCTGCTGATCGACTGGGCGGCGGCCACGCTGGTGGCCAGCTTCCTGGTCGAGAGCCTGAGCCGTAACCCGTGGCCGCAGCTGGCCGTCTTCGTGCTGGCGCACGCGCTCTTCGTCGGCCTCTTCGGACAGACGCTCGGGATGGCGCTGGCCCGGATCCGGTGCGTGTCGTTCGCCGACGGCGGGGCGATCGGCATCCCGCGGGCGCTGCTGCGCGCGGTGCTGCTGGGGCTGCTCATCCCGGCGATGATCTCCGATGGGGACGGTCGGGGGCTGCACGACCGGGCCGCGGGCTCGGTGATGGTCATGCCGCGACGCCAGCGCGACTGAACGGCGCGGCGCGACCACCCGCCGCTCCGGACCGCGGCCGGGCGGCTGCTCGGCGCGGGGCTGGGCCCCGCCGTACGATATCGGGCTTTGTCGTTATCTTTGCCGTTGCTGGCGGAACGCGCCCTTGGCCGGCCGCATGTTCTTGGGGATCGCGCCCTTGGGCATCTGGGGGCGGGCCATGAGGGCGCCGAGCCGCTTGTCGAGAGCGTTGACGTCCTTGCCGGTCATGTTGCGCGGGAGGCGCATCAGGGTGGAACGCAGCTTGCGGACCGAGAGCTGGCCCTCCTCGGTGCCCACGACGTAGTCGTAGAGCGGGGCGTTGCCGATCACCTTGGACAGGCGCTTCTTTTCCTGGCCGAGCAGGCCGCGGACGCGCTGCGGGTTGCCCTCGGCGAGCAGGATCACGCCGGGCCGGCCGATCACCACGTGCACCATGTCGAAGCTGGTCGTGGAGCTGGCGGCGGGGCGGACGCGCCAGTCGCCGCGCATGTTCTCCACCAGCTGGGCGGCGGCGCCGGGCTGGCCCTCGGCGACATTCATCATCGCGGCGTTGGAGCGCAGGTTGAGCACGATCACGGCGGCCAGCAGCGCGACCATGACGCCGACCGGGATCCAGATGTACCCACCCGTCAGGAGAACGACGAGCACGGTGAGCGCGACCGGGATCAGGACCGCCGCGACCAGCAGTGGAACGAACCACTTGTCCTGCTTTGCCGTGAACGTGAACACCTGACCGATCTGCTTCAGGCGTTCGCCGAACGACACCTTCTCCTGCGCTTGTGCCATACCCGGAAGTGTAGTGGTGCGGCGATGTCTTACGCGGGGCGGGCACGGCCCGGAGCCCTAGTAAGGAGGGTGCGCGGGCGCAAATGAGGCGGCTGCCCCATGTGTGCGGGGTGCCTTCGCGCGAAGAGTCGATGACATCAGCGAAGGACCTCCGCGAAAGGCACCGAGATGTTTCCCTACAGCGACCCGAACACCACCCTCGACCTGCACCACCAGAAGGTGGCCGAGCTGATCCGCGTGGCCGCCGACCACGAGCGCGCCCGGTCCGCCGACGGCAACCGGCCGCGCCGCTTCGGAAGGTGGCGGGGCAAGGTGCAACGGGGGCGGGGCAGCCACGTCACCGCCACGGTATGAGCGCCGGAAAAGGGACGCGATTCTTGTCGTACCCCCGTGGCATGCTCGACCTCATGACAGCGCACGCGCACAGCGAGGTCCTGGTCGGCCGGGAGGCCGACCTGGCAGCGCTGCGCGACGCGCTGAAAAGGGCCCGCTCCGCCGAGCCGTCCACCGTGCTGGTGGGCGGCGAGGCCGGGGTGGGCAAGACGCGTCTGGTGGAGGAGTTCCGCCGTGGCCTGGCGGGCGAGCCGCTGCGCGTGCTGACCGGCCAGTGCCTCGAGCTCGGCGAGGAGGGCCTGCCCTTCGCGCCGTTCGCGGCGGCCGTGCGCGAGCTGGTGCGCTCCGAGGGCATGGCGGTGCTCGACGGGCGCGAGCGGGAGTTCGCCCGGCTGCTGCCCGAGCTCGGGCCGCCGCCGGAGCCCGGCGACGCCCGGCGCGGCCTGCTCTTCGAGTCGGTCGGCGCTCTGCTCGAGCGAGTCGGGGGCGAGCAGCCCGTCGTGCTGATCATCGAGGACCTGCACTGGGCCGACCGGGCCACCCGCGACCTCATCGCGTTCCTGGTGCGCTCGGCCCGGGTGCCGCAGCTGCTGCTGATCGGCACCTACCGCACCGACGAGCTGCACCGCGGGCATCCGCTGCGGCCGTTCCTGGCCGAGCTCGACCGGGTGCGCGGCGTGCAGCGGCACGAGCTGGGCCGGCTCGACCGCGAGGGCACCGCCGAGATGCTCACCCAGATCCTCGGCGTCGAGCCGCGCGACGCCACGGTCGACGCGGTCAACGAGCGCGCCCAGGGCATTCCGTTCTTCATCGAGCAGTTCGCGGCGGCCGCCGACCCGGCCTGCGGCGACATCCCCAACAGCCTGCGCGACCTGCTGCTGTCGCGGGTCGACCTGCTGCCCGAGCCGGCCCAGCGGGTGCTGCGGGTGGCCGCGGTCGGCGGCACGAAGTTCGGGCACGAGCTGCTCTTCCGGGTCGCCGGGATGGAGGAGGCCGCGCTCGAGTCGGCGCTGCGGGCGATCGTCGCGGCCCAGCTGATCGTCTTCGACCCCGACGGGGGCTACGAGTTCCGGCACGCGCTGGTGCGCGAGGCCGTGCACGACGACCTGCTGCCCGGCGAGCACGCCCGGATGCACGCGCGCTACGCCGAGGCGGTCGAGCAGGATCCGTCGCTGGTCTCCGCGGGGCGGGCCCCGGCCGAGATCGCCCACCACTGGCACGCCGCCCGCGATCACCCGCGGGCGCTGGTCTCGGCCAAGCGGGCGGCCGACGAGGCGGGGCGCAGCTTCGCGTACGGCGAGCAGGCCGGCCTCCTCGACCGCGTGCTGGAGCTGTGGGAGGACGTGCCCGAGGCCGGGTCGCTGCTCGGGATCGAGCACCTCGACCTGCTGGAGGAGGCGGCCCTGGTCGCCATCGACTCCGGCGACCACATGCGGGCGCTGACACTGACCCGCGTCGCCCTCGGCGATCTCGACGCTGCGGCCGAGCCGATGCGCGCCGCCCGGTTGCTGCTGCGCCGGGCCAAGCTGCTGCGCAACGCCGGCAAGAGCGACGGCGCGGCCGAGAGCGACGAGGCGTATCGGCTGCTCGGCCTCGCACCGCAAGGTCCCGACCGGGTGCGGCTGATGGCCGAGGTGGCGCACGTCTACTCGGGCATCGACGGGGACCGGGCGACCGAGATCGCGGAGGAGGCCAAGGCGGCCGCCGCCGACGAGGGCGACCTGGCCACGCTGGTCGCGGCCGAGGTGGTCTTCGGCGAGGTGTGCGCGGGGCGGATGCCGCCCGAGGAGGCGCTGTCGACGATGTACGCGGCGGCCGAGCGCGCCCGGGCGGCCGGCGACCTGTCCAGCCTGTCGCACTCGCTGGTCAACATCTCCGACTCGCTCTACGAGATCGGGCGATACGAGGAGTCCGCGGCGACCGCCGCCGAGGGGGTGCCGGACGCCGACCGGGTCGGGGTCAGCCGGACGACCGGGGTGTTCCTGCTCGCCAACCACGCCGAGGCCCTGATCGCGCTGGGCCGGTGGAACGAAGCCGACGCGCGGCTGGCCGAGGCCGCCCGGCACGACCCGCCGGGGCGGCTGGCGCTGCCGTGGCTGCGGCTGCGGGGCTGGCTCCGGCTCGCGCGGGGGAGCGACGGGGCCGAGACGCTGATCGACCGCGCCGCGATGTGGCTGGGCAAGCGGTACCTGCAGTCGGAGAATCGCCTCTATCTGCTGGATCTGCGCATTCTGCTCGCGCTGGAGTCCGGAGATCCGGTCGCCGCGGCCGAGGCGGCGCGGGCGGCGGTGATCGAGCCGTGTGTCTTCGAGCGGCCCCGATATGGGTGGCCGATGTTGCTGTCGTCGGCGCGGGCCGCGATGGCGGCGCCGGACGGGCAAGACCTGGCTCGGAAGGTGGCCGACGTCGCGTCGCGGCTGCCGTGCGTCTATCCGGCCGAGAAGGCGTATGCGGCTCAGGTCGCCGCCGTGCTGGCCGGCGGCGAGGAGCGGTGGCGGGCGGCCGTCGAGGCGTGGCGAGCCGACGGACACCGGTACGAGCTCGCGGCGGCGCTGCTCGGGCTCGCGGAGGCGCAGGCGGCATCGCGCGCGGTGGCGGCCGAGACGTTGAGCGAGGTCAACTCGATCGCCGATGAGCTGGGGGCCGGGCCGCTGCTGGAGGCGGCCGACACGCTGGCCCGGCGGCTCGGGCTGCGTTCGCCGGGCGCCGCCGTGGCGGTGGCCGCGGGGACTGAGATCTTGACGGCCCGCGAGCGGGAAGTGCTGCGGCTGGTGGCCGAGGGGCAGAGCAACAGCCAGATTGCCGCGAGCCTCTACATATCGCCCAAGACGGCCTCCGTGCACGTGTCCCGGATCATCGCGAAGCTCGAGGTTGCCAACCGGGTGGAGGCGGCGGCGGTCGCGCATCGGCTGGGCTTGCTGGACTGAGCTACGCCGGTCCGTGGGCGGTTGCGGGGTTGTGCGGCCCGTCGCGGTTGCCGGTGTTCAGGGTGGGCGTGCCCTGGCGGCTGTCCGCAGTTTTGTGTTGCCCGTCGCGGTTACCGGTGTTCAAGGTGGGCGTGCCATGGCCGCGGTCCGTGGGCGGTCCCGATTTGCGCGGCCCGTCGCGGTCACCGGTGCTCAAGCTGGGCGTGCCATGGCCCGGGCCGTGCGTGGCCACGGCTAGTGCCAACGCCGTTCAGTTAGGCGTTGAAGCGGGGCGTCAAGGCGTGTCGTGGAGACGAAGCAGCGGAGCTCCGGTATAGAGGGTGGTCACTCTAAGACGCCCTTGAACCTGGAGCTCCGCTGGCTGATCAGATTGCCATACCCCGGACGGTGACGGTAGCCGCGGGGGTGTTCGCGCCGGGGCATCTGGGGGAGTTGACCCGGCTGGTCCCGTTCGAGATGGTCGATGATGTTCTCGCCGTGACCCGCAGGGTGCAGCAGCGGGTCCGGCTGCTGCCGGCCCGGGTGGTGGTGTATTTGCTGCTGGCCGGGGTGTTGTTCGCCGAGCACGGCTACCAGCAGGTGTGGCAGCAACTGACCGCGGGGCTGGCCGGGCTAAGCCTTCTCGAGCCGTCGTCCAGCGCGTTGCGGCAGGCCCGGCAGCGTGTGGGGCCGGCGCCGTTGCGGGCGTTGTTCGATCTGCTGCGTGGCCCGGCCGTCACGTCCGCGGACGCGGCGGTGCGCTGGCAGGGTCTGCTGCTGACCGCGATCGACGGGACGGTGCTGTCGGTCGCCGACGCCGCCGCGGTGAGCGTCCGATATCCGAAACAGCGCGGTAACCATGGCGGCGCCGGCTATCCGTCGCTGCGGCTGAGCGCCCTGCTGACCTGCGGTACCCGCTCGGTGATCGACGCCGTGTTCGACCCGATCGGCACCGGCGAACTCGACCAGGCCCGCGTCCTGGCCCGCAGCCTGAAAGCCGGGATGCTGCTTTTGGCCGACCGCAACTACGCCGCTGCCGACCTGATCACCACCCTCGCCGCCACCGGAGCCGAACTGCTGATCCGCTGCAAGAGCGGCCGCCGCCTGCCGGCGCTGACCCGCTACCCGGACGGGTGTCGGCGTACTGGTGAATGTGCCCAGGCAAGTACGCGTGAACGTGCCCAGATGTTGATCTTGGGGTTGGGGTCTCAGTCGTCGGTGGGGATGCCCAGGTCGAGGTCGTTGAGGTGGGGGTGTTGGAGGCGGTAGCGGGCGAAGGCGAGCATGTCGATGAGCCAGCCCGGTCCGCCGTAGATGCCGTGGGCTCGTAGGAGCATGTCGATCTCGCGGCAGGTTGCCGGGCTGGTGTGACCGAAGAACTGCTCGCAGATCTCGAGGAGTTGCTCGAGGTCTTGGTTGTGCTGGGCGCGGCGGCTGCTCATGGTTCCTCGTCGCCGGTCGGGTGTTAGGCGACGTTCTCGAGGGCGGTGAGGCGGTTCTTGAGGCGGTAGCTGGGTCCGTTGATCGCGACGACGTCGCAGTGGTGCAGCAGCCGGTCGAGGATGGCGGTGGCGAGGACCTCGTCGCCGAAGACCTGGCCCCATTCGCCGAAGCTTTTGTTCGAGGTCAGCAAGGTCGAGCCCTTCTCATACCGCTTCGAGATGACCTGGAAGACCAGGTTGGCCTCGGCGCGTTCCAGGGGCTGGGATGCAACGGGACCGCCAGCCCGGGGGCGACGTGCCGGCGGACCACGGTCTTGGTCCGGTCGTAGACGATCGAGCCCGGTACCCCGCCGAAGTGCGCGAACGCCCGCCGGTGGCAGTCCCAGAACGCGGCCAGGTCCTGGCTGGTGGTGAAACAGCAGAACGGATCCCGCGAGTACGACAGCACCATGTGGAACGAGTAGACCTTCGCGACCCCGACATGGGCCAGGATGCCGCCCTCGTCGCCCCAGTCCACCTGGGCCTGCGCGCCGGGAACGACCTCGAACCGGCGGTGCAGCCCGGCCAGCTGGTCCGGGGCGATCCCGAGTTCGGCGGCGATCCGCGGCCGGGCCTCCTGCAGATACAGCTTGACCCGCTGGTAGTTGCCGGCGAACCCGTACTGCTCGACCAGGCGTTCGTGGATCACGGTGCCTTTGAGCAGCAACTCCGCCCGCAGCCACGCGTCGATCACGTGCGCGAACGCGTCCACCGCCAGCGGCCGCCGCGGACGCGGGGCCCGCTGCGGGGCCTTCCTCAGCTCGGCGTTCAGGTACTTGCGCACAGTCCGCCGGTGCAGCCCGGTCTCCCGGGCGATCTCGGAGATGCTCAACCCCGCATCCCGCAGCGCCCGGAACCGGCGCAGTTCCAGCCACCGCTCCGCGTCCAGCACCACACCGCAGCCCCCGTCCCCGAATCACCTCAAACAGGACGAAGTCTCACCCGACCCGCAGCCTCTGAACGCCCGGACCTGGGCACGTTCATCCGTACGTGGCTGGGCACATTCACGCGTACCCCGACAGACGGGTCCTGGCTGTCGGTGATCGGCACCGTGCGGGTCCGGGTCATCGACGCGCGGATCGCCGTCAAAACCAGCACCGGCACCAGCACCGGCGACTACCGGCTGATCACCACCCTGCTCGACCCGCGCCGTCACCCGGCAGGCGAGTTGATCACCCTGTATCACCAGCGCTGGGAGATCGAGACCGCATATTTGGAACTGAAGTCCAGCATCCTCGGCGGCCGGGTCCTGCGGGCGCGGACCCCGGACGGCATCGACCAGGAAATCCACGCCCTGCTGATCGTCTACCAGCTGTTGCGCACCGCGATGGTCGACGCCACCGACACCCGGCCCGGCCTCGACCCGGACCGGGCCAGCTTCACCACCGCCTTGACCACCGCCCGCAACCAAGTCATCCAGGCCGCCGGCGTCATCACCGACACGGTCATCGACCTCGTCGGCGCGATCGGCCAGGCGGTCTTGAACCACCTGCTGCCCGACCGCCGGATCCGGGTGAAAGCCCGCGTGATCAAACGATCGAACTCCAAATACCAGGCCCGCGGCCCGAACATCGACCGCCGCAGCTACCAGGCCACCATCAGCATCAACATCGTCACCGACGAACCTTGACGAACGCCACGATCACCTAACTGAACGGCGTTGCGGCTAGTGCGGCCAGTCGCGGTCCGCCGCGGGGCGTGGGGCGGCGCGGCGGTGCGGCGGGGTGAGACGGTGCGGCGTGGCGGTGCGGCAGGGCGGCGCGGCGGGGTGAGGCGGCGTGGCGGTGCGGCAGGGCGAGGCGTGGCGTGCGGCACGGCGGATCTTGATGACCTGGCGTTCGCAGCGAACGGTGATTCATCATCCTTGGCTGGCGCTGATCAACATCGGACAGACTTAGGGTGATATTTCGGATTCTCGTCCCATGTATTGACGGGCTCGCCCAGTTAGCGGGACGCGGCGCCACATCGCGGGATCAGCCCTCAGCGCGACGGGCCCCAGCCGCCGTGACCACGCACGACCGGGGCCATGGCAACCCAGCCCGGCCAACCGCAAAGCGCAACGGGCCGCACACTACCCCGACTGCAGCTGGACGCCGTCCTGCCGCGGCGGACAGCGGTTCGGGCGTGAGCTGCAGGCGGGCATAACTGGACCTCCATGCCGAAGGCGTCAGCTCGGGCGAGACGGGGAGACGGCGAGGCGGCGGACCGGCGTGCTGGCGGGCCTGCGCGGGCGGCCTGGCGGGCTGGCGGGCCTGCGCGGGCGGCCTGGCGGGCTGGCGGGCCTGCGCGGGCGGGCTGGCGGGCCTGCGCAGGCCTGCGCGGGCGGGCACGGTGCTGCGGCCGGGCAATGGGTCAGGCTAGGCCGCGGTTCATGCGGATCAGCCAGGTGATGGCGGCCACGCCGGCGCCGATCATCAGCAGGCCGATGAGGATGGCGACGATGCTGCCCGTGCCGAGTCCGGTCTTGGCCAGGGCTGTCGCGCCGGTCGTGTGGTCCGGGATCTGCGGATAGGCGGCGGTGTCGTTGGCGTAGGTGACGGCGGGAGAACTCGAAGTCGAGGCCGAGGCCGAAGCGGAGGGCGACGGCGACGTGGCCGTCGGCCGGGCGACGGGGGCCTGCGGGGTGGGAGGAGCAACGGGTGGCGCGGCGGTGCAGGTGGTCGGGGCGCGCCACACCGCCACGTGGGTGGTGAAGCTGCTGTCGCGGACCGTCAGGGTCCGGGACTTGGCGACCTTGACGGTGGTGGAGCGGCCGGGGGAGAGCCGGATGCGGCGGTTCCCGGTCAGGAAGACGGCCGTGACGTTGGCGTCGGCGCCGTTGGCCAGGGTGGCGATGAAGGTGCCGTCGCAGCCCATGGCGTAGGTGACGGTGGGGGCGGGCGCGCACGCGGCGGCGCCGCCGGTGTGCCAGGCCAAGGGGCCGGTGGAGCGGGCGCCGGCGCCGGACTTCAAGCCGAGGACGGCGGTGCCGTCAGGGAGCGCCGCGCTGGTGGTCTCGGTCGGGGCGGCGGCGCCGAAGAAGGCGCCGACCTGGGCGGAGCAGCGGGGGACGGCGACCTTGAGGGTCAGGCTCCGGCGGGCCGGGGTGAGGGTGCCGGTGGCGGAGTCGTAGACGAACTGGGCGTCGCCGGCGGTGTAGGAGACCAGCGTGACCGGCTGGGATTGACCGGCGCAGGGCGAGCCGGTGATCGTCAGGGTGCCGGCCGCGCCGTCGAAGGAGTGCCGATAGCCGGCGACGCAGGAAGCCGAAGGGGAGGCCGCGGCCGGCAGGGCGGTCAGGGCCAGGACGGACGCCAGGGCGGCGAGGACGAGCAGCAACCGGCGCACGGAAAGGGACCCCCAACTCGATCGGCTGGGGCCGGTCTCACCACTGACTCACCGGGCCGTCGAACGGTGACCGAGAAAGCTCGGCCCGGGTCTGCATCTCCCCGTGCGGGACCAATTTGTCCCGACTGGTCAAGGTTAGGCCCGGTTAGTGGGCATCGCCAATGGTCCGGTCGGCCGGAAACGGCCACGGCCCGGCCGGCGAAGGACCGAAGGACCGGAAGGACGAAGGGTCGGGCAAAAGGGGCATGGAAGGGCGAAGGCCGGCCGGAACGACGACGCCCCGGCCACAAGGGCCGGAACGACGACGCCCCGGCCACAAGGGCCGGGGCGTCGGAAAGCAGCGGTCTCAGCCGCGGGCCTCGAGGGCCTGCTTGTAGAGGCGGCCGGCGCGGTAGGACGAGCGGACCAGCGGGCCGCTCATCACGCCGGCGAAGCCGATCTGCTCGGCCTCCTCGCGGAGCTCGACGAACTCCTCCGGCTTGACCCAGCGCTCGACGGGGTGGTGCCGGGGCGTGGGGCGCAAGTATTGCGTGATGGTCACCAGCTCGCAGCCGGCCGCGTGCAGGTCGCGCAGCGCCTGGGAGATCTCGGCGCGCTCCTCGCCCATGCCGAGGATCAGGTTGCTCTTGGTCACCAGGCCGGCCGCCCGGGCCTGGGTGATCACGTCGAGGGAGCGTTCGTACCGGAAGCCGGGGCGGATGCGCTTGAAGATGCGCGGGACCGTCTCGACGTTGTGCGCGAGCACCTCGGGCGCGCTGCCGAACACCTCGGCCAGCTGGGCCGGTTCGGCGTTGAAGTCGGGGATCAGCAGCTCGACGCCGCAGCCGGGCTGGAGCTGGTGGATCTGGCGGACGGTCTCGGCGTAGAGCCATGCGCCGCCGTCGGGCAGGTCGTCGCGGGCCACGCCGGTGACCGTCGCGTAGCGCAGGCCCATGGTGGCGACGGACTCGCCGACCCGGCGCGGCTCGTCGGCGTCGAACTCGGCCGGCTTACCCGTGTCGATCTGGCAGAAGTCGCATCGACGGGTGCACTGATCGCCGCCGATCAGGAAGGTCGCCTCGCGATCCTCCCAGCACTCGTAGATGTTGGGACAGCCTGCCTCCTGGCAGACGGTGTGCAGGCCTTCCTTTTGCACCAGGCCGCGCATCTGCGTGTACTCCGGGCCCATCTTGGCCTTGACCTTGATCCACGGCGGCTTCCGCTCGATCGGAGTTTCGGCGTTGCGCGCTTCGATGCGCAGCATGCGGCGGCCCTCGGGAGCAATAGTCACAGCCCCGAGATTACGCCTGAACAGGCCCCTGCCTAGACAGGGGCGACGAGGCTCACTCGGCCCGCGATGTGACCGCGGTCACTCCACATCCTGGTAATTCGGTTTCCCCGCAGGTCGCCTGCTGTTAACGTCCGGCGGAACGGCTGTGACGGAACCAAGTAACCCCCGTATCGCCGGCCGAGAGAGCCGCCTTTCGCTGTGATGGCGGCCCGTGCGCCGGGGCGTGAAGACACTCCTGAGCCGAGCACGACAAGAGGCGCCGAGACAAGGCGCGAAGGTGTGGTGGCACCGCGAGGATCCCGCTCGCCCACACCTCCCTGGGGCCGCGTTGCAGATCCCGAGGAGGTAAAGCGCAATGCAACGCATCCTCTCCACCCAACTGGTCGCCCATGAGCACGAGACGGTGACGGTCGCCGGTTGGATTCATCGCCTGCGCATGCTCAAGACGGTGTCGTTCCTGATCCTGCGGGACGCCGAGGGCCTATGCCAGGTTGTCGTATCCGAACGTCAGGCGCGGGAGCTTGCCGAGGAGAGCGTGGTCGAGATCGTCGCCACGGTCACGCCCAGCGAGCAGGCGCCGAGCGGGGTCGAGCTGACCTCCCCGAGCATCCGGGTGCTGTCCGCGGTGGACGTACCGCTGCCGTTTGAGACACATCGCCCCGCGCTCAGCGCGAGTCTGCCCACCCAGCTCGACCATGCCGCGCTTTCGCTGCGGCATCCGGCGCGGCGCCGGGCGTTGCGGGTCGCGGCCGCGGCGTCCGCCGGATTCCGTACGGCCCTGGAAGCGCAACGGTTCGTCGAGATCCACACGCCCAAGATCGTGGGATCGTCCACCGAGTCGGGCGCCGACGTGTTCCGGATCGACTACTTCGGGCGGCCCGGTTACCTGGCGCAGTCGCCGCAGTTCTACAAGCAGTTGATGGTCGGCGTCTTCGAGCGCGTCTTCGAGGTCGGCCCGGTGTTCCGCGCCGAGCCCAGCGACACCGCCCGTCACCTGGCCCAGTACACGTCGCTCGACGCCGAGATGGGCTTCGTGACCGACCACCGCGACGTGATGGCGACGCTGACCCGCACCCTGGACGTGATGATGGCGACCGTCGCGGAGCGGGCCCGCGTCGAGACGCCCAAGGTGCCGTCGGAGATCCCGTCGGTGTCGTTCGCGGAGGCGCTGCGCATCGCCGGAGCGCCCGCGGGCGAGGGTGACATGACCCCGGCGTACGAGCGGGCGGTGGGCGAATGGGCGGTGCGCGAGCACGGCTCCGAGTTCGTGTACGTGACCGGCTATCCGATGCGCAAGCGGCCGTTCTACACGCATCCGGACCCGGCCGACCCCGCGTACTCCAACGGGTTCGACCTGCTCTTCCGCGGCCTCGAGATCGTGACCGGCGGGCAGCGGCTGCACCGGTACGAGGACTACGTGGCGGCGCTGACCGCGGCCGGCGAGCCGCTCGAGCCGTATGCGGGATATCTCGACGGATTCCGGTACGGCATGCCGCCGCACGGCGGCTGGGCGATCGGCCTGGAACGGCTGGTGGCCCGGCTGCTCGGGGTGGCGAACGTGCGGGAGGTGACCGCCTTCCCCCGCGACCTGCACCGCATCGCGCCGTAGATTGAATCCGTGCTGATCGACCTCGATGCGGAGCCGCCATCGTCGCGGCCGCGGCTCGGGGTGCTCAAGTTCGTTCCGGTGGTGCTGTTCCTGCTGGTGGTCGGCGGGGCGGCGCCGTCGGAGCGGGCGCGGATCGGCACGGCGGCCGACACCGGCACCCGCGCCGTCACCGCCCACCTGCTCACGGCGGAGGCGCTCTACACGGTGGACGCGACCGGGGTGCAGGCCGTCCCGCTCACGGCCGGCGGTCCCCGGTGGCGGACGGCGCTCGCGGTGCAGCGGCCGGGACTCCGGTTCGAGGGCGACGGCTCGACGCTGGCCGTCTGGCGGGGCGCGCAGGGCGGGGTGACGTTCCTGGACGCGCGGACGGGCCGGGAGCGCTGGCGGACCAGCAACTTCAGCGTGGCCCGGGTGTTCGGCGACCGGGTCGTCCTCTGGCAGCTGGACGACGGGCTGCTCCGGATGGCCGACCTCGCGGACGGGCGGGTCCGGTGGGAACGGGCGGCCACGGTGCTGGCGCTGGAGGTGGACCCGGCGCACCGGTACGTGCTCGCCGTCGACCGGCAGGGCCGGGGCACGGTCTACTCGGCCGCCGACGGCACGCCGGTCTCGGCCGGACGGGATCTCGGCGTGGACCCGTACGCGTGGGGTATCGGCAACGCCCTCGACCAGAGCTCGGCCGAGATCGTGGGGGACGCGCTCTATCTGCATTCGCAGACCTTCGTCGCCGCGTACGCGATGCCGGAGCTCACCCCTCGCTGGCGGGCCCGGATCCTCGCGCCGCAGTATCTCGGCCCGTGCGGGCCGCTGATCTGCGTGACCGGCGAGCGCGGGGCGAGCGCCCTCGATCCGGCCGATGGGCAGGTGCGCTGGACCAGTCCGCGGTGGCGCTCGATCGGTGCGGACGGGCTGGCGCTCGGCATGGACTCGCGGGTGGCCCGGATCGACCCCGCGACCGGCGCGGTGCGATCGGAGCTGGGGCGCGGCGTGCCGGCGGGTGAGCTGCTGCTGCGCTTCGACGGCGACCGGACCGTGGTGACCCGGCTCGCGGACGCCGGGTCGCTCGGGGTGCTGCCGGTGGGCGCGCCGGGGGATTGCACCACGGCCGGGGCGTGGCTGGCCTGCCTGACCGGCGCGCCGAGGGTGACCGTCTGGGAGATCAGATGAGGACGGCGATGGTCACGACGGCGACGATCGCCAGCGGCACGATCGTGGTGGCGATCAGGATGGCCCAGGCGATGGGGTGGCCGAAATTCAGCACCACCCCGCCGCCCTTCTTGGGCACGAAGACCCGGCGGTCGCGCGGATCGCGGTGGAGAGCCATCAAAGCAGGGTAGGCAGGTGCTTCTCGACCACGGGCAGCACCTCGGCCACGGTGACGTCCCGGCCGAGCTCGGCGCTCAGCGAGGTCACCCCCGCGTCGCGGATCCCGCAGGGCACGAACCGGTCGTACGCCGAAAGGTCGCAGTCGCAGTTGAGCGCGAAGCCGTGCTGGGTCACGCCGCGCGCCACCCGGATGCCGATCGCCGCGATCTTGCGGTCGGGGCCGCGGTCGTCGGCGCGGACCCAGGCGCCGCTGCGCCCCTCGACCCGGCCGGTGGCGACGCCGAGCTCGGCGCACACGTCGATCAGCAGTTGCTCGACCCGGCGCACGTAGGCCACCACGTCGACGGGGTCGGGCAGGCGGAGGATCGGATAGCCGACCAGCTGACCCGGGCCGTGCCAGGTGATCTTGCCACCGCGGTCGACGTCGACGACCGGGGTGCCGTCCATCGGGCGGTCGGCGGGCTCGGTGCGTTTGCCCGCGGTGAAGACGCTGGGGTGTTCCAGCAGCAGGATGGTGTCGGGCTGGTCGCCCGCCACCACGGCGTCGTGCAGGCGGCGCTGCTCGGTCCAGGCCTCGCGGTAGTCGACCAGGCCGGGACGCAGCACGGTGAGCGTGGAGGTTGTCACGTCCCCCAAGATAGCCCCGACTTACCTGTCGATCGGGTCCACGCCCGGCCGGATGCGCCACACCAGCACGTCGTCCACCCGTTCCGGCGCGCCGAGCAGTTCCGTCGCGGTGAGCTCGACCGCCGTGTGCCGCAGCATCCCGTGCGACCCGGTGATCTCGGCGGGCAGGAACACCGCGTCGATGCCCCAATACTCGAAGTCCGCTCGCGACGTCGCCCGATCCCAGTTCGTCAGCTGCGGGACGTAGCCGTACAGGGAAGCGCGCAGGAACAGCCAGTCGGTGGGGCGCGGCACCGCGCCGATGCGGCCCTTCTCGCCGGCTCCGCCGACATCGGGACCGAGGAAATAGCCGTCCGGGATCCGGAACTGCCGTCCCCCACGTGCCATCGTGTACGCCTGCCAGCGCTGCGCATCGGCCGCCACGTTGGTCGCGAACGGCAGCGCGGTGAGGGTGCCGCCCTCGGGCACGTACTGCTTCCAGTGGCCGCTGGAGATGAACTCGGGCTCGGGCGCGCGCTCGGTGGTGAGCAGCGGCAGCGGGAACAGCGGCAGCAGCGAGAACGCCAGCGCGGCGGCGACCGGGGTGTGTGCCGGGTTCGGCCCGTCCGCCCGGTCGAGCAGCAGGTCGGCGAGCATCGCGAGGACCACGCCGAAGACGCCGACGAGCACGAGCGAGAACCGCAGCGGCAGCGCGGCGTCGAACAGCGGTAGGCGCTGGAGCAGCGCGTACGGCAGCGGGACGTCGGTCTCGTGGCCGAGGATCCGCAGCCGCGGGCCGTAGGAGATCACCATGAACAGGCCGCCGGTGATCGCGAGCGCCAGCAGCGTCGCCCGGCGCCCCGGGTCGGCCCGCCGCCACAGCAGCACGAACGCCGCGACGATGAGGATCATCAGCGGCATCCCGAAGAACGAGGTCTGCTCGGTGGAGTTGGCCGCGAGGTTGTTGCCCAGCCCGACCTTGGCCGCGAGCGTGCGGTCGGAATACGAGAAGTACGCCGCCACGTCCTCGGCGTAGTGCCGCTGGTTGAAGCCGGTGCCGGCGAACGTCTGCGGCCCGGCGAAGTGCATGTACAGCGGGTACGCCAGCAGCGCGAAGGCCACCAGGGCGGCGACGCCGAGCCCGGCCAGCATGGTCGGCAGCGCCCGCCGCGCCTGCGCCCGGTGCGCCCGCGGCACCGACCAGGCGATGACGAAGACGCCGCCGGCCAGCGCGGTGAAGAACAGCCCCTCGGCGGCGATGGTGAACCCGCAGCCGAGGATCACGCCCAGGACCACGCCGTTGCGCAGCCACCGGCCGTCCTCGGTCAGCTTCAGCAGCCACCACAGCACCAGCGGGGCGATCCAGCCGGAGGTCCAGTTGAGGTGGCCGTTGGCGTGCGAGACGAAGCCGGGCGCGAAGCCGCAGAACAGCCCGCCGATCGCGGCCGCGGCCCGGTTGCGGGTGACCCAGCGGTTGAGGAACAGGTACCACGCGAAGGCCGAGCCGGCCAGATTCAGCGTGAGGATCGTCGCGAAGGTGACCTGCGGGCCGGCCAGGATCGTGAGCGGGGCGAACAGGATCGCGTCCACGGTGATCGACGTGTTGGCCGCCAGGTTCACCCCGAGCGGCGCGTTCATCATGGTCGTGAAGAACGGGTCGCCGCCGGCGCGCAGGAGGTGCACGCCGTACGCCAGCACCCACTCGAAGAACGCCTGGTCGCCCACGTTCTCGCCGAGCGTCCGCGTGTACGGCTGCCGCCACAGCCCGTGGGTCACGTACAGCGCGAGGCCGAGCGCGATCACCGCGACGACGAGGTGCGGCCGCCAACGGCGGAGCAGCGGGACGACGGGCGGCGGGGCCGGACGGTCCTCGGTGGCTTGGGGGGCGGGCGCGGCGACAGACATCAGCGGCAGGTTAGCAAGCGACCGCAGGCCGGCTACCGCGAACTGTCGACGGCGACGCGCAACGCCGCGTCGATGTCCGGGTACGACCAGTGGAAACCGGCCTTCTCCAGGACCGCGGGGACGACGCGCTGGCTGATCTGCAGCTCCTCGGCCAGGCCGCCCAGCGCGAGGTCGAGCGCGAAGCCGGGCACGGACAGCACGGCCGGCCGGCGCAGCGCCCGGCCGAGCGCCCTGGTGAACTCGGCGTTGGTGCACTGCACCGCGCTGACCAGGTTGACCGGGCCGGCGATGTCGTCGCGGTCGAGCAGGAACTCGGCGGCGCCGAGCCAGTCGGCCAGCGCCATCCACGCCATCCACTGCCGGCCGCCGCCGAGCTTGGCGCCGGCGCCCAGCCGGAACGGGATCAGCAGCGGCTTGAGCATGCCGCCGGCGCCGTCCAGCAGGGGTGCGGTGCGCAGCAGCACGACCCGGGTGCCGGCGTCCTCGGCCGGGCGGGCGGCGGCCTCCCAGACCCGGCACAGGTCGGCCAGGAACGTCTTGCCGGCCGGCGTCTCCTCGGTGGCGGGCCGATCGCCGGTGTCGCCGTAGCGGCCGACGCCGGAGGCCTGGAGCATGACGCGCGGCCGGTCGGCGGCGGGCAACTGCTTGACGGCGCGGGCCAGGGTGCCGGTGGTGTCGAGGCGGCTCGAGCGCAGCGCCCGGCGGTAGTGGGCGGTCCAGCGGTGCGTCCCGATGTTCGCCCCGGACAGGTTGACCACCACGTCGGCGGCGGCGACCGCGGCAGGGTCGATCTGGCCCTGCGACGGCTGCCATTGTGACTCGCCAGAGTTCGCGGCGGGCCGCCGGACCAGGCGGGTGATCTCGTGTCCGGCCCCGGCGAGCCGGTCGGCCAGGCGCGTGCCGAGGAAGCCGGACGCGCCGGCCATCAGGATCCGCATGGGACCCATGATGCCCTTACTCGAACCTGTTCAAAACTGAGCTGGCTGGCCTCGCCTTCGGCTCGGCGGGCGATCGCCCCCTTCAGGCTGATGAGGAGCCAGCCATTTTGGTGGCGCCGCAAACCCCGCGGCGACACCAAAACGACTGCCTCCTCATCAGCGGGGCGATCGCGTCAGAGGCCGAGCTCGGCCTCGAAGTTGCCGCCCTCCAGGCGCTCCTTCAGGGTCACCAGGAAGCGGGCCGCGTCGGCGCCGTCCACGATCCGGTGGTCGTAGCTGAGCGCCAGGTACATCATCGAGCGCGGCACGATGATCTCGCCCAGCTCGGGGTCGTCGATGACGACCGCCCGCTTGACGAGCGCGCCGGTGCCGAGGATGCCGACCTGCGGCTGGTTGATGATCGGCGTGTCGAACAGCGCGCCCCGGCTGCCGGTGTTGGTCAGCGTGAACGTGCCGCCGGAGAGCTCGTCCGGGCTGATCTTGTTGTTGCGGGTGCGGTCGGCCACGTCGGCGATCCGCTTGGCCAGGCCGGCCAGGTTGAGGTCGCCGGCGTCGCGGATCACCGGGACGATCAGGCCCTTCGGCGTGTCGACCGCGATGCCCAGGTGCTCGCCGTCGTGGTAGGTGACCGTGCCGGCCTCCACGTCGATCGACGAGTTGACCACCGGGTGCTGCTGGAGCGCCTCGACCGTGGCCAGCGCGAGGAACGGCAGGTAGGTCAGCTTTACGCCGTGCTTGGCCTGGAAATCGGCCTTGGCCCGGTTGCGCATCTGGGCCACGCGGGTGAGGTCGACCTCGACGACCGTGGTGAGCTGCGCCGAGATCTGCAGCGACTCCACCATGCGGCGGGCGATCGTGGCCCGGGTGCGGGTCAGCTTCTCGGTACGGCCGCGCAGCGGGCTCGGGGCCGGCTTGGCGGCGGGAGCGGCGGCCGGCTTGGCGGCCGCGGCGGGCTGGGCCGCGGGGGCGGGCGCCGCCTTGGCCTTCTCGGCCGCGGCGGCCGCGTCGAGCACGTCCTGCTTGCGGATGCGCCCGCCGACGCCGGTGCCGCGCAGGCCGGACAGGTCGACGCCCTTCTCGGCGGCGAGCTTGCGGACCAGCGGGGTCAGGTAACCGGCGTCGCCGGCGCCGTTGCCCTGGGTCGCCTCCCGGGTGGGGGTGGCCACCGCGGCCGGCGGCTCGGCGTTGCGCTCCGCGGCCGACGGGTCCTTGGCCACCTCGGCCTCGGCCGACGGCTCCGCGTACGAGTCGCCGGGAGCGAACGACGGCGCGGGCGCCGACTCGATCTTCGGCGCCTCCTGCTGCTGCGACTGGGGCGCCTGCTCCTGCTTGGGAGCGGGGGCCTGCTCCTGCTGCGGTGCGGGGGCCTGCTGCGGCGCGGGCGCCTGCTGCGGCGCGGCGGCGGCCGGGGCGGCACCCGCGGCGCCGATGACCGCGAGGACGGCGCCGACGTCGGCCGTCTCGTCCTCGGGCACCTTGATGTCGAGCACGGTGCCGGCCACCGGCGACGGGATCTCGGTGTCGACCTTGTCGGTGGAGACCTCGAGCAGCGGCTCGTCGACCTCGATGGTGTCGCCCACCTGCTTGAGCCAGCGGGTCACGGTGCCCTCGGTGACGCTCTCGCCGAGCGCCGGCATCTTGACCTCGGTGCCCTCGCCCGCCGGGGCGGGAGCGGTGGCCTGCTGCGGCGCGGGCGCTTCCTCCTCGACCGGCTTCTCGGTCGACGGCGTGGTGGGCGCCGGCGGCTCCGGCTCGGCCGCCTGCTCCTGCTGCGGGGCGGGCTGCTGGGCGGGCTGCTCGGGGGCGTCCTGCTGGGCGGCGGGGGCCGGCGCGTCCTCGCCGGCGTCCTCGCCGTCGCCCGAGATGACCGCGAGCTCGCTGCCGACGTCGGCCGTCTCGTCCTCGCCGACGACGATGCGGGTGAGCACGCCCGCGGCCGGCGACGGGATCTCGGTGTCGACCTTGTCGGTGGAGACCTCGAGCAGCGGCTCGTCGGCCTCCACCCGCTCGCCCTCCTGCTTCAGCCAGCGAGTGACGGTGCCCTCGGTGACGCTCTCGCCCAGCCGCGGCATGGTGACCGATACCGGCATTCTCAGAACTCCTTAACCGCGTATACGTCTTCGTTTATCACAACGACTCAAGATCAGCTGTGCGCGTGCAGGGGCTTGCCGGCCAGCGCGAGGAAGGCCTCGCCCATCGCCTCGTTCTGCGTCGGGTGGGCGTGTACCAGCTGGGCGACCTCCTCCGGGAAGGCCTCCCAGTTGTAGATCAGCTGAGCCTCGCCGACCTGCTCGCTCATCCGCGCGCCGATCATGTGCACGCCGAGGACCGGGCCGTCGTTGAGGCGGACCAGCTTGACGAAGCCCTGGGTCTTGAGGATCTGGCTCTTACCGTTGCCGCCGAGGTTGTAGCTGTACGTCGAGACCTTGTCGGCGCCGTACTTCTCCTTGGCCTTGCCCTCGGTCAGGCCCATCGAGGCGATCTCGGGGTCGCAGTACGTCACCCGGGGGATGCCGGCCTCGTCGATGACCGCCGGGCGCAGGCCCGCGATCTCCTCCGCCACGAAGATGCCCTGGGCGAAGCCGCGGTGCGCGAGCTGGAGGCCCGGGACGATGTCGCCGACGGCGTAGATGTTGCCGACGCCGGTGTGCAGCCGCTCGTTGGTGATCACGAAGCCGCGGTCGAGCGTGACGCCCTGCTCCTCGTAGCCGAGGCCCTGGGTCGTCGGGCCGCGGCCGACCGCGACCAGCAGCACCTCGGCCTCGACCGTCTCGCCGCCCTGGATGGTCGCGCGCACGCCGTTGTCGGTGTGCTCGGCCTTCTCGAACGGCTTGCCGACCTTGAAGTTGATCTTGCGCTTGCGGAAGGCGCGCTCCAGCTGCTTCGAGACGTCCTCGTCCTCCGCCGCCACCAGCCGGGGCAGGGCCTCGAGGATGGTCACGTCGGCGCCGAACGACTTCCACACGCTGGCGAACTCGACGCCGATCACGCCGCCGCCGAGCACGATCGCGGAGGCCGGCACGCGGTCGAGCTCCAGCGCGTGCTCGCTGGTGATGACCCGCTTGCCGTCGATCTCGAGGCCGGGCAGCGAGCGGGAGTACGAGCCGCTGGCCAGGATGATGTTGCGACCGGTGTACCGCTGGCCGGCGACCTCGACCGTGTCCTTGCCGACGAGCTTGCCTTCGCCGGCCACCACGGTGATGTTCTTGTTGTGCGTGAGCAGGCCGGTCAGGCCCTTGTACAGCCGGGAGACGACCCCGTCCTTGTACGCGTTCACCCCGGTCATGTCGATCGACAGCAGCTCGGCCTTGATGCCGAACTGCTCGGCCTCGCGCGTCTGCTCGGCGATCTCGGCGGCGTGCAGCAGCGCCTTGGTCGGGATGCAGCCGCGGTGCAGGCAGGTGCCGCCCAGCTCGGCCTTGTCGATCAGCGCTACGGAGAGGTTGAGCTCGGCAGCGCGCAGAGCGGCCGCGTAACCACCACTGCCGGCGCCGAGGATGACGATGTCGAAGGTTCCGCCGTTCGGCTGGCTCACGTTGACTCCAGTGGTCGCATCGTCGCCATGTGGGTCACACAATGGAAACGGTCACAGTATGTCCAGGCCATCTTGTCACTTGTAGAACCGATCGATGCAGCCAGGTGCCCATCGGCGCGCCCGATCGTCGTACCCTTGCGGCAATTGAGCGTGAGGAGCGGGCAGTGGCCTGGTTCAGGCGGCGAACGGAGCCGCGGCGGGCGGCCGGACGGCCGGTCGATCGTGCCGATCTTGAGTATCTTGCGGAGTTCGTCCGCTCCCGCCGGGGGGTCGAGGCATTCATCGAGCCGCGTACGACCGTGACCGAGACCACGGTGTTGCTCGTGGCACACGACGGCGAGTGGACCCGCCGCCGGATCGAGTCGCCCGAGATCGCCCGGCGGTGGGCCCATGAGTTGTCGGTCCCGATCTACGACGTCCGGCTGATGGGGTATCCGCAGCGCTACCGCGACTACAACGCCCGCCAGAAGCGCCGGCCTGCGTAGCTCAACTGGCCCCGCCCGCCTTGCGCGAGCTCGCCGAACTGGCCGCCTTGCGCGAGCTCGGTGCGCTGGCCCGCATCGCGCAAGGTCGGTGCGCTGGCCGTGGGCGCCCCGCGCAAGCTTGGTGATCTGGCCGTGCCCGCCTTGCGCAAACTCGTTGATCTGGCCGTGCCCGCCTTGCGCAAACTCGTTGATCTGGCCGTGCCCGCCTTGCGCAAACTCGTTGATCTGGCCGTGCCCGCCTTCGCAAACTCGCTGAGCTGGCTGGCCTCGCCTTCGGCTCGGCGGGCGATCGCCCCTTTCGGGCTGATGAGGAGCCAGCCGGTTTGGTGGCGCCGCAAACCCCGCGGCGACACCAAACCGTCTGTCTCCTCATCAGCGGGGCGATCGCGCGCAGTCCCCTGAGTGGGGGGCACCCGAAAAAGGTGCGGGGTGCGCGCAGTCCCCTGAGTGGGGGCACCCGGAAAGGTGCGGGGTGCGCGCAGTCCCCTGAGTGGGGGGCACCCGGAAAGGTGCGGGGTGCGCGCAGTCCCCTGAGTGGGGGCACCCGGAAAGGTGCGGGGTGCGCGCGGTCCGCTGAGTGGGGGCACCCGAAGAAGGTGCGGGGTGCGCGCGGTCCCCTGGGTGGGAGTGCCCGGAAGGGTGCGGGTCAGGACAAGTCTTCTATGGCCTGTAGGAGGGTTCGGACGGGGACTCCTGTGCCGCCCTTTGTCCAGTAGCCCGTGGGCTCGGCTGCGTGGTAACCCGGGCCGGCGATGTCTATGTGTGCCCACTCGACGCCGTCGGCCACGAACTCGCGCAGGAACACGCCGCCCTGCAGCATGTGGCCGGCCCGGTCGAGGGCGTTGTTGGTCTGGCAGATGTCGGCGATGTCCGACTCCATGCCCTTGCGGACCTCCTCGGGCAGCGGCATCGGCCAGGCCGGCTCGCCGACCTTGTCGCCGGCCGTGCGCACCAGCTCGGTCGCGGCCTCGGAGCCCATCAGGCCGGCGATCCGCTTGCCCAGCGCGATCACCTGGCCGCCGGTCAGCGTGGACGCCTCCAGCACGTACTCGGCGCCGTCGGCGCAGGCCCGGGCGATCGCGTCGCCGAGCACCATGCGGCCCTCGGCGTCGGTGTTGAAGACCTCGACCCGCTTGCCGTTGAACATCGTGATCACGTCGCCGGGCCGGTACGCCGAGCCGGACGGCATGTTCTCGGCCATCGCCAGGTAGCCGCTGACCGCCACCGGCGGCTTGAGCGCCGCCACCGCCAGCATCGCCGCGCCGACCGCGGCCGCGCCGGCCATGTCCGACTTCATCTCCCACATGCCGGCCGTCGGCTTGATGCTGATGCCGCCGGTGTCGAAGGTGATGCCCTTGCCGACCAGCGCGACCTGCCGGGGCGACTCGACGCCCTCGGGCACGTAGCTGACCTTCACCAGCCGCGGCGGCGCCTCGGAGCCCTGCCCGACCGCCACGATGCCGCCGTAGCCGCCCGACTTGAGCTCGTCGAAGTCGAGCACCTCGACCGCCAGGCCGGTGCCCTGGGCCGCGGCCACCACGGCGTCGGCGAACTGCGGCGGGCGCAGCTCGTTGGGCGCCATGTTGACCCAGTCGCGGGTCAGGCGCACCGCGCGGCCGACCGCCTCGGCCCGGGTCACCTCGGCGCGGGCCGCCGCGTCGGCCGCGTCCGGCACGTGCACCTGCAGCGCCGACACCGGCTCGCGGCGGCCGGGCTGCGGCTTGGTCTTGTATCCGGCGAAGCGGTAGCCGCCCAGCAGCGCGCCCTCCAGGATGGCCCGCAGCACGCCGGGCGCGTCCTCGTCGTCGGGCACCGGCAGGGCCAGCGCCACCGTGGCGCTGCCGGCCAGCGCGCGCACCGCCGCGCCGGCGCCCCGGCGCAGCTTCTCGAGCTCGGGGGCGGACCCGGAGGGCTCGTCGCCCAGGCCGACCGCGATCACCAGCGGCGCTGCGATCGTGCCGAGCGTGGCCAGCTTGACCACCTCGCCGGGGGCGCCGCTCGCGCCGAGCAGCGCCAGCGTCGAGGTCAGCCTGCCGTCGAACGCGGCGGCGATGCTCTCGGCGCCGGCGGCCGGCAGCAGGGCGCCGTCGTCGTCGGGCTGGCTGTGCAGGCCGATGACGATGGCATCGACGGCCAATTCGGCCGGGTCGGTATCGACCAGGCTCAGGCTGGGCTGGCTCACTCGGGCTCTCCGCGGACTTTTCGGGCCGGCGGCCTCTTGGGCACGCCGGACGCGTTGGTGATGCCTCGGCGCGATCGCGCCGGGGGAAGGGTTGTCCCCGCGACAATAACCACAACCAAGGTCACGGGTAAGTTCACTCTCATGTCTGCCGACGCTGTTGAGCTTTTTCGGTCCCCGCTGCACGAGCGGCACGTCGCGCTCGGCGCCAAGCTCGCCGCCTTCGGCGGCTGGGAGATGCCGGTGGAGTACGCGGGCGGCGGGGTGCTGCGCGAGCACGCGGCGGTGCGCGCGGCGGCCGGCGTCTTCGACGTCTCCCACCTGGGCAAGGCCGGGGTGGCCGGGCCGGGCGCGGCCGCGTACGTGAACTCCTGCCTCACCAATGACCTGGGCCGCATCGCGCCCGGCAAGGCGCAGTACACGCTCTGCTGCGACCAGAGCGGGGGAGTGGTCGACGACCTGATCGCCTACCTGTTCTCGGACGACGACGTCTTCCTGATCCCGAACGCGGCGAACACCGCCGAGGTGGTCCGCCGGCTGCAGGCCGAGGCCCCCCGGGGCGTCACGGTGACGAACGAGCACCGCAAGTTCGCCATCCTCGCCGTGCAGGGCCCGACCTCGGCCGACGTGCTCAGCAAGCTGAGCCTGCCCACCGACCACGACTACATGTCGTTCGCGAAGGCGAGTCTCGGCGGAGTCGAGCTGATCGTCTGCCGCACCGGGTACACCGGCGAGCACGGCTACGAGCTGGTGGTGCCGTGGGACGATGCCGGCGCGGTCTGGGACGCGATCGTCGGCGCCGGCGTGCAGCCCTGCGGACTCGGCGCCCGCGACACGCTGCGCACCGAGATGGGCTACCCGCTGCACGGCCAGGACCTGTCGCTGGAGATCACCCCGGTGCAGGCCCGGTCGGGCTGGGCGGTCGGCTGGTCCAAGCCGGCGTTCTGGGGCCGCGACGCGCTGCTCGCGGAAAAATCCCAGGGTCCGCGCCGGCTGCTGCGCGGACTGGAACTGACGGGCCGCGGGATTCCCCGCGGTCACATGCACGTGTACGGCGGGGAGCAGGTGATCGGCGAGACCACCAGCGGCACGTTCTCGCCGACCAAGAAGGTCGGGATCGCGCTGGCCCTCATCGACACCGCGGCCGGGGTGAACGACGGCGACCTGGTCCAGATCGACATCCGCGGCCGCAGGACCGAGGCAAGGGTGGTCAAGCCGCCGTTCGTGCAGCCGTCGGTGCGGTGATTGCTGAGCTGTCCGAGGCGGCTTCGCCGCACTGCGAGGGGAATGGGGTGGTGGCCGAGGCGTGGCGGCGGACGGCGCCGAAGCGGGTCGTCAAGGCGTACGACTCAGCCCAGGGCTAGGCCGACCAGGGCGACGGCGGTGCCCACCTCCACCGACGCGCCGAGGACGTCGCCGGTGATGCCGCCGAACCGGCGTACGCAATGACGCAGCAGCGCAAGCACGACGGCCAGCGACGCGACGACGGCGAGCGGGCCCTGCCACGGACGGCCCGGGGTCGCCGCGGCCGCGGAAGCCACCACGACGGCCGCGATCAGCGCCGCGGCCGGAACCGGGACCGTCCCGGCGACCAGCGCGCCCAGCCCTTCGGGGCGGGCCGGCGGGACGCCGCGGCGGCAGGCCACCGTGATCGCCAGCCGGCCGGCGGCCCAGGCCACCACGACCGCGCCGCCCGTCACCGACGCCAGCGCCGAGGTCTGGATCAGCAGCGCCAGCGCGATCGCCGCCACCCCGAATGGCCCGATGTCGGACTTCTTCATGATTGCCAGGGCTTCGGCGCCACGCCGATAGGAGCCGAGCGCGTCGGTCGTGTCGGCCAGGCCGTCCAGATGCATGCCGCGAGTGAGCAGAGCCGCGGCCGCGACCGTGACCGCGGCCGCCACCAGATCGGCGGCGCCCGCCCACCGCAGCGCCCAGAGCAGCACCGCCAGCACGGCACCGAGGATCGCGCCCACCGCCGGCGCCAGGCTCATCGCCCACGCCGCCGCCGGCCGATCCACCCGGCCACCCTTGAGGGGCAGCACGGTCAGCGTCGTGACGGCCAGCCGCAGTCCGGCCCCCGCGTTCACTCCTCGCTTGGCTCGGTGGTCGCCGGGCCGGGGCCCTCCGGCTCGGGCTCGGCGAAGTCCACCTCCGCGTCGTCGTTCGGCACGATCAGCTCGGAGGCGCCACCGTCGCCCGGCTCGGCCAGCATGGCCGGGTGCACCGGGGCCGCCGCGGCCAGGCCGACCGCGGTGCGCAGCAGCGGCAGGGCGGCCAGCGCGTTCGCGCCCTCGCCGAGGCCGAGGCCGAGGTCGAGCACCGGGTTGAGGCCGAGCACGTCGGCGCCCTTGCCGACCAGCGTGAGCCGGCCCGCGTCGGGCAGCAGGCACCAGTGCCGGGTCTGGCTGCCCAGGTCGCGCGCGACCAGGCCGGCCGCGATGCCGAGCGGACCGTCCAGCAGCACCGGCAGCCGCCGCGCCGCCGCGCCCAGCAGCGCGCCGACGGCCACCGCGAAATCGGCGCCGCCGATCTGCCGCAGCATGTCCTTGGCGCCGCGCGGCTCCTGCCGGATGCGACGAAGGGCGTCCCGCACGGCCGCACAGCGGACCATCCAGGCCTCGTCGTCGTAGCGGCCGCCCGGCAGCAGCACCCGTGGCAGGATCTCGACCGCCTCGGCCCCGGTGATGGCCGACGAGAGGGTGGCGGCCACCGCGTCGGTGCCCACCCCGATCGAGGCGATCACCAGCAGGTCGCGGCCGGCGTCGGCGGCGGCCTCGGCGAGCCGCCAGCCCTGCCGCAGTGCCACCTCGACGGCGGCCTCGTCGGTCACCGGGCCGTCCTCCATCGCGCCGGAGCGCGCCACCCGCAGCACGGCGACGTCCGCCCCGGCCTGCCCGGCGAGGCGGCTGAGCACGCCCTCGCCGTTCTCCACCTGTGCGACGCGTCGATCGGCGTCCGCGGGGTCCTCGCCGGCCGAGGCGCCACCGTCGTGGGCGCCGGAGATCAGCAGCACCCGCGCCGACTCCCACGGGCGCGGGATCGCGGTTCCCTGGGTGGCGGCCGCGAACTCCACCGCCTCGACCAGGTCGCCCAGCCCGATCCCGGCGAAGTCGACGCCGAGCAGCCGATCGCGCGCGTCCGGGCCGGCGTCGCTGTCCGGCATCGGGAGCGACATGCCGGGCTCGATGGCCGTCCCGTCGCCGACCACCGGGAGTTGCTGGGTGGGCTCGGTCAGGACGGCCGCCGCCGTGGCGACCGGCTCCGCTGCCGGGCTGGGAGCCACCAGGTGGGGCTCGACCAGCTGGGCGTCGGCCGCGTCGGCGACAAGCGCAACCGAACCGGCAGCCGTATCGGAACCGGCAGCCGCGTCCGAGTCGGCGGCCGTGCCTGCTCCGCCTGCCGGAGCCGTCTCGCTTGCTGTATCCGGCAAATCCGATTTCTCGGTCTTGAGCCAGACGTGCTGGCCGGCCACCACCAGCGCGACCCGGTCACAGGCCTCGGCCAGCGCCTGGTTGGTCGCCCCGAGCGCGTCCGCGAACGCCCGCCCCACCGGCGTGGCCGGCACCAGCGCCAGCCCCACCTCCGGGCTGACCAGCACCACCCGTGCCGCCGTCCCGCGCACCGCCGCCGCCAGCGCGGCCACGTCGGCCTCGTCGTCGTTGGGCTGCCGGGCCGGGTCGAGCACCGCCGCGACCCACCCGCCGAGGTCGTCGACGAGCAGCGTGTCGTCCGGCTTCGCCTCGGTGAGCAGCACCGCCAGCCGGGCCGGGTCGGCGCCGGTCTCCTCGGTCGACCAGGACTGCGGCCGCCGCCGCTGGTGGGCCTCGATCCGGGCCAGCCACTCCGGGTCGTCCTCGCCGCCCACGGCCGTGGCCACGTACCGCACCGAGGGCGCGTCCGCGACCAGCCCCTCGGCGAACGCGGACTTGCCGGAGCGGATCCCGCCGAGCACCAGGACGGTGTTCCACCGATCATCGGACATGCCCGTACCTTAGTGCCTGCGCCGAAGCGGGAGACGGGCCGCCGGTCCCCGCCCCCGCTCCGACACCGGCACTCGAGCCGGGCCGCGCCGGCGGACGCCGTAGGGTGGAGCGCACGAGCACAGAGGTGAGGGGGAACGGCGGATGCCGTGGAGTTGGCGGTACGAGAACGTCGATGGACTGCCGGTCTCCGGCCCGGCCGAGACGTTCAGCAGCCAGGCCGACGCCGAGTCGTGGATCGGTCAGGAGTGGCGGGAGCTGGCCGACTCCGGCGTGGCCCAGGTCGTCCTGGTCGAGGACGACCGGGTCGACTACCGGATGAGCCTGCTCCCCGCGGACTGAGAAGATGACTTACGAGCCCGTGTACACACGGACCCCGCGCAACGCCTTCATCCCGAGCCCGGTCTTCGTCGGGATCGTCGCGGTCTTCCTGGTCAGCGGCTGGATGACCTGGGCCCGGTTCGGCAACGTCCGGGTCGACGTCTTCCTGTTCATCGTCACCGGCTGGCTGGTGTCGCTCTGCCTGCACGAGTACGCCCACGCGCTGGCCGGCTTCTTCAGCGGCGACAAGTCCGTGGCCGACCGGGGCTACCTGCGGCTCAACCCGCTCAAATACACCAGCCCGCTGCTGTCGATCGTGCTGCCGGTCGTCGTGGTGATCCTCGGCGGCATCGGCCTGCCCGGCGGCGCGGTCTGGATCGACCACACGTACATCCGCAGCAAGGTCAAGGACTCGCTGATCAGCGCGGCCGGCCCGCTCACCAACGTGATCCTCGCGCTGGTGCTGGCCGTCCCGTTCTGGCTCGGCCTGGGCCCCAAGCTGGTCCAGCTCTCCTCGGGCCAGTTCGCGCTGGCCGGCCCGACCAGTCACCTGGAGTTCTGGAGCGCGCTCGCCGCGCTGGGCTTCCTGCAGATCACGGCGAGCGTGCTCAACTTCCTGCCGATCCCCGGCCTCGACGGCGGCAGCATCATCGCGCCGTGGATGAGCCCGGCCTACCAGCGCGCGTGGTCGCTGTTCGCGCCGTACGGCTTCATTCTGCTGTTCCTGGCCCTGTGGCAGACCAAGCTGGGCAGCTACTTCTTCGACGCCGTCTTCTGGATCGCCGAAAAGCTCAACCTGTCCGAGGGCATGATCCAGGTGGGCTTGGAGCTGATGAGGTTCTGGAGGGGGAGCTAGAAGCCCCCCACTCCAGAGCCACGATTACGGACGCCGGGCGGGAGACACCGTCTTCGCGGGGTCGCGCTCGGCGACCGGGTCGAGCACCGCGTCGATCGCCTTCATCAGGTCCGCGTCGAGGCGTACCCCTGATGCTTTGACGTTGTCACGCACCTGCTCGGGCCGCGACGCGCCGATGATGGCGGCCGAGACGTTGGCATTCTGCAGCACCCACGCCACCGCGAGCTGCGCCATCGACAGCCCCGCCTGCTCGGCCAGCGGCTTGAGCCCGGCCACCGCCGTCAGCACCTCGTCGTTGAGCAGCCGCGAGATGAAGTTCGCCCCGCTCTTCTCGTCGGTCGCCCGCGACCCGGCCGGGTGGTCCTGGCCCACCGCGTACTTCCCGGTCAGCACGCCCTGCGCGATCGGCGAGAAGACCACCTGGCCGATCCCCAGCTCGATCGAGGCCGGCACGACCTCGGCCTCGATGACCCGCCACAACGCCGAGTACTGCGGCTGGTTGGACACGAACGGGATCTTCAGATCCTGTGCCATCTCCCAGCCCGCCCGGAGCTCGGAGGCGGTCCACTCGGACACGCCGATGTAGAGCGCCTTGCCCTGGCGGACCACGTCGGCGAACGCCTGCATGGTCTCCTCGAGCGGCGTCGAGTAGTCGTAGCGGTGCGCCTGGTAGACGTCCACGTAGTCGGTCTGCAGCCGGCCCAGCGAGGCGTCGATCGACTCCATGATGTGCTTGCGGGACAGGCTGCGGTCGTTCGGACCCGGCCCGGTCGGCCAGAAGACCTTGGTGAAGATCTCCAGGCCCTGGCGGCGTTCCCCCTTGAGCGCCCGGCCCAGCACTTCCTCGGCGCGGCCGCCCGCGTACGCGTCGGCGGTGTCGAACGTGGTGATCCCCTCGTCGAGGGCGGCGCGCACGCAGGCGAGCGCGGCTTCCTCCTCGACCTGGGAACCGTGGGTGATCCAGTTGCCGTAGGCGATCTCGCTGATGAGCAGGCCGGAACGGCCGAGATGACGGAACTCCATGCTCCGACCCTACTCAGAGCACCGGCCGCCCATCGATCACCAGTCGATCAAGCTCCTCGAGCACGTCGGCCTGCTCCTTGTACTTCAGCTCGACCAGCGGCCCGCCCTGGCGATCGAGCGCGCCCCACAGCCCGAACCGGTCGGCGACCAGGAAGGCCACCGGGTGGATCACCACGGCCGCGTGCTCGGGCGCCACGACCAGCTGCCCCGCGCGGTCGACCACGCCGACGTGGTCGTCCCCGGCGTCGACCACGGCCAGCCCCTCGTCGGTGAAGCCCTCGATCGGCCCGCCCGACACCAGCGGCGTCACGAACCCCCGGAACCGCGGCGGCACGATCATCCGCCCGTGCCGGTCGATCACGCCCCAGCCGCCCCGCTTGACCAGCGCCAGCCCACGGTGGAAGGCCTTCGCGTCGTCGAAGCCGCCCGGCACGATCAGCCGGTTGTGCTGGTCGATCGCGTACCAGCCGCCGGCCTCGTCCCGCGACACCCACGCCAGCCCCTCGGCGAACCGTTCGGCCGCGAGATAACCGGACGAGGCGTCGATCACCGTCTCGCCCGCGAGGTCGATCAGCTCCCAGGCCGGCGACTCCGGCCGCCGGACCCAGGCCAGTCCGTCCGCGAACGGCTGGGCCTGCGCGTAGCGGGGCGGCACCGCGCCCACGTAGCCCCACAGCCCCGACCGCTGGTCGCGCAGCGGCCGCGGCGGCTCGGTGCGCCCCAGGATCTCGTCGCTGGTGCGCGGGTAGGGCCCCCAGCCGCCGTCCGCCGTGGTCTTGCGCGTGATCGTGTCGAGCGCCGCCTCGATCCGCTCCACCAGCTCCGGATCCGCGCCCTTGCGCAGGTCCAGCGCGGTCTCGAAGTGGTTCATCGCCTCCAGATAGCGCCCCTGATCGAACGCCGACCGCCCCGCCAGCTCGTGGATCTCGGCCCGCAGCCGCGACGGCAACTCCGGCGAGCCGGCCTCCGCGTACAGCCGGTCGGCCTCGGCATACTCGCCGCGCCACTGCAGCACGTGCGCCAGCCGCGCCTGCACGATCGCGGTCCGCCGCAACTCACCGGTCGCCTCGGCGTGCGTCAGCGCCGCCCGCGCGTCCGCCAGCGCCGCGTCCAGGTCACCCACCAGCCGCTCGGCGACGGCCCGCAGGCTCAGCAGACGCGCCCGCACGGCATCCCGCTCGGCGTACTCCAGCTTGTCGGTCAGCCGATCCACCACGACCCACATCTGCTCCGGGTCGTCGATCTGCTCCCGCAACGTCTCCGCGTCGAAGGCCCACGGGTAGGCCGCGAGCACCTCCTCCGGATCCGCCCGCCGATTGCGACCAACGGCATTGCCATCGGCACGCTGCCGGATAACCTTCCGCTGGGCGTCCCTCAGGCCAGGCGCATTTTCCCGTACGGCCACAGAGTCCCGCGCGGAATCCCCCAGTCGCTCGTCCTCGGCCGAGGTGCCGGCGTCCGCGTCCGCGTCAGCCTCACCGTCAGCCTCGCCCTCTTCGACCGGCTCAGCTTCGGCAACGGGCGCAGCTTCGGCAACCAGCTCGGCGTCGACGACAGCCTCGGGTTCGTCGACCGGCTCGGCCTCGGCTTCGGCAACCGGCTCGGCGTCGACAACAGCCTCCGGTTCGTCGACCAGCTCTGCGTCGTCATCGACTTCGACGTCCTCAGCCGACGCGTCCGCGACCTCGGCCTTGACGTCATCGCCCGCCTCGGCTTCGTCCGCCGGCTCGCCCTCGTCCACCAGGTCGGCGAACTCCTCCGGCTCCGCCTCATCCGGCCCGGACGCCTCGATGACAGCCGACTCGCCGCCGACCTCTTCGACATTCTCCCGAACGCTGGGCGGAAGCTCGGCCTCAACCCACATCGCATCAACCGGCTCGACATCGACCAGTTCGGCTTCAACCGCCTCCTCGACAACGAGGTCGGTCCCCGCAGCCCGCTCCTCCGCAACCGGAGCGGCACTGACCGGCTCGGCGCTGACGGGCGCAGCGCTGACGGGCGTCGCGCTGACGGGTGCGGCGCTGACCGGTGTGGCGCTGACCGGCGTCGGGCTGACCGGCGTCGCGCTGACGGGCGTCGCGCTGACGGGTGCGGCGCTGACCGGTGTGGCACTGACGGGCGCGGCGCTGACCGGTGTGGCGCTGACCGGCTCGACGTCGTTCGGCTCTGTTTCCGCGGTGACAGGCTCTTCCACGACAGGTTCGTCGGCAGCCTGCCCACCCGGAGTGATGATCGGCTGCGACCCGGTGACCGGCACGAACCAGTTCTGCTTCTCGCCGCCCCCACTGACCGGCGCCGGGTCTTCCTGGACGACTTCCGCTTCCGGCTCCGGCTCCGGCTCCGGTTCGGGTAGGGGCTCGGCCTCGGGCTCGGGCTCGGCCTCGTCCGCCGGCGGCTCGATCGGCACCGGCGAAGTAGCCCCCAGCCCACTCTGCGACAGCAACCACCCGAGCCCATGCGGCTCCGCCCCCGCGACGTCCTGCGCCTCCGGCTGACCCTGCGCCTCCGGCTGACCCTGCGCCTCCGGCTGGACGTGTGCCTCCGGCTGGACGTGTGCCTCCGGCTGACCCTGCGCCTCCGGCTGGACGTGCGCCTCCGGCACGGCGGTCCGTTCCCACGCGGCTTCGGCCCAGTTGGCCTCCGGTGACACGGGTGGCGCCGTGACCGGCTCGACCCCCGACCCCGTCGTGGGCCCGTCCGGCAGCGCGAAGCCTTCGCCGCCCACCGGCGCGCCCGCCTCCGCCGGAGCCTCGTGCTGGGTCGCGCGCGCGGCCCAGGGCGCGTAGGGATGTTCCGCATCCGGGTAGGCCCCCGCCGCCATGGAGGTCGGCGGCGTGGACCCGGACGACACCGGCCCCGGCACGGGCTGCGAATACCCGGGCCCGGGCTGCGCCGACGCCGGCCGCGCATAGCCGGCCGGTCCGGGCTGGGCCGGCGCGGAAAACGGCCGCGGCTGCTCGGGCGGCCCCGCATGGGTGGGCGCCGAGACCGGACGTGGGTATTCCGGCCCGTGCTGGGCGGGCGCCGAGACGGGCCGCGGGTGTTCGGGCCCGTGTTGAGCGGGTGCCGAGACCGGGCGTGGGTATTCCGGCCCGTGCTGGGCGGGCGCCGAGACGGGCCGCGGGTGTTCGGGCCCGTGTTGAGCGGGTGCCGAGACCGGGCGTGGGTACTCCGGCCCGTGTTGAGCGGGTGCGGAGACCGGGCGTGGGTACTCCGGCCCATGCTGGGCGGGGCCGGAGACCGGGCGGGCCTGGCCGGGCACCGGCGGGTACAGCGGAGCCGGCGGGGTGGCCGGCTGCGACGGCGTTACCCGGGTCGGCTGCGGCGCGGGCCGGGACGGCGCCGGCGTGCCGATCTCGGGTGCCGGACGCAGGTCGAAGGGCGCGTCCGCGCGCCGGCCGCCGCGCTGGGCGTCGGGGTAGGCCGGGAAGGCATCGGCGGGTGCGGGTCGCGCGCTGCCATAGACATGCGATTCCGAAGCGGGCGACACGGGCCTCGGCCCGGCGGCCGGCCGCATCTCGCCAGGGGGGCGCGTGTCGGCGGGCGGGCGGGCCTCACGGTCGGGCGTCTCGCCGTAGTGGGGACGCGCGGCGCCGTAGACGCCGCCGTGGGCGGGCGAGGTCGGGGTGACACCCGGACCGGGCGCACGCCCGGCCGGCGGGCGAGGGCCCTGGGGCTGTCCCGGCTGCGGGTACGGCGACCCCTGCACATGCTGCGGTGAGCCGGGTTGCGGACGTCCACCCTGCTGCGGCGAGCCGGGCTGCGGGCGTCCCTGCTGCGGCAAGCCGGGCTGCGGGCGTCCCTGCTGCGGCGAGCCGGGTTGCGGGCGCCCCTGCTGCGGTGAGCCGGGCTGGGGACGTCCGCCCGGCGGCGTGCCGGGCTGGGAGCGTCCGCCCGGCGGCGAGCCGGGCTGCGGTCGTCCGCCCGGCGGGCCGGGCTGATATGGCGTCCGGCCACCCTGCGGCGCGCCGGATTGAGGTTGCTGCCAGCCGCCCGGCGGCGCCGCCCGTCCACCCTGTTGATTCCCCGGCCCGCCCGGCGGATTCCCCGGCCCGGGCTGCTGCCGCCCATAGCCCGGCGCCGCACCCCGCCGCTGATCGGGAGCGCCGGCGCGGCCGTGATCCGGAGCGGCGCCCGCGGGCGCGCCGGCGGGACCGCCCGGCCGGCCACCCTGCGGGGGGCGATCGGTCATGCCGGCGGGGCGGTTCCACGACGGCTCGTCGCGCTGGGGCGGGACGGGGGCGCTGCGCGCTGCGTACCCGATGTTGTCCCGATGCTGATTCTCCCGGCCCTGCGGCAGCCGCGGGTCGTAGGTCCGCGGCTCTTCCCGCTGCACCGGCGTGTGCCCGTACCGGGCCGGCGCCGGTCCCGCAGCGCCCGCGTCCCCGGAACTGGAGTCAGATCCGGCAGAGGCAGAACCCGACGCCTCGTACACCGGCGTGTGGACCGCCTTGCGCCGTACCGGGTCGCCGGGATAGCGCTGGCCGGGGCTCTGCGGCTCCCACTCCCAGGTGATTTCGTAGACCCAGGCGGGCTCGTCGCCCCAGCGCTCGTCGCCGATCTGCGAGCTCCAGCCGTTCATCGGGCAGCCCAAAGGCCCGGCGGCTGGCAACGCTCCGTCACGGCTGTGTCCACTTCTCCGTCAAAAATGTGCGGTGGCCGTCCGGAGACCCGGGTAGAGTCTCCCGGCTCCACTGCGGGGTTTGGAAGGAGATTAACGGCGTGAGCGGGATTGACGCCAGCGTGCTGACGATCTCTCCCGGTCGTCCGTTGCGCGCCTCCATCACTACTTTCGGTGCACTCGTGTGGTCGGGTTTCCGGCGGTACGCGACCTATCGGCAAGCCACCATAGCCGGATCGTTCACCAACATAGTCTTCGGCTTCCTTCGCTGCTACGTGCTCTTGGCCGTGGCGGCCGGCGCGGTCGGCGGCCGCCCGGGCGGTTACCACCCGGCGCAGCTCGCCACGTTCGTCTGGGTGGGTCAGGGGCTACTGAGCGTGGTTGGCATCTGGGGTTGGACCGACCTCGCCGACCGGATCCGCTCCGGCGATGTCGCGTCCGATCTGTTACGACCGGTGCCGCCGGTGACCGCTTATCTGGCCGCCGACCTGGGCCGGGCCGCGCACGCCATGCTCACCCGGTTCCTGCCGCCGACGATCGTCGGGGCGATCTTCTTCACGCTGGCGGCCCCGCACCGGTGGCAAACCATCCCCTTGTTCGCGGTCTCGGTGTTCCTGGCGGTCGTCGGCAGCTACGGCTGCCGTTTCCTGGTCAACGCGACCGCCTACTGGCTGCAGGACGCGCGCGGCCCGCTGGTGCTCTGGACGCTCGGCTCGGGCGTGCTGGCCGGCCTCTACTTCCCCTTGCGTCTGCTGCCGGAGTGGCTGGCCGTGACGCTCTGGGTGGCCACCCCGTTCCCGGGCCTGCTGCAGACCCCGCTCGACGTGCTGGTCGAGCGCGATCCGCCGGGCATGCAGCTCGGCCTGGTGCTGCTGCAGGCGGGCTGGGGGCTGGCCCTCCTGACAATCGCGCAGACGGTCCAGCGCCGGGCCGAGCGCAAGCTGGTGGTGCAGGGTGGGTGAGATAAGGGCGTACCAGGCTCTTCTGGGCGGCAAGGTGCGCTCGATGACCGCGTACCGCACATCGTTCGCGATCGAGCTGCTCAGCAACCTGGGCGCCACCGTGCTCGACGTGGTCACCGTGTTCGTGCTCTTCCGGGCGACCGCGGTGGTGGGCGGCTTCACGCTGAGCGAGTCGATCCTGATGACCGGGCTGACCGCGGCCGGCTTCGTGCTGGCCGACATGACCGTCGGCAACATCGACGATCTGAAGCGCTACGTCCGCATGGGCACTCTCGACACGGTGCTGATCCGGCCGTTGCGCGTGCTGCCCCAGCTGGTCCTCATGGATCTCCCGCTGCGCAAGCTGCTGCGGCTCGCGTTCGGCATTTTCGTGTACGCCGGGGCGCTCGTCGCCAACCACATCCACTGGACGCCCGCGCGGGTGGCGCTGGCGGCGCTGGCCCCGATCGGCGCGGCGATCTTCTTCGGGGCGATCTTCGTGCTCACCGCGAGCCTGGCGTTCTGGTGGGTGGAGTCGGGGGAGATCGGCAACGGCTTCACGTACGGCGGGCGCGACTTCACCTCGTACCCGATCACGGTTTACAGCGATTGGTTCCGCGACCTGTTCGCGTACACCCTCGGCTTTGGCTTCGTGGCCTATCAGCCGGCGCTGGCGCTCCTCGGCCGCACCGATCCCCTGGGCCTGCCGGCCTGGGCCGGCTACGCGGCGCCGCTGGTCGCGCTGCCCGCGGTCGCGGTCGCAGCGCTGATGTGGGGCATCGGGGTCCGTCACTATCGGAGCACTGGTTCATGATCAAGATGCAAGATCTGCGCAAAGATTTCACCGTACGGGTGAAGGCCGGCCGGCTACGGCGCGCGAAACGCACGGTGGCGGCCGTGGACGGGGTGAGCCTGACCATCGAGCAGGGCGAGATGGTCGGATACATCGGCCCGAACGGCGCCGGCAAGTCGACCACCCTCAAGATGCTGACCGGCGTCCTCTCGCCGACGTCCGGCGAGGTGAGCGTCTTCGGGCTGACCCCGGTGCCCCAGCGCACCCGCCTGGCGCTGCGCATCGGCGTCGTCTTCGGGCAGCGCTCCCAGCTGTGGTGGGACCTGCCGCTGCGCGAGTCGTTCCGGCTGCTCCGGCACATCTACCGGGTGCCGCCGGCCGACCACGAGTCCCGGCTGCGCCGCTGCCGCGACCTGCTCGACCTCGACGAGTTCCTGGACACGCCGGTGCGGCAGCTGTCGCTCGGCCAGCGGATGCGTGGCGAGCTCACCGCCGCCCTGCTGCACGGCCCCGGAGTGCTCTTCCTCGACGAGCCGACGATCGGCCTGGACGTGGTGAGCAAGCAGGCGGTCCGCTCGTTCCTCGCCGAGCTGGGCGCATCCGGCGACGTGACGCTCGTGCTCACCACCCACGATCTGGCCGACATCGAACGGCTCTGCGGCCGCCTGGTCGTGATCGACCACGGCCGGGTGGTGCACGACGGCACCATCGAGGCGCTGCACGCCCGCTACGGCTCGCGGCGCAGCCTCGTCGTCGACCTCGACGCGCCGCTACCGGCCGGCTTCGAGCTGCCGGGCACGACGCTGACCGGGGTCGGGGCGGACGGCCACCGGGTGACGTTCGCGCTGGACTCGGCGTCGGCGGGGGCGGCCGTCGCGGGCCTGGTGGCGGCCGCCTCGGTGCGCGACCTGTCGGTGGTGGAGCCGGACATCGAGGATGTGGTGGCGCGCCTTTACGCCTCGGCCTGAGGGATGCGCCGGCGTACGTCCTCCACCGTGCTGGGGCCGGGCTGCCAGGCGGCCACCCACGCCTCGCCGCCGGTGTCGCCGATGACGCCCTCCTCGAGGAACGTGTAGCGGCCGTCCAGCACCCTCTTCGCCGCGCGCACGTCCAGCGAGTCGGTGTTGTCCCACAGCGCGGCGAACAGCGCATCGACCCGCAGCCGGGCCTGCCGGCAGAAGAGGTCGCCCAGCTCGAGGCCCTCGGGGCGGTGCTCCCGCTCGGCCCGGGCCCGCCCGCACACCGCCGACATCGCGAACAACTCGGCGCCGATGTCCACGATCCGGCCCAGGAACCCCTGCTTGCGCTCGAGCTTTCCCTGCCAGCGGGACATCGCGTAGAACGTCGACCGGGCCAGCTTGCGGGAGGCGCGCTCCACGTAGCGCAGGTGACCCGCGAGCGGCCCGAACTCGGCGTACGCGTGGGGCGCCTGGCCCTTGCCCACCGCGAGCGTCGGCAGCCAGCGCGCGTAGAACCCGCCGGCCCGCGCCGCGGCCTTGCCCTTGCCCGCCAGCGAGACGGACGGGTCGATGATGTCCCCGGCCACCGAGAGGTGCGCGTCGACCGCCTCGCGCGCGATCAGCAGATGCATGATCTCGGTGGAGCCCTCGAAGATCCGGTTGATCCGCAGGTCGCGCAGCATCTGCTCGGCCTCGGCGCCGCGCTCGCCGCGAGCCACGATCGAGTCGGCCCGCTCGTAGCCGCGGCCGCCGCGGATCTGCACCAGCTCGTCGGCGACCTGCCAGGCCATCTCGCTGGCGAACAGCTTCACCAGCGCGGCCTCGATGCGGATGTCGTTGCGGTCGTCGTCGGCGATCATGCAGCAGAGATCGAGCATGGACTCCATCGCGTACGTGGTGGCGGCGATGAACGCGATCTTCTTGGCCACGGCCTCGTGGTGGCCGACCGGCCGTCCCCACTGCACCCGCTCCGCCGACCACTCGCGGGCGATCGCGACCGACCGCTTGCCGGCGCTCACGCACATCGCCGGCAGCGAGAGCCGGCCGGTGTTCAGCGTGGTCAGCGCGATCTTGAGGCCCTTGCCGAGCCCGCCGATGACGTTCGCGTCCGGCACGAACACGTCGTGGAACCGGGTCACGCTGTTTTCCAGGCCGCGCAGCCCGAGGAACGAGTTGCGCCGCTCGATCGTGATGCCCTCGGAGTCGCCCTCGACCACGAACGCGGTGATCCCCTTGCCGGGCACCCGCGCCATCACGACCAGCAGGGTGGCGACCGTGCCGTTGGTCGCCCACAGCTTCACGCCGTTGAGCTTGAAGCCGCCCTCGACCGGCTTGGCGACCGTGCCCAGGCGCGCCGGGTCGGAGCCGACGTCGGGCTCGGTGAGCAGGAACGCGGACACCTCGCCGGCCGCGAGCCGGGGGAGGAACGCCTTTTTCTGCTCGTCGGTGCCGAAGAGCTTGAGGGGCTGCGGCACGCCGATCGACTGGTGCGCGGAGAGCAGCGCGCCGACCGAGGCGTTGGCCGAGCCGACCAGCGTGAGCGCCCGGCAGTAGTGCAGGTTGGACAGGCCGAGGCCGCCGTACTCCCGGGGGATCTTCATGCCGAAGGCGCCGAGCCGGGCGAGGCCCTGGAAGACCTCGTCGGGGATCCGGTCCTCGCGCTCGATGCGCGGGCCGTCCATCTCGTCGCGCGCGAACTTCTCGAGCTTGCGAAGGAACTCGTCGGCGTCGGGCCGCGGTTGCTCGGTGGGCCATGGGTCGATCAGGTCGAGGCGGAACCGGCCGAGGAACAGCTCCTTGCCGAAGCTCGGTTTGCGCCACTCGGCCTCGCGAGCGGCCTCGGCGACCTGTCGTGCCTGCTGTTCGGAGACGTTGCGCTGCGTTGCGGTCATCGCCGACCTCCTTGACGGCCAGGTTACCGACAAGTGTTACCTCTCGGTAGCCCTGGCGTCACCGATGCTCCATGACCAGCACCGCCCAGGAGTTCTCCAGCGCTTCGTAGTAGTGCGCGACGTCGCCCGGAAAAGCCAGATAGTCGCCCGGGCCGATCTCGACCTCCGCGCCCACCGGCCCGGCCTTGATCCGCCCGGCCGCGACCACGATGTGCTCGGTGCTGCCGGGGATGTGCGCGGCGGCCTCCCGTGGCTTGCCCGGCTCGAGTTCCATCAGATAGATGTCGCGCCGGGCGTGCGGTGACCCGGCCGCGAGCAGCGTCGCCACGAAGTCGGCCTGGTCGGCCTGCAGTCGCGGCCCCTCGCCGGCCCGGATCACCCGCACCTGCGCCGGCGGCGGCTCGACCAGCCGGCTGAAGGGCACGCCGAGCGCCACCCCGAGCGACCAGAGCGTCTCGATGCTGGGGTTGCCGGTGCCGGCCTCGAGCTGGGAAAGGGTCGACTTGGCCAGGCCGGCGCGGCGGGCCAGCTCGGCGAGCGAGATGCCGACCCGCTCCCGTTCGCGGCGCAGGGCCGCCGCGATGGTGGCGAGTGGGGGCGTGGGCTCGGGCATGTTCGCTGTGTCGGTCCTTCCGTTCGATTTGACGAACGCTGCGGCGGCGTTCAGTATTTCATACCATGCGTACGGTTCAGCGAACGGATGCCGACCGCGCCCTGCTGAGGGACGCGGTGACGATCGCCGCGGCGATGGTCGCGGTGGGTGCGTCGTTCGGCGCCATCGCGATCGCGTACGGGCTGCCGGCCTGGGTTCCGTTCCTGATGTCCACGGTGGTCTTCGCGGGCGGGTCCCAGTTCCTCGCGGTCGGCCTGCTGGCCGCGGGCAACCCGCTCGCGGCGGTCTTCGCCGGTCTGCTGCTGAACGCCCGGCACCTGCCGTTCGGCCTGGCGGTCGGGGACGCGCTGGGCTCGCGCCTGCGCGACAAGGTGATCGGCAGCCACGTGCTGACCGACGAGGTCGCCGCCTTCACCCTGGCCGAGGCCGACCCGGCACGCCGCCGCCGGGTGTACCTGATCATCGGCGCGACCCTGTTCACCTCGTGGAACATCGGCACCGCCGTCGGTGTCCTGCTCGGCGGCGCGACCGGCGACCCGGACGCGCTCGGCCTGGACGCCGCGTTCCCGGCCGCGCTGATCGCCCTGATCATGCCCTCGCTGCGCGACCGCACCACCCGCACGGTCGCACTGACGGGCGCGGCGGTGGCAGTCCTGCTCACCCCCGTCCTGCCGGCCGGGCTGCCGGTGCTGTGCGCGCTCGTGGGCCTGTTGACGTTGGTGCGGCCGCGCCGCCGTGCCGGCACGCCGGAGCCCTCATGCTGATCGCCGCGATCGTCACCCTCGGGGTCGGCACCTACGCCATGCGGCTCGGCGGTGTGCTGCTGCGCGGCCGCCTCAGCCTCTCCGAGACCGTGCAGCGCACGCTCGCGATGGCGGCCGCCGCGCTGCTCGCGGCCCTGGCCGGAACGGCCGCGCTGATGGCCGACACCCACTTCGCCGGCGTCGCCCGCCCGGCCGGTGTGCTGGTCGGCGGGATCCTGGCCTGGCGCAGGGCGCCCTTCGTCGTGGTGGTGCTGGCCGCCGCCGCGACGGCCGCCCTGCTGCGCCTGGCCGGCCTGCCGTAGCCGCGTGGCCAGTCGCCGCTCGGCTTTATATCCGGCGTTGCACCGGTTGCACCGGTTGCACCGGTTGCATCGGGTGTTGGGCAGCGCCTGGCTTCCCGCCTTGTGGGCCGGCGCTCTTGGATGACGGGACCGCATCCCGCATGCCGGCGACCTGTCCCGTGTGCCCGGACGCGGTATCCACATCGCGGGATCCCGCCACGCCGACGACCGAAATATCCGGATTTCCCGGGCGGCACCTCGTGCCCCAGCCGAAGGCTGATGAGTTGCGGCCCGCCCCGAGCCGAAACTTATCAAGGTCGCCCCGACCACCCACCTATTCGCGGCTTTTGCACCTTAAGTGCGCGCGACCTGCCGCACCCACCGCCGCCCGCACGTGTCCTTCTCGGCTTGCAAAGCCGCCCGCACCCCAGCCAAGTGGGTGATCTCCTTGCGACGGCACCCCCGGCGCGATCGCCTTCCGGTGTCGGCGCAAGGAGATCACCCACGCCCCCACCGCAACCATCGCCAGAGAGATCTCCGCAGCGATGGCCGGGGTGCGGGGCGGAGCCCTGCGAACTTCGACCTCCGAAATCAAGCAAGCTAATCGATCTTCGCAGCCGCCCACAGGCCGCCCCCGCCCCGGCACTGGGTGGGGCCGAGTAGACCACCCGGGTACGACAACAAGACGCGGTTGTCCACAGCCGGACTGGCTGGTCAGATCTTGTCGCCGAGCTCGACCTGTGGCTTCGGGACGCGCATGCGGCGGAAGGTGAGGCCGCGCATCACGCCGTACAGCTGGAGCGAGCCGATCCGCTGGCCGGTCTTGGGGAAGCGCTCCCGGACCGTCCGCTTGATCTTGCGGGCGATCAGCACGCTGTCGACGATCACGGCGAGCGCGAGCAGCGCCCACAGCAGGTTGCTGGCGAGCTGGATCACCGGCTCCCGGACGGTCGAGCCGATCAGCACGATCAGCGCGCCGCCGAAGAACCACGTGCCGACGGTGCGGCGGGAGTCGATCAGGTCACGGACCAGCTTGCGCTCGGGGCCGCGGTCGCGGGCGAGCAGGAAGCGCTCGTCGCCGGCGCGCATGCCCTCGGAGGCCTCGGCGCGCTCCTGCCGCTGCCTTTCGCGCATCTGCTTCATGGCCTCGCGACGGTTGGCCGGCGCCTCGGCGTTGACCTTGCGGCCGGTGCTCTGCCGCTTGGGCGTCACCTGGCCGAGCTCACGCTTGCTGGGCGTGTAGCCCTTGGGGCGGGGTGTCGACTCGGTCACCTCCTCCGCGGGCGCGGGGGTGGCGACGTCGGCGGACTTGCGGCGAAAAAGCGAGGACACGCTAGGAGAGTAGCCAAGCGGCGCGGTGTCGTTCACACCGCGCCGCTCATTCTGACAAATACGAAACGAATCAGAGGCGTTCGGCGTGCGCGCCCAGGGCCGAGAGCTTGTTCTCGAAGTCCTCGTAGCCGCGGTTGATCAGGTCGACGCCGTACACCCGGGAGGTGCCCTCGGCGGCCAGGGCCGCGATCAGGTGGGCGAAGCCGGCCCGCAGGTCGGGGATGACCAGGTCGGCGGCGTGCAGCTTGGACGGCCCGGCGATGACCGCCGAGTGCTTGAAGTTGCGCCGGCCGAAGCGGCAGGGGGTGCCGCCGAGGCAGTCGCGGTAGACCTGGATCGTCGCGCCCATCTGGTTGAGCGCGTCGGTGTAACCGAGCCGCTGCTCGTACACGGTCTCGTGCATGATCGAAAGACCGCGGGCCTGGGTCAGCGCGACCACCAGCGGCTGCTGCCAGTCGGTCATGAAACCGGGGTGCACGTCCGTCTCGAGGGCCACCGGCTGCAGGTCGCCGCCCGGGTGCCAGAACTTGATGCCGCCCTCGACCCCGGTGACGCCCGTGCGGGAGACCCGATCGTCAGTGATCTTGAACTCGCCGCCGATCGAGCGGAACACGTTCAGGAACGTCATCATGTCGGCCTGCCGGGCGCCGAGCACCTCGATCTCGCCCTTGGTGGCGAGCGCGGCGGCGGCCCAGCTGGCGGCCTCGATGCGGTCCGGGATCGGCTTGTGCGCGTACCCGTGCAGCCGGGGCACGCCCTGGATCTCGATGACCCGGTCGGTGTGCACCGTGATGATGCCGCCCATCTTCTGCAGCACGCAGATCAGATCCATGATCTCGGGCTCGATGGCGGCGTTGCGCAGCTCGGTGACGCCCTCGGCGCGCACGGCGGTCAGCAGCACCTGCTCGGTGGCGCCGACGCTGGGGTAGGGCAGCTCGAGCTTGGCGCCCTTGAGGCCGTTGGGCGCGCTCAGGTGCATGCCCTCGGGCGCCTTGTCGACCACGGCGCCGAACTCGCGCAGCGCCTGGATGTGGAAGTCGATCGGGCGCGGGCCGATGTGGCAGCCGCCGAGGTCCGGGATGAACGCGCGGCCGAGCCGGTGCAGCAGCGGGCCGCACAGCAGGATCGGGATGCGGCTCGAGCCGGCGTGCACGTTGATCTCGTCGGTGCTGGCGGACTCGACGTTCGTCGGGTCCATGACGATCTCGCCGTCGTCCGCGCCGTCGGTGACCTTGACGCCGTGCAGCTCGAGCAGGCCGCGGACGACCTCGACGTCGCGGATGCGCGGCACGTCGAACAAGGTGCTCGGTGTCTCGCCCAGCAGGGCGGCGACCATCGCCTTGGAGACGAGGTTCTTGGCGCCACGGACCCGGATCTGACCCTGCAACGGCGTACCGCCGTGCACGACCAGGACATCGTCGGTCAACGTAACCTCCAGCCGGCGGGCGGGTCGAGGCCGCCCGAAGATGATCGAGGGGGGCAGTGTCCGGGCGGGGGCACCCGATTCTGCAACCGGGGAAGCATAGCGTTGAGTGACAAGGAGGGAAGTCGGCACAGCGCTCAGCGGGCCGAAAATGCTCATTATTGAGACAACCTTAAGGCGCGGCCACTCGGACCGCGCCTCTGTCGCTACGGAGAGTTACGGCAGCGCGAGCATCTGGTCGAGCGCCACGCGGGCGTGGTGCGCGGTGTCCTCGTCGACCGTGATCTGGTTGGGCACCCGGCCGGCGACCAGTTCCTCCAGCGCCCACACCAGGTGCGGCAGGTCGATGCGGTTCATCGTCGAGCAGTAGCAGACGGTCCGGTCGAGGAACATGATCTGCTTGTCCGGGTGGGCCAGCGCCAGCCGGCGTACCAGATTGAGCTCGGTCCCCACCGCCCAAGCGGAACCGGACGGCGCGGCCTCCAGGGCCTTGATGATGTATTCGGTCGAGCCGACGTAGTCGGCCGCCCGCACCACCTCGTGCCGGCACTCCGGGTGGACCAGCACGTTCACCCCCGGCACCCGCTCGCGCACCTCACGCACGCTGTCGAGGGTGAATCGGCCGTGCACCGAGCAATGCCCGCGCCAGAGGATCATCCGGGCGTTCCGCAGCTGCTCGTCGGTCAGCCCGCCGCCTGGCTTGTGCGGGTCGTAGAGCACGCAATCATCAAGATCAAAACCCATTTCGAGTACGGCGGTGTTGCGCCCCAAGTGCTGGTCGGGCAGGAAGAACACCTTCGAGCCCTGCTCGAACGACCAGGTCAGCGCCCGCTTCGCGTTCGACGAGGTGCAGACCACACCCTTGTTGCGGCCGACGAAGCCCTTGATGTCGGCGGAGGAGTTCATGTACGTCACGGGGATCACCTCGTTTCCGAGGCTTTTGTTCTGGGGTTTTCCGCCGCGGGTTGGCGCAGCGATGCCGAGGTCCGCGAAGCGCTCCCAGGCGGTCTCGACCTGCCCGAGCACGGCCATGTCGGCCATCGAGCAGCCGGCCGCCAGGTCGGGGAGCACCACCTTTTGCGCGGGGGTGGTCAGGATGTCGGCGCTCTCGGCCATGAAGTGCACGCCGCAGAAGACGATGAACTCCGCGTCCGGCCGGGCCGCGGCCTGCTGGGCCAGCTTGAACGAGTCGCCGGTGACGTCGGCGAACTGGATGACCTCGTCGCGCTGGTAGTGATGGCCGAGCACGAAGACGCGGTCGCCGAGCGCGGCCTTGGCGGCGGTGGCCCGGGCGACCAGGCCGGGGTCGCTGGGCGCGGGCAGGTCGCCGGGGCAGTCGACGCCGCGCTCGGAAGCGGGATCGCTGCCGCGGCCGAGCAGAAGCAACGCGGTCGCGGTGTTGGCGGGTTCGCTCCAGGTAGAGGTCACGTTGGTCATCGTCGCACAGCGCGAGACGCCCATCGGTGCCGCGCGGAGTGGCCTGCCACACTCATGGGCGTGCGCGTGCTGATCTGTCCGGACAAGTTCGCCGGCACTCTGTCCGCCCCCGAGGTCGCCTCGGCCGTGGCTTCCGGCTGGCAGGGCTCCGCCGAGTTGATCGAGCGTCCCCTCTCGGACGGCGGGCCTGGCTTCGTCGAGGTGCTCGCCGGCGCGCTGAGCGGCACCCTGCTCCCGGTGGAGACGGTCGACCCGCTCGGGCGCCCGGCGCGCGGCTCGGTCCTGCTGGCCGGCCACACGGCCTACATCGAGAGCGCCCAGGCCTGCGGACTGCACCTGCTGACGGCCGAGGAGCGAAACCCCAACACCACCACCTCGTACGGCCTGGGCATGCTGATGATGGCGGCGGTCGAGGCCGGGGCGGCCGAGCTGGTGATCGGGCTGGGCGGCTCGGCGGTGAACGACGGCGGGGCGGGCATGCTCGCCGCGCTGGGCGCCGCGCCGGTCGACGTCGCCGGCTACGCGCTTCCGTACGGCGGGGCCGCGCTGAGCTCGGCGGTCGCGCTCGGCGGCGCGCCCCGGTTGCGCCAGGTGCGCCTGGTCGCCGCCACCGACGTCGACAACCCGCTGACCGGCCTGCACGGCGCCAGCAAGGTCTACGGCCCGCAGAAGGGCGCCACCGAGGAGGACATCTTCCGGCTGGACGCCGCGCTCGAGCAGTTCGCCGGCGTCCTCGAGCGGGCGTTCGGCGTGACCGACCTGGAGGTGGCGCCCGGCGGCGGCGCGGCCGGCGGCATCGGCGCCGCGCTGATCGCGCTCGGCGGCCGGGTGACCTCGGGCATCGGCCTGGTCGGCACGCTGATCGGCCTCGAGCGGGAGCTGGACGCGGCCGACCTGGTGATCACCGGGGAGGGCTCGTTCGACCACCAGTCGCTGCGCGGCAAGGTTGTGGCCGGGATCGCCGGCGGCGCCCGCGACCGCGGCCTGCCCTGCATCGTCGTCTGCGGGCGGAACGAGACCGGCTACCGCGAGGCAGCCGCGGCCGGCGTGACCGAAACCCTCTCGCTGACCGATCACTTCGGGTCGGAAAAAACCGCCCTGGCCGAGCCCGCCCGCGGCCTGCGCGAGCTCGCCGAGCGCTTGGCCCGCCAGTGGGGGAGGTGAGGAAAGCCACCCGGATTGGGAATCCGGGAAAAGAGGGCTAGCGTTGGCTGGTACTGCATGAGTTCACCGTTGCAGGGAGATACGCAGTGACCACTGAAGCGCACACCCCGTCGACCGAGGCCGCCGCGCCCACCGGCGTCGTTCTTACGGACGTCGCCGCGGTGAAGGTCAAGTCCCTGATCGAGCAGGAAGGCCGTGACGACCTGCGCCTGCGTATCGCCGTGCAGCCTGGTGGCTGCTCCGGCCTGCGCTACCAGCTCTTCTTCGACGAGCGCTCGCTCGACGGCGACATCGTCAACGACTTCGGCGGTGTCGAGGTCGTGGTCGACCGGATGAGCGCGCCGTACCTGGCGGGCGCGACGATCGATTTCGCCGACCGGATCGACGCCCAGGGCTTCACCATCGACAACCCGAACGCGCAGAACTCCTGCGCCTGCGGCGACTCGTTCCACTGATGAGGGTTTTTCGGGGCCTACCGTGAGTTGCGCCGTGCCGTGAGTTGACCGCGTGATCTCCACCGCCCCGAAAAATCCTCACCGGCGGTCGACAAACCGATACATCCGCGCAGGCCGTCCCGTTAACGGGGCGGCCTGCGTCGCGTAACGTGCCGGTAGGCTGCGTAGGCAAGCCCCCTGTTTCCCCAGACCCTCGAGGGCCGACATGAAGATCGCCGTTACCGGCTCGATCGCGACCGACCATCTGATGCATTTCCCCGGCCGGTTCGCCGACCAGCTCATCGCCGACCAGCTGCACAAGGTCTCGCTCTCCTTCCTCGTCGACGACCTGGTCGTGCGGCGCGGCGGGGTGGCCAGCAACATCGCGTACGGCATGGGCAAGCTCGGCCTGAACCCGATCCTGGTGGGCGCGGTCGGCGCCGACTTCGCCGACTACCGGTCGTGGCTCGAGCGGCACGGCGTGGACTGCGACTCGGTGCACGTCAGCGAGGTCGCGCACACGGCCCGTTTCGTCTGCACCACCGACGACGACCTCAACCAGATCGCCTCGTTCTACGCGGGCGCCATGGCCGAGGCCCGCAACATCGAGCTCGCCCCGGTCGACGCCCGGGCCGGCGGCCTCGACCTGGTGCTGATCAGCGCGAACGACCCGGCCGCGATGATCCGCCACTCGCAGGAGTGCCGCACCCGCGGCTTCAAGTTCGCGGCCGACCCGTCGCAGCAGCTCGCCCGCATGGACGGCAGCGACGTGCTCACCCTGATCAGCGGGGCGGACTACCTGCTGACCAACGACTACGAGCGCTCGCTGCTGGAGACCAAGGCCGGCCTCACCAGCGAGCAGGTCCTCGAGCAGGTCAAGATCCGGGTGACCACGCTCGGCAAGGACGGCGTGGAGATCACCGGCCGCGACATCGACCGCATCCACGTGCCGGTGGCCCGCGACGTGATCCCCGAGGACCCGACCGGGGTGGGCGACGGCTTCCGGGCCGGCTTCTTCACCGCCGTCTCGTGGGGAGCGGGGCTCGAGCGGGCGGCCCAGGTGGGCTCGCTGGTGGCGGCGCTGGTGCTCGAGTCGGTCGGCCCGCAGGAGTACGACATTCGCACCGAGGACTTCGCGAAGCGGTTCGCCGACTCGTACGGCGACGAGGCGGCCGCCGAGATCAAGCAGCACCTTCCGAAGTAATGGTGCTCGCCGTCTTCGCCGGGCTGCCGGGGGTCGGTAAGAGCACGCTGGCCGCGCGGGTGGCCGCCGAGCTGCCCGCGACCGTGCTCGCGGTCGACACGGTCGACTTCACGTTGCAGCGCTACGAGGTCACCGAGCCCCGGCCCGGCTATGCCGCGTACGGGGTGGTCGCCGCGCTGGCCGAGGTGCAGCTCACCATCGGCCACCACGTGATCATCGACGCGGTCAACCCGGTGAAGGCGGCCCGCCAGCTCTGGGTCGACCTCGCGGAGCGGCTCGGCGTGCCGCTGCGCGTGGTCGAGGTGGTGTGCGGCGACGACGCCGAGCACCGGCGGCGGGTCGAGGCGCGTTACGCAACCCGCGACCACGAGGCCCATCCGACCGCCCCGCCCGCCGCCCAAAACCGGACTAAAGGCGATATACCTGACTGGGTGCGGGTGCTGGAACGGCAGAAGGAGTACGAGCCGTACCTCGGGCCGCGCCTGGTCGTCGACACCTTCCTGGCGAAGGAGCCGGTCGGGCCGGTCGTCGAGTACCTCAGCTGAGCCTTCGCACGTCGAAGGCGTTCGGCTCGGGGGAGCCCAGATACTCCTGTTCCTTCATCCGGCACCAGGCGGGGATGTCGTTGGCGGCGGCCGGGTCGTCGGCCAGCACGCGGACAGCGCCGCCAACATCGACATTTCTGATTTGTCGGGCGAGAGCGATGACGGGGAGCGGGCACTTCTGGCCCAGGCAGTCGAGCGTGATCACATACCCGCCTCTTTCCGGATGTTCGCGACTATCTCGGGGAGGACGGCGAGGAAGCGGTCGACTTCCGCCTCGGTCGTGCCGCGGTGCAGCGAGACCCGCACGTTGCCGTGGCTGAGCACGCCCATCGCCTCCAGCACGTGACTCGGCCTGAGCGTCGAGGCGGTGCACGACGAGCCGGACGAGACCGCGAAGCCGGCCCGGTCGAGCGCGTGCAGCAGGGCCTCGCCGTCGACGTAGAGACAGGAGAACGTCACCAGGTGCGGCAGCCGGTCGTCCGGGTCGCCGACCACCTCGATGTCGGGCACGGTGGCCGCGACCCGCTCCCGGATGCGGTCGACCAGCGCGCTCAGCCGTACCCCCTCGGTCTGGGCCTCGGCCAGGACGGCGCGCAGGCTCGCCGCGGCCGCGACCACCGCCGGCAGGTCGAGGGCGCCGATGGCGCCGGGGCGATAAAGATCATCCTGGGGGTACGGTGAGATCCACCGCACACCCTTGCGCACCACCAGCACCCCGACGCCCGGCGGGCCGCCCCACTTGTGCGCGCTGGCGCTGAGCAAGGACCAGCCCGGCGGGACGGGCACGCGGCCGACCGACTGGGCCGCGTCGACGTAGAGGGGCACGCCGGACTCGGCGCAGCACTCGGCCGCCGCGGCCACCGGTTGCACGGTCCCCACCTCGTGGCTCGCGCTGATCAGGCCGGCCAGGGCGACTCCCGGGGCCGAGACGGCGTCGTCCCAGGCGGCCAGGTCGAGGCGGCCGAGGCGATCGACGCCCACCTCAACGCTCTGACCTTGGTGGGCCGCGTGCAGGACCGCGGAGTGCTCGATGGCGGAGTGGACCAGGGTCTGGCCCTGGCGGCGGCGCCCGAGGAGTCCACCGAGAACGGCCGCCTGCGCCGCCTGCGTGCCCGAGGACCAGAAGGACACCTCGTCGGGGCGTACCGCCAATGCCTCGGCGAACGCGGCACGCGCCGCGTCACTGAGCTGTTGGGCCCGCCGGCTCGCGGAATAGAGCCGCGCCGGGTCGGCCCAGCCGTCCGCCAGCGCCGCCACCAGCGCTTCGGCGGCCACCGGATGGAGGGGAACGGCGGTGGCCGCGTCCATGTAGGCCGCCGCACCGGCGGGAACGCCCATGTATTCCACCCCGCGAACGGTATCGTCCGAATGTTGGCCGGTTTCCGGGACGTTGAAGATCCGACCCCCGGAACCGGACGGTAGGGCCTGGTCGAGTAGTGTGCGACCGTCGGTGACGCCTTGCCGCCCGTGTCCGTTTTCGGGCTGGGCGACGCTGCTAAGGGAGGCAGAAGCAGGTGGGCGCAAAGAGTTCGGCCACACGGTCGCGAGCGCTGGTCCGGGCAGCCGGGCTCGCCCTCAGCGGCGCGGGGCTGCTGATGGTGCTCTCGGGTTGTTCGCTCCAGGACTTCGGGAGTGCGTTCGGCAACTTCGGCTGGCCCAGCAACGGCATCAGCCTGCAGGCGCACAAGATGTACGACCTGTGGATCGGCTCGGTCATCGCGGCGCTGGTCGTCGGCATCTTCGTGTGGGGCCTGATCTTCTGGTGCATCATCCGGTACCGCAAGCGCGGCGACGAGCTGCCCGTGCAGACCCGGTTCAACATGCCGATGGAGGTCCTCTACACGGTCACGCCGATCCTCGTGGTGGCGGTGCTCTTCTACTACACCGCGATCGTGCAGACCAACGTGGACAAGCTGTCGAAGAACCCCGACCAGGTCGTCGAGGTCGTGGCGTTCAAGTGGCAGTGGCAGTTCAACTACCGCGACGGCGTCGGCGAGGACGCCAACACGGTCGCCTCGACCGTCGGCTCGGCCGACGTGATCCCGCTGCTGGTGCTCCCCACCGGGGAAAAGATCCGCTTCGAGGAGACGTCGAAGGACGTCATCCACTCCTTCTGGGTGCCGGAGCTGCTGTTCAAGCGCGACGTCTTCCCGGGCAACGTGCGCAACAAGTTCGAGGTCACCCTCGACCGGGAGGGCCGCTACGTCGGCCGGTGCGCCGAGCTCTGCGGCACGTACCACGCGTTCATGCAGTTCGAGCTCGTGGTGGTGTCCCCCGAGAAGTTCGACCAGTACCTGGCCGCCCGCAAGAACGGCGCCACCACCCAGGAGGGCATGGCGGCGATCGGCTTCACCGGCAAGGACTCGTACGCGACGACCACCGAGCCGCTGAACACGCGCCGCCAGGCGAGCAGCTGGAACCAGAGCAACGCCGTGGCAGCGGGAAAGTAGGGGACGCGCCGTGAAGACCGAATACAAGATCTTCGCCGGGGTGGCCGGCTTCCTGTTCGCGGTGGCCGCCCTCTACGGCTTCTGGACCAACGGGCAGTACGGCGGGGTCGAGTGGATCGGCACCGTCGCGCTGATCCTGTCCGGCCTGCTCTGCTCGATGTGCGGCACGTTCTTCTGGTTCGTGTCGCGGCGCATCGAGCTGCGCCCGGAGGACCGCGAGGACGGCGAGATCGCCGAGGGCGCGGGGGAGATCGGCTTCTTCAGCCCGGGCAGCTACTGGCCGTTCGGGATCGCCCTGGCCGCGTCCATCGCCGGCCTCGGCCTGGTGTTCTGGATGTGGTGGCTGATCGCCGCCGGGCTGATCATGGTGATCTTCGCGGCGTCGGCGATGATCTTCGAGTACTACACCGGCACCCGGCATACTGCCGAGCACTGAGTTAAATGGCGGCGCTGAGCTGGCTGGCGTCGCCTCCGGCACCGCGCGGGAGTTACCTAGTACCGCGTGAACCGGAAATTGCGGGTAAGAGCAGGGCGGCCTCGGTGCTGCCTGCTTGTCCTGCGGTGGCTCGGCTATGCGGCGGCGCGGCGTTGCTGGGGGGCTATGCGCTTGCGTGGGGTCTGGGGGGTCCACCAGAGGTGGACGACGATCGGGGCGACCACCTCGGCGGCGCCGCAGCGGGTGCAGACCAGCTCGGGGCAGTCGTCGTGGCCGTCGGCGCAGGGCGGCGCCTCGAACATCATGTCGCCGTCGCAGATGACGCAGCGCAGTTCACGTTCGGACACGGGTGGCTCCTTGGGGTCGGAATTACCCGAATTCCATTCAGACGCTGCCACGGAATGCCGGCATCGCTGAGCATTACCGGCGGCGTGTCCCTCGTGTTTCGCTATTCGGCAGTCTTTGCCGCTTGCGCGGAGGCCACCCAACGGGTCAAGAGCGCGGTGGCGGCCCCGGAGTCGATCGTCTCCTGGGCCCGGGCTATTCCGGCCCGCAGCGTGTCTCTGAAGTCGCCGGAGAAGCCATTGTGCGCGGCGAGCGCGGCCGCCACGTTGACCACCACGGCGTCGCGCACCGGGCCCGGCTCGCCGGCGAAGACCCGGTGGGCCACGTCGGCGTTGAACGCCGCGTTGTCGCCGCGCAGGTCGGCCGGTTTGCTGCGGGGCAGGCCGAGCTCCTCGGCGTCCACCACGAGCTCCTCGACGGCGCCGTCGCGGGCCATCCAGACCCGGGTCGGCGCGGCGGTGGTGAACTCGTCCAGGCCGTCCTCGCCGCGCACCACCAGCGCCGAGTCACCGCGGCGGGCGAAGACCGCCGCCATCACCGGCGCCATCCGCGAGTCGAAGCAGCCGACCATGGCGGCGGTCGGCCGGGCCGGGTTGGTCAGCGGGCCCAGCACGTTGAAGAACGTGGGGACGCCCAGCTCGCGCCGGGTGACCGCGGCGTGCCGCATGCCGGGGTGGTAGCGGGCCGCGAAGCAGAAGCCGATCCCCGCCTCGGCGACCGTCTGCGCCACCCCCTCGGGGCCCAGGTCGAGCGGGATGCCGAAGTGCTCGAGCAGGTCGGCCGTGCCGGTGGTCGAGGAGGCCGAGCGGTTGCCGTGCTTGACCACGGTGACCCCGGCGGCGGCCGTGATGATCGCGGCCATCGTGGAGATGTTCACCGTGTTGGCCCGGTCGCCGCCGGTGCCGACGATGTCGACCGCGTCGGTGCGCACCTTTTCCGGCAGCTCGACCAGGGTGGCGTTGGCCAGCATGGCCTCGACCAGGCCGGCCAGCTCGCCCGGCGTCTCGCCCTTGGCGCGCAGCGCCATCGCGAACCCGGCGATCTGGACCGGCGTGGCGTTGCCGGCCATGATCTCGCCCATCGCCCAGGCGGTGTCGGCGGTTTCCAGCTCGTCGCCGCGCAGCAGGGCGCTCGTCAGGTTCGGCCAGGTGCGTGCGCCCATGGCGGGGCCTCCGTCGGGGGTACGGGGTCTACGGTTCGAGCTCTTTCCCAGGTGGCGCATCGCCCGCGGGCGCTTTTATCCGAGGTGGCCCAGCGTGCCCAGCGGGATCGCGCCGGCGCGGCGAGCGCGCAGCATGGCGGCGACCGTCTGGCCGGTGGTGACCGGGTCGAGCGGGTAGGTCAGGGTCTGGTCGACCTGCGCGTACGCCGCGAGCCAGCGGTCGGCGGCGCGGGCCAGCACCACGCAGACCGGCGGGGGAGTCGCGTACTCGTCCTTGGTCTGCCGGGCGATGCCCAGGCCGCCGGCGGGGGCGGCCTCGCCGTCCAGCACCATCAGGTCGATCTCGTACTTGTCCAGGAGGATGCGGCACTCCTCCCAGGTGGACGCGTCCACGAACTCGACCGCGAGATCGGCGGCGGGGCGGGTGCCGATCGCCAGCCGGATCTTGTCCCGGACCGCGATGTCGTCGCTGTACAGCAGGACTGTGTACAGGTCCGGCTGCGGAGTCGCCTGTGCGTCGCTCATGAATTGCGCCTCTGGTCAGGTCAAGGGTGGTGGGATGGGGCGGCCCCGGCCCACGTCGTGGGTGCGGCCTGATCGTACCGAACGTGATTACCCGGCGTCCGGGGGGTTTGTGATCTTGGTCGCCGCGCCGGACGCCGCGGCCGCGGCCGCCGCGCGGGCCTCCTCGGCCTCCTGCCGGTCGAGCGCGCGGTCGATCCGGCGGGCTTCCCGTTCGGACTGCTTGATCCACTGCAGCACCAGGATGCCGAGCATCGTGACGCTGACGATCTCGCCGCCGGCCCAGAGGATGCCGCCCGCGGTGACCTGGTCGTCCCACGGGTTCGACCAGGCCAGATGCAGGCTGGGGTAGTAGTCGCCGGCCAGCAGTGTCCGGCTCTGCATGATCGTCAGGCCGAGCACGGTGTGGAACGGCACCGACAGCACCATCAGCAGCGCCCGGCCCGGGTAGGGCCAGCGGTTGGGCAGCGGGTCGAGCCCGAGCAGCGGCCAGAAGAACAGGCAGCCGGTGACGATGAAATGCACGTGGGTGAGCTCGTGCAGCCACTCGTGCTCGAGGGTCAGCCGGTACAGGCCGGTGAAGTAGAGCACGAACGGGTTGGCCACGAAGATGCCGAACGCCACCAGCGGGAACGTCAGGACCCGGGCCACCCGGCTGTGCACCACCGAGAGCAGGGTCTTGCGGCTGGTGCCGTGCAGCGTGCGCAGCGCGAGGGTCACCGGCGCCCCGAGCGCCAGGAAGATGGGTCCGACCATCGACAGGACCATGTGCTGGACCATGTGCACGGACAGGAGCGTGTCGTCGTACGCCTCGATGCCGGTCACCGTGACCGCCGCGATCGAGCCGAGTCCACCGACGACGAAGGCCACCGTGCGTCCGGGCGGCCAGTGGTCGCCGCGGAGTCTGAGCCGGTAGACGCCGTATCCGTACACGGCGGCGGCGACCAGCAGGAAGAGCGCGACCACGCTGGTCAGGTGGATCTGTGTGAAGATCGTCGCAGGCGTGAACGGCGGAAGGACAGTATCCCCGCCGGCCGCGAGCGGCGTGGTTGTTTCGACTAGCTGCACCACTCGAGGCTAGGCCCAACCGGTCCGTGCACGTTACTCCGGGCCGCGACACATGGCGGATTCCGCCCCCCGCGGCACGTTCGACTGATCGCGGGGCAATAATGAGCCCGTGACAGCGGCCTCAGCCATCGACAAGAGCCGGATCCACTCGCTGACCCGACCCAACATGGTCAGCGTCGGGACGATCGTGTGGCTCTCCAGCGAACTCATGTTCTTCGCGGCGTTGTTCGCCATGTACTTCGCCATCCGCGCGGCGGACTACGACATGTGGCGCGAGCACACGCCGGAGCTCAAGCTTCCGTACGCGACCACCTTCACGGTGATCTTGGTGCTCTCGTCGGTCACGTGCCAGCTCGGCGTCTTCGCGGCGGAGAAGGGCGACGTGTACGGGCTGCGGCGCTGGTTCACGATCACCTTCGTGATGGGCCTCGCCTTCGTGCTGGGCCAGGCGAACGAGTATCGCAACCTGGTGCACGAGGGCATCAAGATCAACGGCGACGGGTACGGCTCGATGTTCTACCTGACGACCGGCTTCCACGGCCTGCACGTCACGGGTGGTTTGATCGCCTTCATCGTCTACATGATCCGTACGACCATGGGCCGGTTCACGCCGGCGCAGGCCACGTCGGCGATCGTCGTGTCGTACTACTGGCACTTCGTGGACATCGTGTGGATCGCGCTGTTCGCCATGATCTATTGGCTTCAGTGATCACGCCCGTCCATGAGTTTCAGGTCGAATTTTAGAGGGACACAGCTGATGACTTCAGGATCCCCCGCCGGGCGACGGCCCCGGTCGAGGAGGCTCGGTAGGGGTGTGTTCGCCCGGCGGCGTGGCGCGCCGAGCCGGGCGCGCCGGCGTCTCGGCGCGGCGGTTCGCATGCTCGCCGCGCTCGCGCTGGCCGGCGGCGTGTACACCGCGTTCGCCCCGGGCGCCTTCGCCGAGGACAACGTCCAGCTCTCGGCGACCGCCCAGGAGGGCAAGCAGCTGTTCGACAACAGCTGCATCACCTGCCACGGGCGCGACGCGCAGGGCGTGCCGGGCCGGGGTCCGAGCCTGATCGGCGTCGGCTCCGCCGCGGTGGAGTTCCAGGTGGGCACCGGCCGCATGCCGATGACCCGCCAGGAGGCCCAGGCCGAGAAAAAGAAGCCGATGTTCGACAAGACCCAGACCAAGCAGCTGGGTCAGTACATCCAGGAGCTCGGTGGAGGCCCCGAGCTGCCGACCGACGGCAAGTTCACCGAGGATCTCGACGAGAACCCGGACGCGCTCGCGCGCGGTGGTGAGCTGTTCCGCGTCAACTGCACCTCCTGCCACAGCTATGGTGGAGCGGGCGGCGCGCTGTCCTCGGGCAAGTACGCGCCGAGCCTGCACGACGTCAGCCCCGAGCACATCTACGCGGCCATGCTGACCGGCCCGCAGAACATGCCGGTGTTCGGCGACAACGAGCTCACGCCGGAGGAGAAGCGCCAGATCATCACGTACGTCACGATGCAGCTCCAGCAGGACAAGGACCCGGGCGGCCTGTTCAACCTCGGTCGCTACGGCCCGGTCACCGAGGGTCTGGCGATCTTCGCGGTGGGCATCACGATCCTGGTCTTCACGGCGCTGTGGATTGCGGGGAAGTCATGACGACTGTGCACGACGAGCCGGAGGCGGTCGACGTCAGCGATCCGCGCCTGAGCCGGTTCGACATCGTCAAGGAAGGCGCCCGGCGCGACGATATCGAGATCGTCACGTACGAGTCGCAGTTCCACGGCACCGACTCCAAGGCCGAGAAGCGGGTCGTCCGCAACATCAGCCTGCTGTTCCTGATCGCCGGTCTTGGCGGTCTGGCCTTCCTCGGCTTCTACATCTGGTGGCCGTGGGCGTTCGAGCTCGGCGACGCGTTGAGCGACTACTACACGCCGCTGCTCGGCATCTCGCTGGCGATCGCCCTGTTCGGAGTCGGTTTCGGCATCCTGGCCTGGGCCAAGAAGCTGCTGCCGCACGAGGTCTCGATCCAGCGGCGGCACGACGGCGGCTCGCCGACCTCGGAGCAGATCATCACCGGCCAGACGATGCTGTTCGTGGCCGAGGAGCTGGGCCAGGGCGTGCAGCGCCGGCCGCTGCTCAAGGGCGCGATCGCCGTCGGCCTGGCGCCGATCGGCCTGGCCGCCGTGGCCCGCTGATCGGCGGCCTGATCGAGAACCCGCACAAGGACGACCCGCCGATGATGTTCTCGACGGGCTTCAACCCGGCGTTCAACGACGGCAAGCAGGTGCGGTTGACCCGCGGCGACGGCACGCCGATCCGTCCCGAGGACGTCAGCACCGGCGGTCAGATGACCGTGTTCCCCGGCATCCCCGGCGGCGCCACCAACGAGTGGGCCGACTCGCCCACCCTGCTGATCCACCTCCGGCCGGACGACGCCGAGCTGACCCGGGCCAACGCCGACGCCGACCCGCGCAACAAGGGGTCGATGTGGGGCAACTACGTCGCGTACTCGAAGATCTGCACGCACGCCGGCTGCCCGGCGAGCCTGTACGAGCAGCAGACCAACCGCCTGCTCTGCCCGTGCCACCAGTCCCAGTTCCTGATCACCCGTAACGCGCAGCCGATTTTCGGGCCTGCGACTCGTCGACTGCCCATGTTGCCGCTTACCGTGGACGACGAAGGCTTCTTCGTGGCGGTGGGCGACTACAAGGACACCGTCGGACCCGATTTCTGGGAGCGGCCATGAAACGCCGGAAAGTCGACATAGCGCAGGTTCCTGGCAATCTGGCCAGGGGCGCTGACGAGCGCTACCAAGCGGCCACCCCGCTGCGCGCGGTGCTCAACAAGGTCTTCCCCGACCACTGGTCGTTCCTGCTGGGTGAGATCGCGCTCTTCTCCTTCATCATTCTGCTGCTCACGGGCACGTTCCTGACGCTCTTCTTCGACCCGTCGATGAAGGAGGTGTCGTACCAGGGCGCATACCCGGCCCTGCGCGGCACGGAGATGTCGGCGGCGTTCGAGTCGACGCTGCGCCTCTCCTTCGAGGTGCGCGGCGGCCTGTTCCTGCGGCAGATGCACCACTGGGCGGCGCTGCTGTTCGTGGCGGCGATCGTCGTGCACATGGCGCGCATCTTCTTCACCGGCGCATTCCGGAAGCCGCGCGAGGCCAACTGGGCGATCGGCATCCTGCTGTTCCTGCTCGGCTTCCTGGCCGGCTTCACCGGCTACTCGCTGCCGGACGACGGCCTCTCCGGCACCGGCCTGCGCATCGCCTCGGCGATCATGCTGTCGATCCCGGTGGCCGGCACCTGGATCTCCGCTTCCGTCTTCGGCGGCGAGTTCCCGGGCCACCTGATCATCGGCCGGTTCTACATCTTGCACGTGCTGCTGATCCCGGCCGCCCTGCTTGCGCTGATCACCATCCACCTGGCGCTGGTGTTCAAGCAGAAGCACACCCAGTGGCCCGGTCCCGGGCGGACGAACACCAACGTGGTCGGCGAGCGGTTCGTGCCGCGGTACACGCTCAAGCAGGGCGGCTTCTTCATGGCCGTCTTCGGCACGGTGTCGCTGATGGCCGGCCTGTTCCAGATCAACCCGATCTGGCTGTTCGGCCCGTACCGGGCCTCCGAGGTGTCCTCGGGGTCGCAGCCCGACTGGTACGTCATGTTCATGGACGGCCTGGTCCGTCTCATGCCGAACTGGCAGATCTACATCCCGATCGGCAACGGGTACAGCATCCCGCCGCTGTTCTGGCCCGCGGTGGTCGGCCTCGGCGCGCTCACCACGGTCCCGATGTTCTATCCGCAGATCGAGGCGCGGCGCACCAAGGACAAGTCGATCCACAACCTGCTGCAGCGCCCGCGGGACAACCCTGAGCGCACCGGCATCGGCGCGATGGCCTTCACGTTCTTCTTTGTGGCGACGATCTCCGGCGGCAACGACATCATCGCCGACAAGTTCCACATCAGCCTGAACGCGATGACCTGGGCCGGCCGCATCGGCCTGCTGATCCTGCCGCCGCTGGCGTACTTCCTGGCGGTCCGCATCTGCCTGGGCCTGCAGCAGCACGACCGCGAGGTGCTGGCACACGGCGTGGAGACGGGCATCATCCGCCGCCTGCCGAACGGCCAGTTCATCGAGGTGCACCAGCCTCTGGGCCCGGTCGACGACCACGGCCACCCGATCCCGCTGGAGTACGGCGGCTGGGTGGTCCCGAAGAAGATGAACCGCGTGGGCGCGCTCGCCCCCGCGATCAAGGGCTTCTTCTTCCCGGTCGAGAAGCCGGCCGAGGCCCCGGTCTCCCCGGGCATGCCGCCGGTCACCGCCGAGGAGGAGCGCGAGGAGATCACCTCCGGCCGCTGACCACAGCAGCACGAAAGGGCCCGCTTCGGCGGGCCCTTTCCCTTGCCGCCCCACAGGCAACGTCAATAACTTCCCACCCGTCCCACGCGCGCTCGCACCGGCCCGTTGCGCGCCGCGTTTTGGGCGCCCGCCGTGTGTGGGCGCCCGCCGTGTGTGGGCGCCCGCCGTGTGTGGGCGCGCGCTGCGTGTGGGCGCCCGCCGCCTGTGGGCGCCCGCCGTGTGTGGGCGCGCGCTGCGTGTGGGCGCCCGCCGCCTGTGGGTGCGCTGCGTGTAGGCGCAGCCGTGATGAGTTGGCGTGCGCCGCGTGCGGTAATTCCCCAAGTCGCTCTCGGCGGCTGGGGATTGTTCGGCGATCTTGATGAGTGGGGGTGCGGCGCGCGCGGCACGTTATCAAGATCGGGATGTGCGCAGCGCGGCGCGGCTCGGCCGCCTGCGGGCGCGCGCTGCGTGTGGGCGCAGCCGTGATGAGTTGGCGTGCGCCGCGTGCGGTAATTCCCCAAGTCGCTCTCGGCGGCTCGGCATTGTTCGGCCATCTTGATGAGTTGGGGTGGGGTGCGCGCGGCACGTTATCAAGATCGGGATGTGCGCAGCGCGGCGCGGCTCGGCCGCCTGTGGGCGCGCGCTGCGTGTGGGCGCAGCCGTGATGAGTTGGCGTGCGCCGCGTGCGGTAATTCCCCAAGTCGCTCTCGGCGGCTCGGCAATGTTCGGCGATCTTGATGAGTTGGGGTGGGGTGCGCGCGGCACGTTATCAAGATCGGGATGTGCGCAGCGCGGCGCGGCTCGGCTGCGTGTGGGCGCGCGCTGCGTGTGGGCGCAGCCTTGATGAGTTGGCGTGCGCCGCGTGCGGCAATTCCCCAAGTCGCTCTCGGCGGCTCGGCATTGTTCGGCGACCTTGATGAGTTGGGGTGGGGTGCGCGCGGCACGTCATCAAGATCTCTGCGGGTGCGCGGGTGCGCGGGTGCGCGGGTGCGCGGGTGCGCGGGTTTAGTCGGCGGCGGGGAGGCCGATGGCGAAAGCGTCTTCCAAGTCGTGCTTCGAGTAGGCGCGGAAGGCTATGTGGGATTCCGTGTTGAGGACGCCGGGAGTCTTGGAGATCTTGCCGGCGATGACCTCGGCGATGTCTTCGAAGTGGGCTACACGGACTATGGCGATCAGGTCGACGTTGCCGGCCACCGAGTAGACCTCGCTCACGCCGTCGAGGGCGGCCAGGGCCTCGGCGACCTCGGGGATCGAGTCGGTGGCGCAGTCGATGTGCACGATCGCGGTGTTCACCCGGGGCTCCTCGGCGGTGTCGGCGGAAGGGTCGCGACCATGCTATCGGCGCCCGGTCCGCGCCGGCGCGGGATGTGGACGGTGACGCCGCCGGGGGCCCGGATGGCGTCGCGCAGGGACTCGCCGGGCTCGACGAGGGCGCCCGGCCAGACGACGGCGCGGGTGACGCTGCCGAGCACGCGGGCGTGCGAGCCGATCACGGCCGCGGAGACGGGTCCGGCGATCTCGGCGGTGGGGTCGATCAGGGTACGGCCGTTCGCGGCGTGCAGATTGGCTCTCAAGTAGTCGGCGGGGGTGCCGGTGTCGATGTAGACACCGTCGAACGTGATGAGCTCCAGCTCGCCGGCGGCCTCGGCGGGGCGCCACGCCGTGCGGACCAGGTCGCCGTGGCCCTCGGGGATCGCCTGGACGTAACGCCAGGGGAGCAGCGAGAAGCCGGCGAACTTGTGGTTGGCGAAGCCGCCGGCCTCGCCGGGGGCGAGGGGCTGGGCGAGCATCCGGACGGTCTCGCCGGACCAGCCCTCCAGCAGGGCGGCGATGTCGCTGCCGGGGTCGCGGGCCGGGTCGGCGAGGTAGCCGTCGGCGTTGCCGATGACGACGCCGCGGCCATCGATCCAGGGTCGGAGCCGGGCCACGCCGCCGGCGGTGCCGAGTGGACCGTCGGGCTCGACGGACAGGTGCGCGCGGTCGCCGACGTGGCGGACGATCTGGCCGGCCAGGTAGGCGGCGTTCACGGCGACGTTGGTGAGGCCGAGGCCGTGCATGCGGGCGAGGACGCGGTCGAGCAGCGGGACGTTGCCGACCGGGCAGAGCGCCTTGGGGAGCTGCTCGGTGAGCGGGCGGAGGCGCTGGCCCTCGCCGGCCGCCAGGATCAGCCCGCAGACCGGCGGGGTCATCGAGCGTCGGGGCCGATGCCGTAGTGGCCCAGCACGAGCGCGGTGTTCGCGCTGAGCCGGGGCAGGTCGTCGACCGGGAACCAGGCCGCCTCGAGGACCTCGGCGCCGTCGACGACCAGCGGCGTCGTGGAGGCCGGCACCGACGCGAAGAACACCGTGTCGACCACGCCGACCACGTGGACGATCGCGTTCGGCGAGCCGGCCGTCATGTCGTCGGGATGGACCCGTACCCCGGTCTCCTCGAACAGCTCGCGAGCCGCGCCCACGATCGGCTGCTCGCGCTTCTTGAGCAGGCCGGCCGGCAGGCCCCAGCCGCCGCGGTGCGGCTGGCGCAGGAGCAGCAGGCGGTCCGGGCCGTCGCCCTCGGCGGCGTCCGAGTCGCGCAGGATGGTGACCGCGCCGACCAGGTATTTGGGCGCGACCATGCGGGCGAGCATCCGGCGGACGGGCAACGGCATGCGATAGAAGGTGATGTACGCAATGCCGCGCACTCGCCGAGGAAGACTCACGTCCGCAAGGCTAGCCGTGCTCGGCGCGCGGATCAGTCGGGGTGGTCGACAAGGGCGATGAGCTGCTCGACGACCGCGTCGGGCTCGAGATTGCGCTCGCACACGGCGACGAGCATCGTCTCGAGGTCGGGATATCCCAGCTCCTCGGCCAGCCGGCGCAGGGGCACCTCGCTGGCCAGGCCCCGGTCGTGCTTGCGCAGCGTGAGCCCGATCGTCGCCCGGCCGAGCCGCACCTTGTCGGCGATGCTCATGCCGGGTTCGTTCTTGTCGTCGAAGTACCGGTTGATCTTCAGCTGGGCCTGGCTGGACTTGACGAAGCCGAGCCACTCCTTGCGGGGGCCGCGCGCCTTGGGCTCGACCTCGACCGGGCCGTCGGTCTCCGAGAAGATCTCGACGACGTCGCCGTCGCGTAGCTGGGAGCTCAGCGGGGCCAGGCGGCCGTTGATCGTGGCGGCGAGGCACTGGTCGCCGGTCTCGGGGCCGAGCTCGTACGCCAGGTCGACCGGGGTGGAGCCGCTGGGCAGCTCGAACGCCCGACCGTGGGCGAAGACGGTGATCTGGGCCTCGGCGAGGTCGCAGCGCAGCGAGGCGAGGAACTGGGCGGCGTCGGTGGCGTCCTGCTGCCAGTCGAGCACCCGCTTGAGCCAGGCGAGCTGGTCGGCGCCGGACGGATCGGAGGTCTCGGCGGCCTTGGGATAGCGATAGCTGGTGGCGACGCCGTACTCGCTGTATCGATGCATCGACTCGGTGCGGATCAGCACCTCGACCAGGCGGCCGTCGGGGCCGGTCACAGTGGTGTGCAGCGAGCGGTAGAGGTTGTTCTTGGGGGAGGCGATGAAGTCTTTGAAACGGCCGGCCACCGGGCGCCACTGGCCGTGGATCGCGCCGAGCGCGGCATAACAGTCGGTCGGCGGCCCGTCGACGATCACCGCGATGCGGGGCAGGTCGAACGGGACCGGATGATTGCCGGCGACCGTGTCCTTCCAGATCGAGTAGTAGTGCCGGGGGCGGGGCCGGACCTCGGCGGACACCCGCTGGCGGCGCAGCGCGGTGCGGGCCTTCGCGGTGACCTCGGTCAGGTATTCGTTCCACCCGGGGCGGTTGCGGACGTGCTCGTCGATGCGGGCGTAGGACTCCGGCTCGAGGTGGTAGAGCACGACGTCGTCGAGGTCGCGCTTGAGGGCCTGGATGCCGAGCCGGTCGCAGAGGGGCACGAGCACGTCGAGGGTCGCGGTGGCGATGCGGGCGCGGCTCGCGGGGGAGCGGGCATCGAGCGTACGCATGTTGTGCAGCCGGTCGGCGAGCTTGATCACCAGGACGCGTACGTCCTTGCCGGCCGCGACGATCATCTTGCGGATGGTCTCGCCCTCGGCCGCCTTGCCGTAGAACGCCTTGTCGAACTTCGTCACGCCGTCGACGAGGTGGGTCACCTCGGGGCCGAAGTCGCTGTGCAGCGCCTCGAGCGTGTAGCTCGTGTCCTCCACCGTGTCGTGCAGCAGCGCGGCGACCAGGGTCGTCGTGTCCATGCCCAGCTCGGCGCAGATCTGCGCGACGGCCAGCGGGTGCGTGATGTACGGGTCGCCGGACTTGCGCATCTGCCCGCGGTGCATGTTCTCGGCGATCGCGTAGCTGCGGCGCAGGACGCCGGCGTCGGCCGAGGGGTGGATGCCGCGGTGAGTCTTGGTGAGCTTGACGACCGGGTCGTCGTCGTTGCCCGGAAAGCTCAGGAACGAGCGGAGCTTGGCGGTGATGGAGCCGTCTTTGGCATCAGAGGCGATGGCGGGCGCTTGTGTGGGGAGGGCACGTCCAAGGGCGGCGCCGTGGCCGGCGTCGACGTCCACTGGACACCCCCTCACCGCTCGGTCGCCGGGAACCCGTCGGTCCCGCGGCGAGCCGCCTGGCAAATCGGCGTGAACCTCCCCGAACCAACTCCGGGTAATCCACTTGCCCTACAGCCTAAGCGAGCGAGCGTCATCCGAACGGTCAGTTACGGATGAGCGAACGGCCGAGTCTTTGCCCGAAGCTGCGGCTTCTGCCCGGTTGAGCAGGGCGGTGAAGCGCGCCGCGCCACGAACCGGTGACACCCAGTCGCCGGACGTTTCCACCAAGCGGGTGTCGGGCCGCTCGAGCCACGCGAGGATCCGCTCGGTCTCCTCGGCACTCGCGGCCGGCACCGGACCCGGTCCGGGTAGGACCGTCTCGGCGGTCATCCGGACCGCGTCGAGCGTCGGGCGGGGGTGCTCGCGGGGCGGGGAGGTGGCCGCGGCGGCGAGCCGGCCGTGCCGCACCACGACGATCTCCCACCCGCCGATGCCGTCGCGGCGGGCGGCCACCACCTCGGCGAGCCGGGTGAGGGCGGCCAGGCGCTGCATGCGGACGGTGGCCCGGAGCAGCGCGATCATGCGGGAGCGCAGGACCGCGGCCTCCTCGTAGCGCTGGTGCTCGGACAGGGCCTCGATGCGGCCCATCAGGGCGGCGACCACGATCCCGGGGTCGCCGTGGATGGCCGTGCGGAACGGGGCGGCGGCGGTCGACGCGTACGCCTCAGGGGTGATCTTGTGTTCGCACGGCGCCGGACATTTGCCCAGCTCGGCCAGCGCGCACGCGGGCATCGGCGTGCGGATCGAGAGGGCGTGGCCGCACTGGCGCAGGGGAAGCGCGTCGTAGACCCCGGCGGCGGCCAGCTCGGCGGTGCGCCGCGACGAGAACGGACCCAGGTAGGCCGCGTCGTCGTCGGCCAGCTTGCGCACCACGGACAAGCGCGGATACGCCTCGGTCGTCAGTTTGAGCCAGACCACCCGCTCGGGGTATTTGGACCGGCGGTTGTACGGCGGCGAGTGCGCCGCGATCAGCCGCAGCTCGCGGACCTCGGCCTCGAGCGAGTGGGCGCACTCCACCGCCTCGACCCGGGTGGCGGCCGCCAGCATCTCGGAGATGCGCGCCCGCTTTTCGCTGGCCGTGAAGTAACTGCGGACCCGGGTGCCGATGTCCTTGGACGTGCCGACATAGAGCGCGCGGTCGTCGGCGGCCCGGAAGACGTAGACCCCCGGCACGTGCGGCAGGCCCTCGGCGAGGTGGCGCTTGCGGCGCTGGGTGGGCGTGACCGCCTTGACGAACTCGATGGCGTCGCCGAGCGTGTGCACCTTGAAGCTGCCCAGCCGCTCGATCAGGCCGTGCAGCACGTCGACGGTGGCCCGGGCGTCGTCGAGCGCGCGGTGGGTGGGCTGGACCGCGGCGTGGAAGAAGTGGGCGAGCGTGGCCAGCTTGCGATTGGGCACCTCGTCGCGGGTCAGCGCCCGGCGGGCCACCGCGGCGGTGTCGAGGACCCGGGGACTGGGCCACGGATAGCCGTGCCGGGCGCAGGCCGCCTTGAGGAAACCGACGTCGTACGGCGCGTTGTGCGCGACCAGGACCGCGCCGCGCAGGAACTCGAGCAGGCTGGGCAGCACCGACTCGATCGGCGGGGCCGGGGCCAGCATGGCGTCGGTGATGCCGGTCAGGACGGTGATGAACGCCGGGATGCGCTCGCCCGGGTTGACCAGGGTCGCGAAGACGCCCAGCTCCTCGCCGCCGCGGACCTTGACCGCCCCGATCTCGGTGACGCCGGCCCCGTCGGCCGCGCCGCCGGTCGTCTCGAGGTCGAGAACCACGAACGTGGTCTCGGCCAGGGAGAGCGCGGCCGGATCGCTGAGGAGCGTGTCCAGAGTGCCCTGGACATATGCGGGTTGTGCCACGGCGGGGAGATTAGAGCGGGGGTACGACATTTCCCGGCAGGCGGCCGTTTGAAAAGATCACTTGCTTCGACAAGCTTTTCTGCCGTCCACGGTGTGAGAATGGGTAGATGTCCGAGCCTTCGTTTCCCGGCGACCGCCCCGAGGAGGAGGCGGCCACTGCCCGAGATGCGGAGTTTGTCCCGGAACCGATCCTTCCCGAGCCGGTCCGCCAGCGGATCACCACGCTGGCCGCCGCCGCCCTGCCCGCCCTGCCCGCCGACGAGATCCCGGTCGCGCTGCGGCGGGTCGCCCGGTTCGCCCCGAACCGCCGGGCCCGGCTCGGCGGCCGGGAGATCGCCGCGCAGCTCACCAGCGACCCGCTCTTCCGTCAGCGGATCAGCGGGCGGGTCATCACCGAGGCGGGTGACCTGGGCGCCGCCGTGGCCGCCGGGATGGCGCCGGCGGCCGCCGACCCGGTCGAGGTGGCGGCGCTGGCATACCTGGCGCGGCCGGAGGGCTGGCGAGAGCTGATCGAGGGCGCCGGCGACGCGGTCCGGGCCGAGGCCGACAACGCCGCGATCGCCTCGCAGATCCGCGAGGCCGAGCAGCGGGCGGTGCGGGCCGAGCACGACCGCACGGTCGCCAAGGTGGAGGCCGACAAGCTGCGCGACGAGCTGGCCCGGGTCCGCGAAGAGCTGGGCCAGGTGCGCGAGGAGGCCCGGACGACGGCCAAGGCGCTGCGCGAGGCGCAGGCCGCGCAGAAACGCGCGAGCGACCTGCTGGCCACCGAAAAGGGACGCGCGTCGCGCATTGCGGCCGATCATGATGCAGAGGTACGCCGGCTGAAGACGCGCCTCGCCGAGGCGGAGGCTCAGGCCGCCACCGGCAAGCAGAGCGCCAAGGAGGCCCGGGCCGCCGACGACGCCCGGCTCTGGCTGCTGATCGAGACCATCGGGCAGGCGGCGTCGGGGCTGCGCCGCGAGCTTGCGCTGGGCCCGTCGGAAAAGATGCCGGCCGACTTCGTGGCCGACGCCGCGGCCGACCGGCCCGGGTCGCCCGAGCGGTCGCGGGCCCGCGCCCAGGACACCGACGACCCCGGCCGGCTCGACCAGCTGCTCGCGCTGCCGCGGGCCCACCTGGTCGTCGACGGGTACAACGTGACCAAGCGCGGCTTCGCCGAGATGTCCCTCGAGCAGCAGCGCAAGCGGCTGATCACCGGGCTGGGCGGGATAGCGGCCCAGACCGGCGACGAGGTCACCGTGGTCTTCGACGGGGCTGAGCGGGTGCACGGGCTGCCGCCGGCGCCCCGCGGCGTACGCGTGCTCTTCTCCCGGAAGGGTGACACGGCCGACGAGCTGATCCGTCAGTTGGTGCGGGCGGAGCCCGCCGGCCGGCCGATCGTGGTGATCTCGTCCGACCGCGAGGTGGCGGACGGCGTGCGGCGGCACGGCGCGTACCCGATGGGCGCCGATTCGCTGCTCAGGCGGCTCGCCCGCTCTTGAGCTGAGCTGAGCTGGCCGGCTCCGCTTCGCTCCGCGGGGCGATCGCGGGAGTCCCGACCTCGGGAGCACCGCGGAAATTTTGTCGTACCCCTCGCCTAGCGTGACCGTTACCGATGGTGGTCGCGGAACCACCCGGGTGAGGAGGTAGTGGTGATCGTCGACTGCGGTCGCTGCGCCGGTGCGTCCGACGCGTGCCGGGGTTGCCTGGTCAGCGCGCTGCTGGACACGCCTGACGGCCTTGCCGACCTGACCCCCGGCGAGCTCCGGGCGATCGAGACGTTCGAGCTGGCGGGCTTCGACGTCGAGATCCTGGAGACGCCCGAGCCCCCCGTCGTGGTGCCCATGTTCCCGCGCCGTCACGTCGCGTGATTTCTCTAGGATGTTGCGGATGATGACGTCGCGGGCCTGGGCCGTGGGCACTCTCGTTGTGTTGCTCGTGGTGCTCGCCGTCTTCGCCGCCGTGTCCATTCCGTGGCATCGGCCGCCCGCGCCCCGGGCCGACCAGATCGCCGCGCTCGGCTCGCTGCCGGCCGACAAGGTCGAGCGGGCCCGGCAGTTCCGCTCCGAGCTCCGCCCGGGGTCGTACGGCGCGATGGCGATCGGCCTGCTCGTCGCCCTGGTGCTCGGACTCACGCCGCTCGGCGCGTGGCTGGTCACCCAGGCCGGGCGGCCGTTCGGCGGCAACTGGGTCGCGCAGGCCGTGCTCGGCGGCCTCGTCGTGGTGCTGGTGGGCGAGATCGTGACCCTGCCGTTCGCGGCGTGGCGGCACGTCATCGTGGTGCGGTACGGCATCTCCACCCAGTCGTGGGGGCCGTGGACGGTCGACCTGCTGAAGTCGTTCGCGGTCGGCGCGGTCATCGGGGCGGTGGCGCTGCTCGGCTTCTACACCATCACCCACTTCGCGCCGCGGTGGTGGTGGGCGTTCGGGGCGGCCGGGGCGGCCGCGCTGGTGGTGCTGCTCTCGTTCGTGCTGCCGGTGCTGGTCGAGCCGGTGTTCAACAAGTTCACCCCGATGGCCGACGGCTCGCTGCGGGTCGCGCTTCTCGAGTTGGCCGAGCGCGACGGCGTGCCGGTGCGCGACGTGCTGGTGGCCGACGCGTCCCGGCGGACGCGGGCGGTCAACGCGTACGTCTCGGGCCTCGGCCCGACCCGGCGCATCGTCGTCTACGACACCATGCTCACCGAGGCGACGCCCGACGAGGTGGTCTCGGTGGTGGCGCACGAGCTGGGCCACGCCAAGGACAACGACGTGCTGATCGGCACGGTCCTCGGCGCGTTCGGGGCGGCCGTCGCGGTGATCGCGCTGTTCCTGCTCGGCTCGTGGGGCGGCCTGCTGCGCCTGGCCGGCATCGACTCGATCGGCGCGCCCGGCGGCATCGGCCTGGTGCTGGCCGTGGTCACGGTCGCCGGGCTGCTGGCCGGCCCCGCCCAGTCGTTCGTCTCGCGCCGCATCGAGGTCCGCGCCGACGCGCACGCGCTGGCGCTGACCGGCGACCCGGCCACGTTCGAGGCGATGCAGCGCCGCCTCGGCACGGTCAACCTCGCCGACCCCGACCCGCCCGCCTGGGAGTACGTGATCTCCGCCTCGCACCCGTCCACGGTGGAACGGATGGCCGCCGCCCGCGCCTACGCCCGGGGTGAGCGCTGATGGGGCGGACGCTGCTTGTCACCAACGACTTTCCGCCGCGGCCGGGTGGGATCCAGCAGTTCGTGCACAACCTGGCGGTGCGGCAGCCGGCCGATTCGGTGGTTGTCTACGCGTCGACCTGGCGGGGCGCCGAGAAGTTCGACGCGGAGCAGCCGTTCGAGGTGGTGCGCGAGCAGACCGGGGTGTTGCTGCCCACGCCGGCGGTCGCCAAGCGGGCCGCCGCGCTCGCGCGCGCACACGACTGCGATCGGGTGTGGTTCGGGGCGGCGGCGCCGCTCGGGCTGCTCGCCGACGGCCTCCGGCGCAATGCCGGCGTGACCCGCGCCGTCGCGATCACCCACGGCCACGAGATCGGCTGGGCGGCGCTGCCCGGCGCCCGCCAGTTGCTGCGGCGCATCGCCCGGGGCAACGACGTGGTGACCTACCTGGGCGAATACCAGCGCAGCCGGCTCGATCGGGCGCTGCACGGCCTGACCGACCTGGAGCGGCTGGCGCCCGGCGTCGACGTGGACGCCTTCCACCCCGGGGTCGACGGCGCGGAGGTCCGCGAGCGCCACGGCCTCACCGACCGCCCGGTGATCGTCTGCGTGTCGCGGCTGGTGCCGCGCAAGGGGCAGGACACGCTGATCCGGGCCCTGCCCGCGGTGCGCCACCGGGTGCCCGACGCCGCGCTGCTGCTGGTCAGCGGCGGCCCCTATCGGGCAAAGCTCGAGCGTCTGGCCCGCGAGCAGGGCGTCGAGTCCGCCGTGGTCTTCACCGGTTCGGTCCCGTGGGGCGAGCTGCCGGCGCATTACGCGGCCGGCGACGTGTACGCGATGCCGTGCCGCACCCGGGCCGCGGGCCTCGACGTCGAGGGGCTCGGCATCGTCTACCTGGAGGCGTCCGCCACCGGCCTGCCGGTCGTGGGCGGCGACTCCGGCGGCGCGCCCGACGCCGTCCGCGCGGGCGAGACGGGTTACGTGGTGGGCGGCCGCGACCTGGAGGCACTGACGTCCCGCCTGATCGAGCTGCTCAGCGACCCGGCGCGGGCCAAGGCGATGGGCGACGCGGGGCGGGCCTGGGTCGAGCGGGAGTGGCGCTGGGAGACGCAGGCAGCACGGATGGCCCGCCTTCTCGACCCGGCGGTGGGCTGAGCCGCGGGACTGGGCTCGCGGGCTCGTGGGCTGGGCGCGCGGCCCGGGCGCGGGGCGGAGGCCGCGGAACGAGCCATGGGCTGGCCGCGAGGCTCGGGCGTGGGGTGAGCGGCGGGCTGGTTCGCGGGGATGAGTCCTGGCGTGAATGAACTGGCGGGAGACGGAACTTGATAGACGGCGGTGACGAGGCGGCGTAGGAAAGGCGAAGAGCTTCCGGTGCCGCTCCGTCCGGCGGGCCGTCCGTGCGCCGCGCGTGCCTGAATGCCGGCGCGGAGCTCGCGCTGAGGGACCCCCGAGACGGAGCCTCCGATGCCGGACGCGAATCCCGAAACCGCCGCCACCCCCGTAACCGCCATCCCTGGAAATACCGCCCCCGAGACCGCCGCCACCCCCGAGACCGCCGCCCAGCCTGTCGCCGCCCGCCCACCTGGGCTCACCACCCGCCTGCTTGCGGCTCTCCGGCGCGACCGGCGGCCACCCGAGCCGGCCCCGGCCGACAGCAGCGCCGGCGCGGCGGATGGCCGGGCCGGCCCGGCCGGCACCGCGGACCGGGAGGTTCAGCAGGAGCTCGAGGACGGCGAGCTGGATGTCTCGCACTGGCTCGTGACCTACCAGGAGGTGGCCGGAACCCCGTTCCTGCGCGCGCTCCGGCGACTGCCCTCGCTGCTCCGCGAGGCCTGGCTGCTCGCCTGGCGCGCCGACCCCCGCACCGCCGCCGCGGTCGCGTTCTTTCAGGTGGCTGCCGGCGCGGCCAGCGCGGTGGGCCTGATCAGCGTGGTCGGTGTGTTCGACGGGCTGCTTCGGGCGGGACCGACCCCGGAGCGGGTGCGCGCGGCCGTACCCTCGCTGCTCTTGCTTGTCGGTGCGGCGACCCTGCGGGGAGCCCTCACCGCGGCCGCCGCGGCCGCCAACGGGCGGCTGTCGCCCAAGGTCTATCAGTCGGCCGAGATGCGGTTGCTCACGCTCACCACCCGGGTCGACCTGACCACCTTCGACGACCCCTCGTGGCGGGACGCCCTGGAACGGGCGCGCGACCGGGGCATCGCCGCCGCCGAGATGCTTGTCGATCGGGCCATCGAGCTGGCCACCAACGTCGTCGGGCTGGCCGCCGCGGCCGGTGTGCTCGCGGTGCTGCATCCGATTCTGCTGCCGCTGCTCGTGCTGGCGGTGATGCCGGTCGCCTGGTCGGCTCTGCGGTCGGCGCGGCTCGACCGGCAGCGGGTGCTGCGGCTGATCACGGTGTGGCGGCGGCAGCGGATGCTCTTCGAGCTGTTGGCGGCGCGCGAACCCGCGCCGGAGCTGCGGGCGTTCACGTTGCGCGAGTTCATGCTGGGCGAGGTACGCCGGCTGATCCAGGTGTCGACCGACGAGGAGGTCCGGGTCAACACCAAGCGGGTGCGCACCTCGCTGGTCGGCACCGTGCTCAGCGCGATGGCGACCGGCCTCACGTACGCGGTGTTGTTCTGGCTGCTCTGGACCGGCCGGATGGAGCTCGCGGCCGGCGGCGCGGCGGCGTACGCGATCAACATCGGCATCGGGAAGCTGCGGGAGCTGGCCTTCACCGCGAACCGGGTCTTCGAGCAGGGCCTCTACTTCGACGACTTCCGGGGCTTCTGCGAGCTCTCGCGCCTGCGCGCGGAGCCGACGCCCGACGGCGTCGCTCCGCCGGGCTTCCGGGAGATCAAGCTGGATCGGGTCACGTTCCGCTATCCGGACGCCGACCAGCCGGCCGTACGCGATCTCAGCATGACCGTCCACCGGGGCGAGGTGATCGCCCTGGTCGGTGAGAACGGCTCCGGCAAATCGACGCTGGCCGCGTTGATCGCGGGCCTGTACCGGCCGCAGGAGGGCACCGTCACCTGGGACGGCGCCGACGTGGCGACGTTCGACCCGGAAAGCCTGCGGGAGCGGGTGGCGGTGGTCATGCAGGAGCCCACCCGCTGGCCACTGTCGGCCCGCCTCAACATCACGATCGGCCGGCACGACCGCGTCGTGAAGATCGAGAACGTGCACGAGGCGGCGCGAGCCGCGGACGCCCACGAGTTCGTCATGGAGCTGACCAAGCAGTACGACACGATGCTCTCGCGGCACTTCAAGGAGGGCGCCGACCTGTCCGGCGGCCAGTGGCAGCGGCTCGCGGTGAGCCGGGCGTTCTATCGGGACGCGCCGCTGCTGATCTGCGACGAGCCGACGGCGAACCTCGACGCCAGGGCGGAGCATGACGTGTACGAGCGGTTGCGGACGCTCGCGGCCGGGCGGACCGTCGTGCTGATCACCCACCGGATGGCGTCGGTGCGCGACGCGGACCGGATCTACGTCCTCGATCACGGCGCGGTCGTCGAGGAGGGCGACCACGATTCGCTGATGGCCGTGGGCGGGATCTACGCCCAGTTGTTCACGCTCCAGGCCAGCGCTTATCAATCGGCGTGAGTCCCGTCGCACCGGGCCGCGTGGCAACTTTCGCGTGGCAGAGTCGTCTCATGGACCCGCTGGGTGTGGCAGTCATCGTTGCCGTGCTGATCGTGGCCACGACGTTCGGTCTGTGGCGGCGCCGCACGGACGGCATCATCCGCGACGAGGCGGCGGAGAAGAAGCGGCGTCGCAACATCCTCGAGGCGGCGGGGCTCGAGGTCGTCGAGATTCCGGATCATTCGTCGCCGACGGCGGTCGCCGCGGCGGCGGCCAAGGCGGCGTCGACGGCGGCGGCCGCGGCGGTGCACGCACCGGTCGTCGTTCCGGATCGGGAAGAGGAGCCGGGCGTTCTGAGCGCCGAGGCCGAGCGTCTCGCGCCCGGCCTGCTGGAACGCCTCGGCGTCGGGCCGGCGCAGGTCACCTTGCTGCAGTTCTCGTCGGCGTTCTGCGCGCCCTGCCGGGCGGTGCGGCGGATCAGCTCCGAGGTAGCCGAGCTGGTGCCCGGCGTCCAGCACGTCGAGGTCGACGCCGAGAGCCACCTGGACGAGGTGCGCGAGCTGGCTGTCTGGCGCACCCCGACGCTGCTGATCCTGGACGCCGAGGGCCGCGTGGCGAAGCGCGCCACCGGCGTCCCCAGCAAGCCGCAGCTGATCGCGGCCATCGGCGAGCTGATCCCCGACCGGTAGATCAGACCAGCGCCGATTCCGGCACCGGGGAGCGGCGGGGGCGGTAACCCTGGTCAGGGTGCGCGAGCCGGGGATCAACAGCTGCGACGCCGCCGACACAAATAGGACGCCGGCGCAGACGGTGAGGACCGGGTTCAGCCCGAAGCGGTCCGACAGCGGACCCGCCAGGACGTTGCCGATCGGCATGGCCATGAACGACGTGAGGGTGTCCCACGACGCGACCCGGCCCAGGGCGCTCTGCGGGATCCGGTCCTGGAGCGCGGTCTGCCATGCCACATCGAAGAAGATCAGCCCGGACCAGCCGATGATCGCGCCCGCCAGGACGGCTGTCAGGGTGGCCGGCCAGACGTACGCGAAAGCCCAGAGCGGCATCAACATCAGCGTGAGCCAACCGGCTCGCAGCAAGCGACGCGGTTTGAAGCGCAAGGCGACCGCCGCGCCGATCATGCCGCCCAGGCCCTCCGCGGCGGCGATGAAGCCGGCGGCGGACGCGCCGCCCAGGCGCTGAATGGCGATCACCTGGACCAGCACGAGGATCACGCCGTTGGCGACGTGGTAGACCGAGGCGCCGAGAAGGCCGCCGAGCAGCCAGTCCCGGCCGCTGATCTCGCGCCAGCCGGCGCCCAGCTCGCGCAGCATCGACGTGCGCGGGCCGCGAGTGGCGCGGGCGCGCAGCAGCAGGCAGGCGGCCATCGACCCGAGGAAGCTGACCGCGTTCACCGCGAAGCCGGCCGGCGCGCCGAACGCCGCCACGGTGAGGCCGCCGATCGCGGGACCGGCCACCGAGCTGCCGGTCTGCAGCATGCTGAGCGTCGCGTTCGCCGCCTGCCGGCGCTCGATCGGCACCAGCAGCGGGCGCAGCGCGGTCATCGCGGGGTTGAAGAAGCTGCCCGCGCCGGACGAGATCGCGGTGAGCCCGGACAGCAGGACCAGGTGATAGCCGCCGCCGAGGAACATCACCGCGATCGCGGCCGCGCACAGCAGGCGGACGAGGTCGGAGGCCACCATGACGCGCCGCGGCTGGAGCCGGTCGGCCCAGACCCCGCCGAGCAGGGAGCAGGCGAGCAGCGCGGTGAACGAGCAGGCCATGACGATGCCGAGGTCACCGGCGCCGCCGCCGGCCCGGACGATCGCGACGGCGAGGGCGACGGTCTGGAAGCCGTTGCCGATCCAGGACAGGGTCTGGCCGGTGGCGAGCAGGCGGAAGTCGGACAGCATGACGGCGACGGTGGTTCGGAGTCTAACTATTCGCAATCTAAATATCGGGCATGGAACAATGGACACATGACTGAGCGCACGGCGGAGGAGCGGGACGGGGTAGACGATCACGTGGCGCGGTGGGCGACGTTCTGGAAGGACGATCCGCGGTTCGCGCCCGAGATCGAGGGCGCCCTGGTGCGGATGAACGACATCGCCAAGTGGGCCCGCCGCCAGGACGCGGCCGCGTTCGCCGGCAACGAGGACTTCACGCTGGAGGACTTCAAGACCCTCCACGCGCTGATGGTGCAGCCGTATCCGACCGAGGCCACGCCGGCGCAGCTCGCCGAGGCCACCCACGTGACCCGGGCCGCCATGACCAGCCGGCTCGACCGTCTCGTCGCGGCCGGGCTGGTGACCCGCGAGGTCGACCCCACCGACCGGCGCCGGGTGCTGGTGCGCCCGACGGGCAAGGGCCGCGAGGAGTGGGACAAGCACATCTTCGAGGGCATGGCACGCGAGCGGAAGTTGCTGGGCGCGCTCACCTACGAGGAGCTGGTGCGGCTCAACGCGCTGCTGCGCAAGGTCCTGCGTTCCCTAGAACACTAATCGGACCCGTAGAGATTCGGGGCGCGCTGGACTTTACTGTCAGACATGGAACTCGACCCCCGTGGCCAGCGCTTCGCCGCGACCCTGACCAGCGCCGTGCTCGTCGCGGTGCTGGCCACCGGCTGGGGCTGGCTGGCGCTCGCCCAGACCATCGTCTTCGCGATCACCGCCATGAACCCCAAGCAAGGCCCTTACGCGTACGTCTACCGCACACTGATCCGGCCGCGCCTGGGCCCGCCCGCCGAGCGCGAGCCCGCCGCGCCGGTGCGTTTCGCCCAGACCGTCGGTTTCACGTTCCTGGCCGTGGCCACGGTCGGCTATCTCACCGGACTGACCGCGCTGGGCGTGGTGTTCGCCGCGTTCGGGCTGCTCGCGGCGTTCCTGAACGCGGCCTTCGGGCTCTGCCTGGGCTGCGAGGCGTATCTGGCGCTGCGCCGCCTCGCCGCCCAGCGGGCTTAGAACTTCGGGGCGTCCGGCGCCTCGAGCAGGCCCAGCCGCAGCGCCGTCATCAGCGCCTGCGCCCGGTTGGCCGCGCCCAGCTTCTCGTACAGCTTGGAGATGTGGGTCTTGGCTGTCGACTCCGAGACGAACAGCTGCTTGGCGATGCCGGCGACGCTCATCCCGTCGGCCAGCAGGCGCAGCACCTGACCCTCGCGCGGCGACAGCTGCGGACCCGAGGGGGCCAGCCGCCGCTTCATCGCCTCGGCCAGGTCGGCCGCGGTGAACGCGCTCGGCGCCGAGGCGGCGTGCCGGGCGGCCGCGACCACCTCGTCGGCGGGCGCGGTCTTGGGCACGAAGGCGCTCGCCCCGGCCTCCAGCGCGCCGAAGAGCTGGTCGTCGCCCGCGTACATGGTGAGGACGACGATGCCCATGTTGGCATTGTTCTTGCGGAGGGCCTTGGTGGCCTCCAGGCCGCTGCCGTCGGGCAGGCGGAGATCCATGATCACAACGTCGGGCTGCAGGGCGCCGGCCTGGCGCACCGCCTCGGCCGCCGTGGCGGCCTCGCCGACCACCTCGAACTGGCGGTCGCGCTCGAATGCGTGTCGCAGCCCCTTACGAATCAGGTCGTGATCGTCGACGAGAAGGACCTTGGTGCGCGTGGTGGGCGCAGGACTGGTCGACATGCCTGAGTTACTCCCCTTCTGGAGCTGGAGCGGAAACGCTATCCCGCACGCTATCGCGCTTACCCGGCGAACCGAGCACTACGGCCACGGTTGTCCCGCTGGGGTGTCGCGGCGTGATTTTCAGCCGGCCGCGGATCCGTTCCGCGCGCTCGGCCATGATGGTCAGGCCGTAACGACCGTCCGGGCGGTCGTCGGCGAAGCCCTTGCCGTCGTCGGAGACCTCGATCTCCGCGTACGGCGGGTCCACGGTGCAGGTGACCCACAGGTTGGAGGCGCCGGCGTGCTTGCGTGCGTTGGTGATCGCCTCCTGGGCGATGCGCAGCAGCTCGGCCTCGGTCGCGGCGGGCAGCCGGGCGGTGGACTCGTCGAAGGTGAAGTGGACGCGCAGGCCCGCCGAGGTGCCCAGGGTGCGGGCGTACTCGGCGATCGCGGCGGCCAGGCCGCCGTTGCGGTCCACCTCGGAGCGCAGCTCGAACAGGCTGAGCCGCAGCTCGGTGATGACCCGGGTGACCTCGTTGCGCAGGGTGCGCAGCTCCTCGGCGGTCTCCTCGGCGCCCTCGGGCAGGGTCGCCTGGGCGTTGTCGATGCCGTAGCCCACCATCACCAGCTCCTGGGCGACGCCGTCGTGGATCTCGCGGGCCAGGCGCTGGCGCTCCTCGTTGGTGGCGAGCGAGCGGACGTCGTCGAAGAGCAGGGCGGCCTCGAGCCGGATGGCGGCCGGCTCGGTCACGCCCGTTATATCGAAGACCACAGATGAAGGGTACGCGTTCGGGACGTCCGTCTCGAGGATGACGAGGCCGATCGTGCGCACCCCGGCGACCAGCGGGACGACGAGCGAGGAGACCTCGCCGCGGCGGCTGGACCGGCCCTGCGAGCGGTTGGCCACCTGCGGCTGCTGGGTGGCCCAGGCGTCGGCGATGGCCGAGTCGGCGTCCAGCGTCGTCTCCCAGTCGACCCGGTCGGCGCCGGTCTGGGCGAGCACCACGAGCCGGCCGCCGCCGCTGGTCGACAGCACCGCCGCCCGGTCGCCCGGCGCGACCAGGCGCAGCTCCTCGAGCAGGTGCTCGGAGATGCCGCCCGGGTCGAGGGTGGCGCCGGGCAGCGAGCGGGCCACGCTGCGGAGCTGGGTGAGCAGGCGGGTGGCCTCCGCGTACGGCTGGGGGGTCGGCTCGGGCGGCTGCATCAGCTGGCGCATCGTGTCGGCGGCGAACGTGACGATGGCGCCGAGCACCAGCCACTGGCCGCACGCCGCCAGGAAGCCCGGCTGGGAGATCGGGCTGACCTCGCCGAGCCACACGCCGCCGGCCACCATCGAGACGGCCGCGACGCCGAGCAGCGCGGCGCCCTCGGTGGGCCGCCGGCGCAGCGCCGCGGAGAGCAGCGGGACCGCCAGATAGGGCAGCACCGCCTCGGCGCCGAAGCCGGCGTCCACAGTGCCGGACTGGTCGGCCGCGGCCGCGACCGAGCCGGCCGCGAGCCCGACGACCACCACCTCGGCGAAGCGGCCGAGCGGCGCGAGGACGCGATGCTCGGGCGCGAGGAACGCGGGCAGGGCGGCCACCACCAACAGGGCGATCCAGCGCAGCTGCGCCAGGTCCTGGGTGGCGATCAGCGTGAGCGCCGCGACCAGCACCAGCATGATGAGGCGCGCGGCCACCGCGAGCGGCTGGACGCGCGAGGAGACACTGGCAAGCACCGGCACCTGACGGATGGTAGTCGCCGCTGCAAGATGCGGCTCGGCCCGGTCGTCGGGATCGTCGCGGCGACGGGGTAGCCTCCGTGCATGGCGGATACCTCGACGCAGTCGATCCAGGTTCATGCGCCCGTCGACCGCGTGGCCGCGGTGATCTGCGACTTCCCGCGTTACCCCGAGTGGGTCGACGCGATCGAGCAGATCGAGGTCCTCGAGGAGTACGAGGACGGTTATGCGGCCCGCGTGCGCTTCGTGATCGACGCCGGCGTGATGGCCGACGACTACACCCTCGAGTATGCCTACGCCGACGACCTGACCCGCATCGAGTGGCACCTGGTCGAGCCGTCCAAGACCCAGAAGTCGCAGCAGGGCTCGTACGACCTGGCCGACGCCGGCGACGGCACCACCACGGTGACCTATTCGCTCGAGGTCGAGCTCTCGATCGGGATGCTCGGCATGTTCCGCCGCAAAGCGGAGAAAATCATCATGGACACGGCGCTGAAACAGCTCAAGCGCCGCGTCGAGAGCCTTCCGGCGAGCTGAGCGGGTGGGTGCGATGCCAGAGTCGGCGCGCGAGGAGGCCGAGCGGCTGGTCGCCACGCTGATCGCGATGGCGGCGGGCGGTGCCGCCGCAAGCGATTCTTCCGGTACGCGCGACGCGCTCGCTAACGGTTTGAGCGGCCTGGCCAAAACGGTCGCCGGAGCGGTCGATCGCCTGGCGAGTGTCGGTCGGGACCCCGGGCAGCCCGCGGGCGGCGCGCAGGGTGCCGGCGGGGGCGGCGGCGTCCAAGGTGCCGCCCAGGGTGGCCACAAATGGGCCACGGGCAGCGCCGAGTGCTGCGTCTGCCCGATCTGCCGGGCGATCGCGGCCGTGCGCGACCCGAGCCCCCAGACAGCGGTGCGCCTGGCCACCGGCGCCGGGGATGTGGCCTCGGGAGTGGCGAGCCTGATGCGCGGGCTTTCGTCGATCGCCGGTGACGGCCGGAAGCGCCCCGCCAGGCCGGCCCAGCCCGCGCCGCCGAGCCCGGACGAGGCTTGGTCGGCCGCCACCCGAGTCGCCCAGCCCTCCGGTCCCGAGCCCGCCGATGTCGAGCGAGCCAGTGAAGAGCCCGCCGATGTCGAGCGAGCCAGTGAAGAGCCCGCCGATGCCGAGCGAGCCAGTCAAGAGCCCGCCAGTGCCCAGCCGGCCAAGACAGCGCCGATGAGTCCCGACGAGGCGGCTGCGGCGGGTCTCGACCCGTGGGCGGCGGCTTCGGCGGCCTCCGCGGCCGAGGCCGAACAGGAGCGGGTGGCCGCTCGGGAGGCCGCGCGCAAGGCGGCCGAGGAGAAGCGGGTGGCCGCTCAGGAAGCCCTGCGCAAGGCGGCCGAGGAGGCGCGTGCGGCCGCGGCGGAGGCGGCCGAGCGGGTGGCCGAGTCGGCCGCGCAGGCGAAGGCGGCGAAGGCCACGGAGATCCGGGACACCGAGGCCGGGGGCGGGGGCTCCGGGCGTACCCCTCGAAGGTTTGATGTATGGGCCGCGGCCACCGCCGAAGCGGGTGTTGGCGACGTGGCGCGACCCACGACGGTGGATCATGATGTGCCGGGCGCCGAGGCGCCCGCGGAACGCGGCGACGAGGCGGGCGACGCGGCCCCCGGCGACGACGCGGTGTGAGCGGTAAACAGAGGAGACAGCGTGACGCTGACCATCGGAGTCGACGTCGGCGGCACCAAGGTGGCCGGAGGGGTGGTCGACGAGCACGGCACGGTGCTGGCGTCCAACCGTCGTGACACCCCGGCCGAGGACCCGGCCGGCACCCGGGACACGATCGTCGAGGTGGCGGCCGAGCTGGCCAGGCAGTTTCCGCAGGCCACCGCGATCGGCATCGGCGCGGCCGCATGGATCGACGCGCCGGGGGCGACCGTGCTGTTCGCGCCCAACCTCGCCTGGCGGGACGAGCCGCTGCGCGACTACGTGAGCAAGGCCGTCGGGCTGCCCACCGTGCTCGAGAACGACGCGAACGTCGCGGCCTGGGCCGAGTTCCGGTTCGGGGTCGCCAAGCACGCCGACGACTCGATGGTGATGATCACCGTGGGCACCGGGATCGGCGGCGGCATCGTGCTCGGCGGCAAGCTGTGGCGCGGGGCGAACGGCATCGCCGGCGAGCTCGGCCACATCCAGTCGGTGCCGGACGGCCACCCGTGCGGCTGCGGCCGGCTCGGCTGCCTGGAGCAGTACGCCAGCGGCAACGCCCTGGTCCGGTTCGCCCGGGCCGGCGCGCGGCAGGAGCCGGAGCGGGCCGCGCGGCTGCTCGAGCTGGCCGGCGGCGATCCGCTGGCGATCACCGGGCGGCAGATCACCGAGGCGGCGCGGGCCGGCGACGGCGTGGCCCGGGACGCGTTCGCGCAGATCGGCTACTGGCTCGGCGTGGCGATGGCCGACCTGGCGCAGGCCCTCGACCCGCAGGTCCTCGTGGTCGGCGGCGGTGTGGTCGACGCCGGCGACCTGCTGATGACGCCCACCCGCACCACCTACCGCGACCAGCTCGCGCAGCGCGGCCGGTTCCCGGTCGCCGACCTGGTGGCCGCCCAGATGGGCAACACCGCCGGGGTGGTCGGCGCCGCCGACCTGGCCACGCGGATCTGAGGGCGAGAGAGGGAGAACCGTGTCCGGGGTGCCGCTGCGGGTGATGAGCTACAACGTCCACGGCCTCAGGGACGACCGGGCGGCCCTGATCTCGCTGATCCGCGAGGCGGACCCGGACGTGCTGGTCGTGCAGGAGTCGCCGCGGCGGTTCCGGTGGCGGCACAAGTGCGCGGCGCTCGCCGACGACGCCGGCCTGGTGGTGGCGGCCGGCGGGCTGCCCGCCCTGGGCAACCTCGTGCTGGTCAGCATGCGGGTCAAGGTGCACGAGACGTGGTGCATGCGGTTTCCGCTGACGCCGGGGCGGCATCTGCGCGGCGCGGCGTTCGTGCGCGGCTCGGTGCGTGGCGGCCGGTTCACCGTCTCGGGCTCGCACCTGGCCACCGACCCGGCCGAGCGCCCGGCGCAGGCCGCCCTGTGGAAGCAGGCCCTCGACGGCATCGAGGGCCCGGTGATCGCCGCCGCCGACCTGAACGAGGGACCGGGCGGGGGAGCGTGGCGGACGGTCGAGGATGGCCTGCTGTCCTCCGCGGCGGGGCACTTCACGTTTCCGGCGACGCTGCCCGCCCGGCTCATCGACGGCCTGTTCGTCACCCCCGACATCACCATCGAGAAGTATGAGGTGGTGGAGTCCGACCTGGCCCGGCGGGCGAGTGATCATCTGCCGGTGCTGGCCGACTTGCGGCTGCCCTGAAATGCGCGCTTCCGCCGGGCCCGGCCGTCTGGCAGGATCGCCGCGTGCACGACACTCCGGACATCGCCGACCGTCGGGACGCGGTGTGCGTCATCGGGGCCGGCGCCAGCGGCCTCGCCGCCGTCAAAAACCTGCGTGAGCACGGCTTCGCCGTCGACTGCTACGAGAGGGAGACGTCGGTCGGCGGCGCGTGGAACTGGCGGCACGACCGCAGCCCGGTGTACGCGAGCACCCACCTGATCTCGTCCCGCCCGCTGACCGAGTTCCCGGACTTCCCGATGCCGGACAGCTGGCCCGACTACCCGCACCACAGCCAGGTGCTGTCCTATCTGGAGCGCTACGCCAAGCACTTCGGCCTGGGCGAGCACATCTGGTTCGGCACCGAGGTCGTCTCGGCGGCGCCGGCCGGCGACGGCCGCTGGGACGTGACCACCCGGTCGACCGGCGGCGGCTCGTCCCGCGTGCAGCGCTACGCCGCGGTGGTCGTCGCGAACGGGCACAACTGGTCGCCGGCCCGGCCCGAGATCCCGGGCGAGTTCCGCGGCCAGGTGATCCACTCGGCGCAGTACAAGGACCCGGCCCAGCTGCGTGGCCGCAAGGTGCTGGTGATCGGCGGCGGTAACACCGGCTGCGACATCGCGGTCGAGGCCGCTCAGCAGGCCGGCACGGTCTGGCACTCGACCCGGCGCGGCTACTGGTACGCCCCCAAGTACGTCGTGGGCCGGCCCGCCGACCAGATCAACGACCGATTGCTGCGGTTCCGAACGCCGCTGCGCCTGCGCCAGTGGCTCTACCGCCGCACGCTGGCCCTGACGACCGGCGACCTGACCCGCTTCGGGCTGCCGGCGCCCGACCACCGGCCGTACGAGAGCCACCCGGTGGTCAACTCGCAGCTGCCGTACTTCCTGGGGCACGGCCGGATCAAGCCGGTCCCGGATGTGGCCCGCTTCGCCGACGGCAAGGTGGAGCTGGCCGACGGCCGCCGGATCGACCCCGAGCTCGTGATCATGGCGACCGGCTACGTCCCGCGCTTCGAGTTCCTCGCGCCCGAGCTCCTCGACAGCGGGCCGGACGGCCGTCCCGATCTGCACCTGCACGCGTTCGCCCGCAAGCATCCGACGCTCGCTGTGGTCGGCCTGCTCCAGCCGGACGCCGGGCTGCTGCCGCTGGCCCACTGGCAGAGCGTCGCGGTGGCGCGCTGGCTGCGCCTGCGCCATGACGATCCGGTACGCGCGGCGGCGGTGCAGCAGAAGGAGTCGGCCCGCCCGATCCGCAGCTGGTCCAAGCGCCAGGTGGTGCCGAGCCGCCGGCACTGGTTCGAGGTCGACCACCTCGACTACCTGAAGGCCGTCGGGGGTTTGCTGCGCGAGATGGAGCCGGCCAAGTGAGCGACGAGATTCTCCGCTGGGCGGACTGGACGTCGCCGGTGACCCCGGCCGAGCGCGAGGTCGTGTCCCGCCTGGTCGAGGGGGACACCGAGCAGCCGCCGCTGCTGTTCGTGCCCGGCCCCGGCCAGGGCGCGTGGGCGTTCGCCGAGCGCTGGCTGGGTCACGCGGCCAACCGGGGCTTCCCGGCCCACGCGCTGACCCCGCGCGAGGGCGGTGACCTGCGCGCCCACGTGCACGACGTGCGGCAGACGGCGGCGTCGCTGCCGCGTCAGGCGGTGCTGATCGGCCACGGCTCCGGCGCCGCGGTGGTGGCGCGGGCGCTGGGTCGCTATCCGGCGCGGGCCGCGGTGCTGGTGGCGCCCGCCCTGGCCAAGTGGGGCGTCATCGGCACGGCCTTCAAGACCAATCCGATCGGTACGATTCCGGCTGTCTTCGGCGGCCGCCTTCGGCTCAGTCGACGGCAGCTGTTCAGCTCCGCGCTCCCGGCCGAGGAGGCCGAGGGCTATCTGACCCGCATCGAACCCGCGCGCCCCTTCGCCACGGTAAGTCCCGGCAGAGCGGTGGGGGAGCCGCCGATCCTCGTCGTCGGGTCGCCGGACGATCGCGTGGTGTCCCGCAAGGCGCTCGACGCGACGGCGGCGGCCTACGGCGGAGCGCCGCTGCTCTTCCCGGGCATGGGCCACGACATGATGCTCGACGCCGGCTGGGCCGAGCCGATCGACGCGATCCTCGACTGGCTCACCAAGGAGCTATCGGCGCGCTAGCGTCCGGCGCTGTCGCGGCAGGTGCTCGGCCAGCTGCCCGGTCTGGTCCAGGGCGGTCAGATACGCCCGGGCCCAGGCGTGGATGTCGTGCGCGGTGATGTGCGCCCGCATCGCCGCCATCCGCCGCGCCAGGTCGGCCGGCTCGGCGGCCAGCGCCTGCAGCAGCGTCTCCTTGAGCCCATCCACGTCGTGCGGGTTGACCAGGAACGCGTCGCCGAGCTCGGCCGCCGCGCCGGCGAACTCGCTGAGCACCAGCGCCCCCGCGCCGTCCCGGCGGGCCGCCACGAACTCCTTGGCCACCAGGTTCATCCCGTCGCGCAGCGGCGTCACCACCATGACGTCGGCGGTCTGGTAGAGCGCCGCCAGGTCGGCCCGGTCGAACGGCTGGTTGAGGTAGTGGATCGCCGGCTCGCCGACCCGGCCGTACTCGCCGTTGATGCGTCCGACCTCGCGCTCGATGCGGTCGCGCAACCCGCGGTAGCTCTCCACCCGCTCCCGGCTGGGCACCGCCACCTGCACCATCACCGCGTCGCGCACCTTGACCCGGCCGTCGCGCAGCAGCTCGCTGTACGCGGTCAGCCGGTGCTCGATGCCCTTGGTGTAGTCGAGCCGGTCGACGCTCAGCAGCACCTTCTTGTGCGCGCCGAGGTCGTGCCGCAGCTGGCGGGCCTGGTTGTGCACGTACGGCCGGGCGGACAGCGACTCCATCTCGGCCACGTCGATCGAGACCGGGAACGCGCCGGTGCGCACCACCCGGCCCTCGACCAGGATCTTCTCGTCGGCCCCGGCCGCGCCCAGCAGCTTGGTCGCCAGCTGGGCCAGGTTGTGCGCCGCCTGCTCGCGCTGGAACCCGACCAGGTCGGCGCCGAGCATCCCGCGCACCAGCTCGACCCGGCGGGGGAGCTGCATGAACAGCTCGGGCGGCGGGAACGGCACGTGCATGAAGAAGCCGATCAGCACGTCCGGCCGCAGCTCGCGCAGCAGGTGCGGGACGAGCTGGAGGTGGTAGTCCTGCACCCAGACCGCGGCGCCGGGCTCGGCCACCTCGGCGGCGGCCTCGGCGAAGCGGCGGTTGACCTCGCGGTACGTCTCCCACCAGCCGCGGTCGAAGACGGGCTGCTCGACGGCGTCGTGGTAGAGCGGCCACAGCGTCGAGTTGGCGAAACCCTCGTAGTAGCCGCGCAGCTCGTCCTCGGTGAGCGACACCGGGCGCAGCCGCAGCGTGCCGATGTCGGGCAGGGTGGGCGCCGGGCCGATCCCGCCACCCCAGCCGACCCAGGTGGCCGGGGTCTGCTCGAGGATGGCGTGCAGTGCGCTGGCGAGCCCGCCGGGGCTGCGTCGCCATTCGCAAGCGCCATCGGGGGCGGCGTTGTCGTCGAGCGGGAGACGGTTGGCGACCACGACCAAGGAGCTCTGGCGCATCACCGAAGGTTACCGGACGATGCCCAAGAGCTACACAGACGGTGGTCAATCCAACTCAGACGACGGCCCCGTCGTCGAAGTCGTCCTCGTCGTCGTCGCCCGAGCGCAGCCGCCAGACCAGCATCACCGCGCCGGAGACGATCGCCGCGAAGCCGATCAGCGTCACGTAGTCGCGGGCGATCGGCAGCATGCCGGGGAAGAGGAACAGCACGAAGCCCAGCACCACGCCGAGGATGCCCATCACCGCGTACTTCGAGATGCGCGGCAGGGGCGGGGGCGGCGGCGGGACGTAGCGCTCGTCGTCATCGTCCTCGAGGTCGGCGCCGAAGGTGTCGAGCCCGTCGATCAGGGTCGGCTCGGCCGGCCGGTCGGTGCGGCGGCGGTTGTGCCGGACCGGCCCGATCTCGGCCGGTCCACTCTCGGCCGGCCCACTCTCGACCGGCCCGGTCTCGGCCGCGCCCGTCTCGGCCGGCGAGGGAGCGGGCGGCGGCTCCGGGGCCGGCGGCAGCTCCTCGGCGGACGGCCAGGGCGCGGCGGTCGGGTCGACGGTGGTGTGGAAGCCCGCCACGATCTTGGCCCACTCGGCCTCGATGTCGGGCTCGGCGGTCGGATCGGCCGGCGGCGGGGCGACCGGGAACGGCGACTGGCCGCCGGTCTCCCGCAGCAGGTGGGCCTTCGCGTCGTCCAGGTAGGTGCGGTCGACGTAGAGCCGGTCGGTCGGGCGGGACGGCAGCGTGGTGGCCCGCAGGATCGGATTGAGATCGGCCGTGGGCTGAAGATAGGCCGCGATCCCCGCGGCCTGGAGCACGTCGAGCAGACGCTCGCCGACGCGCGGATCGACGTCGCCGGCCACCGCGTAGTCGGCCGCGTCGAGCCCGTTGTCCCGCCGCCCGCGGCGGGCGCCACCCGCTGTCACCCTGCACACTCCCTCGCCGACCGTGCCTTGAATGGTGACACGCCGAGCACCGGTTGCGGGAGTGCGTTGTGGCGCGCCGTCCCGCTCCCCATCCAACCGTCCCGGCGGTAGCGCCGGAATCGGACCAAAGGCTTTAGGCTTCCCTCTGCGACGGCCACGCCGTCTGCCCGGGAAAGGACACTCGTGTTCTATTGGCTCCTGAAGTATGTGCTTCTCGGCCCGCTGCTCCGGCTCGTCTTCCGGCCGGACGTGCGTGGCCTGGGCAATGTGCCCGCGGACGGTCCGGTGATCCTGGCCTGCAACCACCTTTCCTTCTCCGACTCGATCTTCACACCCCTGATGGTGAAGCGCAGGGTGACGTTCGTCGCGAAGGCGGAGTACTTCACCGGCAAGGGGATCAAAGGAAAGCTGATGCGGCAGTTCTTCCTGGGCACCGGGACCATCCCGGTGGACCGTTCGGGTGGCCAGGCCGCCCAGGCGGCCCTGGACACCCTGCTGAGGGTGCTGCGCGAGGGTGGCGTCGCGGGCATCTATCCCGAGGGGACACGGTCACCGGACGGCCGCCTCTACCGGGGCAAGACCGGGGTGGCCCGGCTCGCGCTGGAAAGCGGCGCGCGGGTGGTGCCGGTCGCGCTCCTGAACACCGACGAGATCCAGCCGACCGGCACTCTCATTCCCAAGATCCGACGGGTACGCATGGCGTTCGGCGCCCCGCTCGACTTCTCCCGCTACGACGCGGCGCGCGGCGACCGGTTCGTCGAGCGCGCCATCACCGACGAGATCATGTACGAGCTGATGGTGCTTTCCGGCCGCCCCTACGTCGACGTCTACGCCAGCAAGCTCAAAACGAGCATCGAAATGCCGGGCGCAGTGCCCGCCGAGCGGAGCGAGGCCATCAGGCAACAGCCATTCCGGCGCGACGCCTCAACGCCTGCAGATCGGTGACCACGATGCGGCGGCCCTCGGTGCGCAGCCAGCCGCGACTGGCGAAGCTGCCGATCGCCTGATTGACGCTCTGCCGCGAGCCGCCGGCCATCTCGGCGAGCTGGCTCTGGTTGAGCTCGATCGTGATCATCGGCGCCTGGCTCTCGCCGGCCAGCCGCACCAGCGTCTTGGCGACGCGGCCCGGCAGGTCGAGGAAGACGTGATCGGTGTTCTGCTCGGTCAGCCGGCGGATCAGCGCGCCGACCGAGCGCATCACCGCGTCCAGGATGCGCGGGTTGGAGTGCACGAGGTCGATGAACGCGGCCCGCGACAGGGTGAGCGCCTGGCAGTCCTCGATCGCCTCGGCCGACGCGCTGCGGGTGGCGGCGTCCAGAAGGGACACCTCGCCGAGCACGTCCGGCGGGCGCACGACCGTCAGCACCGCGCGCTCCCCCGTGGGCGCGGTGCGGAAGATCGCGACGGCGCCGCGCTTCAGGATGATCAGGGACTCGCCGGGGTCGTGCTCGACGAAGATGATCTGACCCTTGCGATAGGTGCGTGGAACCGCGGTGGCGATGACCCGTTGCCGGACGTCCGGCTCCAGGCCAGCGAACATCTCCACGCCGGTCAGCGCGTCACCGGAATCCGGCATGCGATGGTCCACGGCGTCTATCCCTCCCCCAGGTGGGGACCGCGTCGACGAACCCGGCCGGCGCCGGCCCCTCGACGCGAACGATCACTAATAGCACGAACCACTGCCCCCGCGCCATTTACGAGCGGGCGTGCCGTGCAGGCACCGTACGATCATGTCGCGCGCGTCGCTATCTGTAAACCTCTCGATAGCAAGGCGTGATCGGCGGGTGCGGACCACGATCGCCCATCCTGTCCGTCGGATCTTCGGGCCGCCCCGCGATACTCCCGCGGTGCCGGATGACGACCTCGTGCGATCGACCCTGCGGGACCAGTGGCATCTGACCCCCGGCGAGATCATCGCCCTCCCCGCGGAGGTGATCTCGCACGGCTGGGAGATCACCGCCGGCGCCGAGCGGTACGTGTGCCGCCTCGCCGAGCCGGGCGCCCGGCAGCCGGTGGAGGCCGGGCTCATCGCGGCCGAGCACCTGCGGCTGCGCGACATCGAGGCGGGCGAGCCGGTGCGCACCCTCGGCGGCGGCCTCACCGCGGAGACTCCGGCCGGCGCGCTGTCGCTGCTGCGCCGCGTGCCCGGCCGCCCGCTGGAGGGGCGCGATCCCGTCGACCAGCAGTGGTGGGGCGACCGTCTGGGCGTCGTACACAAGGCTCTTCAGCACTTCGACCACCCCGGCCTGCGCCCGTGGCAGCCGCTCGACCCGCACGCGCCGCATCTGACCGCGGAGCCCTGGCTCCGCGGCGCCGTCGCCGACGCGCTCGGCGCGGCCACCCGGCTCACCGTCACCGACCGGCTCACCTACGGCGTGCTGCACGGCGACCCGGCCCCCTCGAGCTTCGTCGTCGATGCCGGCACCGGGCGCGCCGGACTGCTCGACTGCGGCGCCGGCGGCGTCGGGCCGCTGGTCTACGACGTGGCGGCGGCAATCGGGTACGCGGGCGGCACGGCGCACGCCACCGAGTTCCTCGACGGCTACCTGGCGGCCGGCCCGGTGGGACGCGACGAGCTCGAGGTCGCCCTGCCGGTGCTGCAGCGGCTGCGCTGGGCGGTGCGCGCCGACCGGGCCGCCCGCCGGGGTGACCGCACGACGCTCGAACGGGCGAGGGAGGCCCTGGAGACGGCGGCAAGCTGACCATGCGTCAGGATGGGCAAGGAGAGTCTTCAGTCCGGTCAGGGGCGGTGGCGGGGAGGTCGGATGGGGACGTATCGCTACTTCTACGACTGCGAGTTCATCGAGGACGGCCGGACGGTCGACCTGGTCTCGATCGGCGTCGTCGACGAGTTCGGCCGCGAGTTCTACGCGGTCAGCACCGAGTTCGACGACACCAAGGCGATTCCCTGGGTGCGCCGCAACGTCCTCGACAAGCTCCCGTCCCCGTCCGACAAGGCCTGGCGCTCCCGCGAGCGCATCCGCGACGACCTGTACGCGTTCCTCATGGAGCCGCTGCGCGGCCGGGACGAGCAGATGGAACTGTGGGCCTGGTTCGCCGCGTACGACCACGTCGCGCTGGCCCAGCTGTGGGGTGCGATGCCGGCGCTGCCCCGCGAGATTCCCCGGTTCACCAAGGACCTGCGCCAGCTCTGGGACGACCGCGGCCGGCCACCGCTGCCCACCATGTCCGGTCGGCACGACGCCCTGGTCGATGCCAAGCACAACCTCGCGCGCTGGCACGCGATGAAGGTCTAGGCTGGGACTCGGGGCGCTTTCGCCCGAGTTTTCGCGGGCCGCTAGAGTGCGCTTGCGGCCCGCCCCGGGCCGGCAACGCTGCCGAGAGACGCTCCCTGGGGCAAGACGGGCTATCTGCTTCTCGCAACCCGATCAGGGAGGACGAGCAATCATGCGCATCGGCGTGCTCACCGGCGGCGGCGACTGCCCCGGTCTCAACGCGGTGATCCGGGCGGTGGTCCGCAAGGGCGTCGCCGCGTACGGTCACGAGTTCGTCGGATTCCGCGACGGCTGGAAGGGCCCGCTCGAGGGCCTGACGAAGCCGCTCGGCATCGCGGAGGTCCGCGGCATCCTGCCGCGCGGCGGCACCATCCTGGGCTCCTCGCGCACCAACCCCTTCAAGATCGAGGGCGGCGTCGAGAAGATCAAGGCCAACCTGGCCGAGCAGGGCGTCGACGCGCTGGTGGCGATCGGCGGCGAGGACACCCTGGGCGTGGCCACCAAGCTCAGCGACCTCGGCGTCAACGTGGTCGGCGTGCCCAAGACGATCGACAACGACCTGAACGCCACCGACTACACCTTCGGCTTCGACACCGCGGTCAACATCGCGATGGAGGCGATCGACCGGCTGCACACCACCGCCGAGTCGCACCACCGCACGCTGGTCGTCGAGGTCATGGGCCGGCACGCCGGCTGGATCGCGCTGCACGCCGGCCTGGCCGGCGGGGCGAACGTGATCCTGCTGCCCGAGCGCAACTTCGACGTGGAGCAGGTCGCCACTTACGTGACCAAGCGCTTCCAGGTCGAGTACGCGCCGATCGTCGTGGTCGCCGAGGGCGCGCAGCCGCTCGAGGGCCAGATGCAGCTGGCCAGCCAGGAGCTCGACTCCTTCGGCCACGTCCGCCTCGGCGGCATCGGCCAGTGGCTGGCCGAGCAGCTCGAGGAGCGGACCGGCAAGGAGGCCCGCACGGTCGTCCTCGGTCACATCCAGCGCGGTGGCACCCCGACCGCGTTCGACCGGGTGCTCGCGACCCGCTTCGGCCTGCAGGCGATCGACGCCGTCCACGAGGGCGACTTCGGTAAGATGATGGCGCTGCGGGGCACCGACATCGTCCGGGTGCCGCTGATCGAGGGCACCGGCGAGCTCAAGACCGTCCCGCTCTCCCGCTACGAGGAGGCCGAGGTCTTCTTCGGAAGCTGAGCTGAGCTGGCTGGCTCCGCTTCGCTCCGCGGGCGATCGCCCCTTCGGGGCCGATGAGGAGCCGACCGATTCTCCGGCGCCGCAAACCCCGCGGCGACGGAGAATCGCCCGTCTCCTCATCGGCGGGGCGATCGCGGCTGGCTGTTCTTCGTACAAGAAGGCGGGCTTCCTTGCACGAGAGGACGAGATGACCAAGCAGAGTGTCGCGGTGATCGGCGCGGGCAAGCTTGGCGAGGTGGTCCTCTCCGGACTGCTGCGCGCCGGCTGGCCGGCCGAGCGATTGCTGGTGACGACCCGGCGCGCGGAGCGGGCGGCCGAGCTGGCCGAGCGCTATGGCATCCGCACGGTGCCCAACCCGGCTGCGGTCGCCGAGGCCGACGTGCTGCTGATCGCGGTGAAGCCGCAGGACGCGGGCAAGCTGCTCGACGAGTGGGGCGCCGAGGTCCCGCCGGGCAAGCTGGTCGTCTCGCTCTGCGCCGGCCTGCCGACGAGCTTCTTCGCCGAGCGGCTGCCCGGCGGCATCCCGATCGTGCGGGTGATGACCAACACGCCGGCCCGGGTCGACGAGGCGATGACGGCGATCTCCGCGGGTCCGTACGCGACCGACGAGCACCTGGCCGTCGTCGAGGAGGTCTTCCGGCCGATCGGCCGGACCGTGCGGGTGCCCGAGTACCAGCAGGACGCGGTGACCGCGCTCTCCGGCTCCGGCCCGGCCTACTTCTATCTGCTGGTCGAGGCGATGATCGACGCCGGCGTCCTGCTCGGCCTGCCCCGCCCGGTCGCGCACGAGCTGATCGTGCAGACCGCGATCGGCTCGGCCGTGATGCTGCGCGACTCCGGCGAGCACCCGGTCCAGCTCCGCGAGGCGGTGACCTCCCCGGCCGGCACGACGATCAGCGCGATCCGGGAGCTGGAGAACCACGGCGTACGCGCGGCCATGCTCGACGCCCTCGCGGCCGCCCGCGACCGCGCCGCCGAGATCGCCGCCCAGATGACGGCGCCGAAGTCCTGAGCTGTTACCTCGGCGGGTCCGCCGCCGTCATCTCGATGACGGGAACGGCTCGGGGAAGGTAACACCATGAGCGAAGCACTGGCGGAGGCCTTCGAGGCGCAACGCGGCCGGCTGGTCGCGGTGGCGCAGCGGATGCTGGGCTCGCGGGCGGACGCCGAGGACGCGGTGCAGGAGGCGTGGCTGCGGCTGGCCCGCCAGGACGCGGCGGCCATCGACAACCTCGCCGGCTGGCTGACGACCGTGGTCGGGCGGGTCTGCCTCGACGTGCTGCGGGCCCGCCGGGCGCGGCCCGAGGCGTCCTACGACGACGGGCTGTCGGAGATCGTGGTGGTCGAGGACGACGCGTCGCCCGAGGACGACGCGGTGCTCGCCGACTCGGTCGGGCTGGCGCTGCTCGTGGTGCTCGACAATCTGGGCCCGGCCGAGCGGCTGGCGTTCGTGCTGCACGACATGTTCGCGGTGCCGTTCGACGAGATCGGCGAGATCCTCGGCCGGTCGGCGGACGCGAGCAAGATGCTGGCCAGCCGGGCCCGGCGCAAGGTGCAGGGGACACGCCGCCCCGATGCGGAACGGCACCGGCAGCGTGCGGTGGTCGACGCGTTCATCGCGGCGGCCCGGGCCGGCGATTTCGAGGGCCTGCTGCGGTTGCTCGATCCGGAGGTGACGTGGCGTTCGTACGGCGGTCGCGGCCTGGTCGTGCGGGTCGGCGCGGCCGAGATCGCCGCTCAGGCCCAGCGCGGCGCCCGCGCGGCGGTGACGCTGCGCCCGGCGATGGTCAACGGCGAGCCCGGAATCATCACGTGGGGCTCGACCGGGCGGCTGCTCGGCGTGATGGCCTGCACCGTGGTGGACGGCCGGATCGTCGAGATCCTGTCGGTGAGCGACCCGAAGCGGCTGACCGGTGTTACCTCCGCGCCGCCGCCCTCGTCGAAGGAGTGAGAGTCCACATCGACGAGGAGGCTTTGCCATGGAAGCCCGGATCAACCCCTTCGGCACCCGGATCGGCCCGAAGTTCGTCAAGCCCATCGTCGCGGCCGCCCGGGTCGTGGCCGAGGCCGGGATCCCGGCGGCGACGCTGGAGCTGGTGAACATCCGTGCCAGCCAGATCAACGGCTGCGCGGGCTGCCTCGACATGCACACCAAGGACGCCATGCGAGCGGGGGAGACCCCGCTGCGGATCAACCTGGTGGCCGGCTGGCGGGAGGCGACCGTCTACACCGAGGCGGAGAAGGCGGCGCTGGAGCTCGCCGAGCTGGGCTCCCGCCTGGCCGACGGCGGCGGCGTTCCCGACGACGCGTGGGCGAACGCGTCCAAGCACTACGACGACGACCAGCTGATGGCGCTGGTCTGCCAGATCGCGCTGATCAACGCGTTCAACCGGATGAACGTCATGACCCGCCAGCCGGGCGGCGACTACGTGCCCGGTCACCTGCCGGTCTGACCGTCAGTACCAGATGGCGATCTTCGAGCCGTTGCACTCCTCGGGCGGCGAGGGGTGGCTCAGCGCCGTGCCGGTGGCCATCCGGTGCGCCGACCAGGCCACGGCGGCGGCGTCCAGGATGTCGTCGGGCGGGGCCTGACCGGCCGGTCCGATCTGGTCGGGCAGCACGATGCCGTTGCGGGCCAGCAGCTCGCGCCGGCGGGTCTGCCCGGACCATGTCTTCTTGGCGTGCTGGAGGGGCTCGCCCGCCATCGTGCGGAACGAGACCTCCGGATGCGCCTCGAAGAGCAGGCCGGGATGCCTTTCCCAGATCGCGTTGGCCTCGAGCAGCTTGGGCCGCAGGGCCCACGACTGGCGGCTGAGGCCGGCGCCGGTCAGCTCCCGGCAGAGCCGGTTGGCCGCCGCGAAGTCGGCCTCCATCCAGACCGCGCGCGGCGGCACCCGGAAGATGCTGCCGCGCCGGGGCCCGAGCTGGTCGGCGGCGAGGGTGTCGGCCGCGCGCCAGCGGTCGGGGAGCATGCCGAGCGGGATGTCCACGCCGATCACGGCGGCGCCGGAGCTGCTGGTGACTATCTCGTAGAGCGAAGCGGCGAGCACCGCCCGGCCGAACGCCCCGTCACGCAGTTCCACTCCGACCCAGCCGAGCGCGTACGCGTCGACGCCGATGACGTGAATGCTCATGGGCCACCGGGGATGGCGTCGCGGATGGTCATGACGGAGAGACTACGCGCAGTGTCCGTTCATGTGCACCCCGTACTTATCGCTCCCGCGAAGTTGAGACCGACGCTTAATCCCAGCTCGACATCTTGACGATTGTGAATGGCTGTGACTACCGTCTCTTCTACGAACTTTTTGGAAACTTTCCTAACTGTTCACGAGGAGACCAAGTGCAGAAATCCCTCCGCCGCGCTCTCTGGGCCGGGGCCTTCGTGGTGGCGTCCACCGCGCTGGTGCCGGTGACCCAGGCGTCAGCCGCGGTGGCCTGTGCCCCCGCGTGGTCCTCAACCGCCGTGTACGTCAAGGACAACGTCGCCTCCCAGAACGGCCACAACTACACCGCCAAGTGGTGGACTCAGAACGAGTCGCCCGCCACGCACAGCGGGCAGTGGGACGTCTGGATCGACGGCGGCGCCTGTGGCGGAACCACTACGCCCCCCACGACACCCCCGACCACCGCCCCGACCACACCCCCCACCACGAAGCCGACGACGCCGCCCACCACGTCGCCGACTTCCGGACCCAGCGGCAAGAACGTCGTCGGCTACTTCGCCGAGTGGGGCGTCTACGCCCGCCAGTACTTCGTGAAGAACCTGGTCACGTCCGGCTCGGCGGCCAAGCTGACGCACATCCTGTACGCCTTCGGCAACACCTCCGGCGGCCAGTGCTCGATCGGTGACTCGTACGCCGACTACGACATGGCGTACACCACCGCCAACAGCGTGGACGGCGTCGCCGACACCTGGGACGCGGGCGCGCTGCGTGGCTCGTTCAACCAGCTGCGCAAGCTCAAGAGGCTCTACCCGAACATCAAGGTGATCTGGTCGTTCGGCGGCTGGACATGGTCGGGCGGCTTCACCCAGGCCGCCGCGAACCCGGCCGCGTTCGCCAACTCCTGCTACAACCTGGTCAAGGACTCCCGCTGGTCGGACGTCTTCGACGGCATCGACATCGACTGGGAGTACCCGAACGCCTGCGGCCTGTCCTGCGACTCGTCCGGCCCGGCCGCGTACAACAACGTGATCAGCGCGCTGCGCAACAAGTTCGGCTCCAGCTTCCTGATCACCTCGGCGATCTCGGCCGACGGCTCCAACGGCGGCAAGCTCGACGTGGCCGACTACGCCTCGGGCATCCAGAAGCTCAACCTGGTCTTCCCGATGACGTACGACTACTACGGCGCGTTCAGCCCGCAGGGCCCGACCGCCCCGCACTCGCCGCTGACCTCGTACGCGGGCATCCCGACCGCCGGCTTCTACTCGGACGCGGCGATCCAGAAGCTCAAGAGCAAGGGCGTGCCGGCCAGCAAGATGCTGCTCGGCATCGGCTTCTACGGCCGGGGCTGGACCGGGGTCACCCAGGCCGGACCGGGCGGCAGCGCGAGCGGCGCGGCGCCCGGCACCTACGAGGCCGGCATCGAGGACTACAAGGTCCTCAAGAACAGCTGCCCGGCCACCGGAACGGCCGGCGGCACCGCGTACGCCAAGTGCGGCAGCAACTGGTGGGGCTACGACACCCCGTCGACGATCGCCGGGAAGATGACGTACGTGAAGAACCAGGGTCTCGCCGGCGCCTTCTTCTGGGAGTTCTCCGGTGACACCAGCAACGGTGAGCTGATCACCGCGATCAAGAACAACCTGTAAGGCATCCCACGTTACTCATCTCCTCAGGTGAGAAGCGGGGCACCGGGCGCAGGCCCGGTGCCCCGCACTCGTAGGCTTTCCCCATGCGCCGAGAGTGGCATCAGCTGAGCTACCCGGGGGTCGGCAACCCGGCCTTCCAGACGTCCCGCCCGTCCACCGACTCCGCCGAGGACGAGGCGCTCGGCCTCGACCGGTGGCGGTCCCTGCCGCGCGTGCAGATGCCGCCGTGGGCGGACATGGGCGAGGTGGCCTCGGTCTGCAAGGTTCTCGACAACGTCCCGTCGATCGTCGCGCCGTACGAGGTCGATCAGCTGCGCGTCAAGCTCGCCGATGTGTGCGAGGGCCGCGCGTTCCTGCTGCAGGGCGGCGACTGCGCCGAGACGTTCGACAACAACACCGAGAGCCACCTGCTGGCCAACGCCCGCACGCTGCTGCAGATGGCGGTCGTGCTGACGTACGGCGCGTCGATGCCGGTGGTGAAGGTCGCGCGGGTCGCCGGGCAGTACACCAAGCCGCGCTCGTCGGCGACCGACTCGCTGGGCCTGCCGGCCTACCGCGGCGATCTGATCAACTCGCTGGAGGCCGCCGCGGAGGCGCGGGTGGCCGACCCGCAGCGCATGATCCGGGCGTACGCGAACTCGGCGGCCGCGATGAACATGCTGCGTGCCTATCTCGCCGGGGGCCTGGCCGACCTGCACGGCCTGCACGACTGGAACAAGGACTTCGTCCGCGCCTCGCCGGCCGGCGAGCGCTACGAGGCGATCGCGCGCGAGATCGACCGGGCGCTCGACTTCATCCGGGCCTGCGGCATGACCGACAACGAGGCGCTGCGCACGGTCAGCCTGTACTGCTCGCACGAGGCGCTGGCGCTCGAGTACGACCGGGCGCTGACCCGGGTGAGCGACGGCAAGGCGTACGGTCTCAGCGGCCACTTCCTCTGGGTGGGCGAGCGCACCCGGCAGCTCGACCACGCGCACATCGACTTCATCAGCCGGATAGCCAACCCGATCGGCGTCAAGCTCGGCCCCGGCACCGCGCCCGAGACCGCGATCGAGCTGTGCGAGAAGCTGAACCCCGGCAACGTCCCCGGCCGCCTCACGCTGATCAGCCGGATGGGCAACGGCAAGGTCCGCGACGCGCTGCCCCCGATCGTGGAAAAGGTGACCGCGGCCGGCGCCAAGGTCGTCTGGCAGTGCGACCCGATGCACGGCAACACCCACGAGTCGTCCAACGGCTACAAGACCCGTCACTTCGACCGCATCGTCGACGAGGTGCTGGGCTACTTCGAGGTGCACCGCGGCCTGGGCACCCACCCCGGCGGCATCCACATCGAACTGACCGGCGAGGACGTCACCGAGTGCCTGGGCGGTGCCCAGGGCATCGAAGACCTCGACCTGCCGGGCCGGTACGAAACGGCCTGCGACCCGCGGCTGAACACCCAGCAGAGCCTCGAGCTCGCCTTCCTGGTGGCGGAGATGCTCCGTGGTTGATCTTCGATCCGACACCGTGACCCGGCCGTCGACCGCGATGCGGGAGGCGATGGCTTCCGCCCCGGTCGGCGACGACGTCTTCGGCGACGACCCGACCGTGAACGCGCTCGAGGCCCGGGTCGCGGCGATGTTCGGGCACGAGGCGGCGCTCTTCGCGCCGTCCGGGTCGATGGCCAACCAGATCGCGTTGCAGCTGGTCGTCCCCCCGGCCGGCGAGTTGCTGGCCGGCGCCGACGCGCATGTCGTCACCTACGAATTGGGCGCCGCCGCCGCGATCGGCGGCATCTCGACCCGCACCTGGCCGGCGGTCGGGGCGTCCCTCGACGTCGGGCAGATCGCCGCCATGATCCGGCCGCGGGGCTATCCGTCGCTGCCGACCAGCGCCATCGCCGTCGAGCAGACGCACAACCTCGGCGGCGGAACCGTGATCCCGCTGGCGACGCTCCGGGAGCTGCGCGACCTGGCCGACAACGCGGACATCTCCCTGCACTGCGACGGCGCGCGGATCTGGCATGCGCATGTCGCCGACGGCGTGCCCCTGAACGAGTACGGCGCGCTCTTCGACACGCTGTCGGTCTGCCTGTCGAAGGGCCTGGGCGCGCCGGTCGGCTCGCTGGTCGTCGGGAGCGCCGAGCGGATCGCGCGGGCCCGGGTGATCCGCAAGCGGATGGGCGGCGGCATGCGGCAGGTGGGCATCCTCGCCGCGGCCGGCGACTACGCCCTGACCCACCACGTCGCCCGGCTGGCCGACGACCATGCCCGGGCGAGGCGGCTGGCCGAGGCCCTGTCCGAATTTAAGGTGGTAAATCCGGACAGGGTGCCGACCAATCTGGTCCTGCTCGACCTCAGCGAAATGTCGATCGACGCGCCGAGCCTGGTCGCGGAGGCCGCGAAGCGGGACGTCCACATCTCGGCGATGCTGCCGCACCTGGCCCGGATCATCTTCCACCTGGACGTCGACGACGACGGTCTGGACCGGACGATCAAGGTGCTGAGCGAGATCCTCAGAGGCGGTAGGTAGCCACCGTCGCCTGCAGCTCGGCCGCCGTGCGGGCCAGCTCGCCCGCGGTCTGCTGGGTCTCCGTCGCGCCGGCGGTGACGTGGCGGGCCGCGTCGGCGACGCCGGCGATCGTCTCCGCGATGGTGGACGACCCCTCAGCCGCCTGACCCACGCTGCGCGAGATCTCGCCGGTCGTGGCGGTCTGCTCCTCGACGGCCGCCGCGATCGTCGTGGTGTAGTCGTTGATCGTCGCGATGACCCGGCCGATCTCCCGGATCGCGTGCACCGCCACGCCGCTCTCCGCCTGGATCGCGCCGACCTGATCGGTGATCTGCTGGGTGGCCCGGGCCGTCTCCATGGCCAGGTCCTTGACCTCGGAGGCGACCACGGCGAAGCCCTTGCCGGCCTCGCCCGCCCGGGCCGCCTCGATCGTGGCGTTCAGCGCCAGCAGGTTGGTCTGCTCGGCGATCGACGTGATCAGCTGGACGACCGTGCCGATCTGCGTCGACGCGTCGCCGAGCCGGGCCACGCTGGCGTTGCTCGACTCGGCGGCGCGGGCCGCGTCGGCGGCGACGGTGGCCGCCTCGTTGGCGTTGTTCGAGATCTCCCGGATCGAGACGCCCATCTCGTCGGTGCCGGCCGCGACCGCCCGTACGCCGTCGGAGACCCGCTCGGCCGACTCGGACACCGAGCTGACCTGGACCGCGGTCTCCTCGGCCGACGCGGACAGCTGCGCCGACACCGCCGAAAGCTCGTCGGACGCCTCGGCCAGCAGGTCGGAGCTGGTGTGGATGCGGCCGACCATGCCGGCCATCGCGTCGGCGGTCGCGTTGAGCGCGGCGGCCATCTGGCCCACCTCGTCGGCGCCGGTCACCTCGACCCGGGCGGTCAGGTCGCCGTCGCCGATCCGGCGCAGCGCGGCGACACAGCGCGACAGCGGCCGCACGATGAGCCGGGCGACGCCGGCCGCGAGCGCGAGGCCGAGCAGCAGCGCGACCACGAGCAGCCCGCTCACCAGCCACTTGGTGTGCTGGTAGCGGTTCTCGGCGGAGGTCTCCTGGTCGGCGCCGGCCCGGACGGTGATGCCGGTCAGCGACGTGAGGTCGTCGCGGACGGCGTTCATCGGCGCGGTGAGGGCGGCATCGTCGATCTTGCCGGCGCCGCCGGCGATCGCCGGCAGCGCCTCGGTCTCGAGCACCTTGTCGTAGGCGGCCCAGTGGGTCTCGAACTCGTCGATCGCCGCGGTGGCCTCGGCGCCGATCGGGAACGCCCGGTACGCCTCGGCATAGCCGTCGACCTTGGACCGGTAGTCGGTGACCGCGGCCCGGTCGGCGGCGCGCTCGGCGGCGTCGCCGGAGAGCTGGTAGTCGTCGATGCTCAGCCAGACCCGGTTGACCGCGGCCCGCAGGTCGGCGATGGCCTCGAGCTCCTGCTGGTGCACGTAGCCGACCTTGACCTCGTCGTTCGTCGCGCTCAGGCTGCTCAGCGCGAACAGGCCGTCGCCGACGCCGAAGGCCGACACGATGCCCACCGCGATCATGATTTTCGTGCCGACCCGCCGGTCGGTCAGCACCCGCCGCAACGTCATCCTTGGCCACCGTTCTTGTCTGAGGTTTCAGCAGACAGCTCGGCGGCGCGGCGGCCGGCGTGAGTGCTCCGCTGGTGCAAACGGGTTTCGGCGAGCGCCGAAGCATTTCCAGCATCTACTTCCGGCCGGACCACCGGGCGGCATCCGGCGGAAATACGGACCGGTGGACAAGGTTCGCCTGGGCTGGCCGGACGCGCGGGAGCGTGCGCGGCAGGACACACCGCGAGCGGGTAGCGTCGGCCGGGTGCCGGACTCATTTGTGGTGGCCCGGGCCGGGGACGGGCTGGTTGCGCACTTTCCCGACGTCGTGAGCCTCGGCGACGGCCGGCTGCTCGCCGCCTTCCGGGAGGGCACCGGGCACCTCAGCCCGGAGGGCCGGATCAGCCTGGTCGGCAGCGAGGACGGCGGCCGGACCTGGGGGACGCCGTGGGTCGCGGTCGACGGGCCCTTCGACGACCGCGATCCCAAGCTGGCCCGGCTCGCCGACGGGACCATCCTGCTCAGCTACTTCGTCATCGACTGGAGCAGCAAGCCGCGGCACACCACGCACGGCACGTTCGTGCGGCGCAGCACGGACGGCGGGCGCACCTGGAGCGAGCCCGCTTCGGCGGGGATGGGCATGAGCGGCGGCGGCATCCGGGCCTGGCATGCGTCGCACGGCGCGGTGGCCGAGCTGCCCGGGGGCGACCTGCTGTATCCGGTCTACGGGCACCGCGCCGACGAGAAGTGGTGGCGGGCGGGCGTCATGCGCAGCGTCGACGGCGGACGCACCTGGCCGGCCGAGGACGAGGTCGAGATCGCGGCGGCCGACGGGGTCAACTTCCAGGAGCCGACGCTCACGGTGCTGCCCGGCGGCGAGGTGGTGTCATTGATCCGTACGGATGTGGAGCGCGCCTACCTGTCTCGCTCCACCGACGGCGGCCGCACCTGGAGCGGGCCGAAGCGCACCGACCTGCCCGCCTCGTCCCACCACGCGCTGGCGCTGAGCGACGGGACCGTGCTGGTGACGTACGGTGACATCTCGCGCCGTTTCGCCGAACGCCGCGTGACCGCCGGTCGTCTCGTGGGTGCTCCGGCCGGGGATTGGGATGGCTATCCCGACGTCCTTCTCTACGACTCGGGGAACCGCGACCAGGCCAATCCCTCCAGCGCCGAGGTCAGCCCCGGTCGCTTCCTCACGCTGGGCTTCGACATCCCGGCGGCGACGGTCGTCGGGTTCTTCACCGGGCCGTCCGACTATCGCGAAGCCGGCCCGTCCGACTATCGCGACGCCGGCCGTCCGGCTATCGAGAAGCCGGCTGAGCCTCGCGAGCGCTGAGCACCGCCTGAGCGAAGCCGCGGATCACCGGGTGGACGCCGTCCGGGTGCAGCTCCGGCTGGAAGAGCGTGGCCAGGAAGAACGGATGCTCCGGCAGTTCGGCCACCCGCACGTCGCCGCTGTCGTCGTGCCCAGAGAACAGCATGCCGTGCGCGGCCAGCAGGTCGATGTAGGCCGGCGAGACGCCGTAGGCGCAGTGGTACCGCTCCACCGTGCGCGCGGTGCCCAGCAGCCGCTCGATGCGGGAGCCGGGCGTCAGGTTGATCGCGCCCTCGTGCCCGACGAGCGAGCAGGACAACTCCGTGATCAGGGCGCCGGCGCCGGCGGAGTTCTCCGCGTGGCGGGCCTCGGCGAACCCGCAGACGTCGCGCGCGAACTCGAGCATCGCGTGCTGGAAGCCGCCGCAGGTGCCGAGGAAGGGGATTCCCTCGGTGCGGGCGGTGCGGACGGCGGTGATCGCGCCCTCCTCGCTGCGATACGGGCTCCCCGGCACCAGCCAGATCCCGCCGAAGCGCGCCAGCGCCGCCGGATCGGTGGCATCGGGCGTCGGGACCCAGTAGGCGTCCAGGTCGATCTGCTGTTCCTCGCGGAGGGCGTCGAGGATGGCGGGGACGCGCGAATGCGCGCGCACGGCGGGGGAGCGATCTCCCACAAGAGCAATCGATATCATGCCCCCATGCTGGGGCCCGTCCCCGGATCACGTCCAACGATGATGCGTACGGGCGGCATTAGCATCCCTGATGTGGATCCGCACCTGCTGCGCACGTTCCTGGCGGTCGCCGAGACCGGCTCGTTCTCCGCGGCCGCCCAGCGCCTCCAATACACGCAGTCCGCGGTCTCGCAGCACGTCGCCGCCCTCGAGGCCGATCTGGGCACCCCGCTGTTCACCCGGCGCCCGGTGGCTCTGACTCCGGCCGGCGAGAGGTTGCGGCGACATGCGGAGCTTCTTCTCGTACGCCTCGAGGCCGCCCGCGCCGACGTGACCCGCGCCGTCGCCCCGCCCGGCCGCCTCGTCCTCGGCCTCACCCCGCTCGCCTGGGCGGTGCCGGTCGCCGCCGCGCTCGCCACGATCCGGGCCGAGTCGGCGCGGCTGCGCACCAGGGTCCGCGTCGCCGCCCGCGACCGCATCGTCGAGGCGGTCGCGACCGGCGAGGTCGACCTCGGCCTGGTCGACGGCTTCACGGCGCCGAGCGACCCGCTGCGCCTGCCCGAGCCCGGCGCCGGCGGCCCGCGGTCGGTCGGCGTGGGGGAGAGCCCCGCCGTGGTGGCCGTGCCGTCGGCGCACCCGCTGGCCCGCCGCCGCGCGGTCGACCTGGCCGACCTGGCCGACGCTTACTGGATCGACGCCCCTGACGTCGCGCCGTTCGCCCGGCTGCCGGTCGATGGCCTGCGCGCGGGCGTGCGCTACGACGGCACCGACGCGGCCGTCCTGGCCGGCCTGGTCGCCGGCGGCCACGGCTTGGCGGTGCTGCCGCTGCCGCTGGTGTCGGCGCACCCGGGCCTGACCGGCGTGCCGGTCGGCACCCCGCGGCTGGTGCACCGGGTAGAGCTGCTGCGGCTGCCCGCGGTCGCTCCCGACGAGCCGGCCGAGCGCCTCGCGCACTTGCTGACCGCCCCGACGTGAGCGAGCAGCCGCGTGAGCGGTCAGCGGGGGCGTGGGCGGATGGCGAGGGCGTGAGCGAGCGGCGGGGGCGTGAGCGAGCGGCGGGGGACGTGAGCGGGTGGCGGCTGCCTGCGCCATGCGTCATGAACGGCCGTAAGGCCGGTGTGCCGAGCGGGACAGCCCGGCGGCCGCGCGCGGAGGGTGACCACGACGATGCCGGGCGGCTCGGCGGGGACTTGGCGCGAAATCGTACCGAAAAGGATCTTGATCTTGATGGTCAGCGAAGCGATTTGAGGAGGGCGATGTCGGCGGCGTGGCCCTCGTGCTCGACCGTCGGAGTCTCGACGATCACCGGGATGCCGGCGGTGGTGGGGTGGGTCATCAGCTCGGCGAACGCGGCCGTGCCGATGCGACCCTGGCCGATCGTCTCGTGGCGGTCGCGGGTGGAGCCGCAGTCGTCCTTCGAGTCGTTGGCGTGGATCAGCATGAGGCGGTCCGGGCCGACGGTCTCGATCAGCGCGTCCAGGGTCGCGGTCATGCCGCCGGGAGTGGCCAGGTCGTGACCGGCCGCCCAGGCGTGGCAGGTGTCGAAGCAGACGCCCAGCCACGGGTGGTGCTCGACGGCCGCCAGGTACGGACCGAGATCCTGCACCTTGGACGCCAGGCTGCGCCCGCCGCCCGCGCTCGGCTCGACCAGCAGCTTGGGCAGGCCCCGGGCCGCGGCGTCGTCGAGCAGCGGCAGCAGCGCCTCGTGCAGCTGATGCATCGCCTTGGCCTCGTGCTCGGCGTCGACCGAGCTCCCGGCGTGGAAGACCACGGCGGTGGCGCCGATCGCCCGGCCGCGCTCGAGCGAGTGGGCCAGGGTCGCGATCGAGCGCTCGACCGTGAGCTCGGTCGGCGAGCCGAGATTGACCAGCAGCGACGCGTGGATGTACGCGGGCAGGCCGCGCTCGCCGATCCCCTCCCGGAACAGGGCGTCCTGCTGGGGGTCGCCGGGCGGCAGCGCCCAGCCGCGCGAGTTGGAGACGTACACCTGCAGCGTCTCGGACCCGGCGGCGTCGACGTACGGGAGGGCGGCCTTGGCCAGCCCGCCCGACGTCTTGGTGTGCGACCCGACGCGGCGGTCTAGAAGCATTGCAGGATCACCTGGGACTGCGGCGGCACCTGGGTGTTGGCCGGCGGGTTCATCCCGCGGACGAAGCCCTGCGGGTTGAAGCCGGTGATCTGCACCTGCAGACCCTGCTGCTGCAGCGTGCCCTGCGCCTGCTGGCACTGCTGGTTGTTGACGTCGGGGATGGTGATCAGCGGCGGGCCCTTGCTGACGTCGAGGGTGACCTCGGCGTCGTTGGCCGCGCCGGTCCCCGCCTTGGGCGACTGCGCGATGACCTCGTCGGCCGGCTTGTCGCTGTCCTTGTAGCGCTCGACCGCGGTCAGCCCGAGCTGCTGCAGTTCGTTGCGGGCGACGTTGACGTTCTTGCCCACCAGGTTGGGCACGGAGATCGGGGCGCGGCCCTTGCTGGTGACGACGGTGACGGTGTCGCCGCGCTTGAGCTCGGTGCCCTTGGCCGGGTTGGTGGACAGCACGGCGCCCTCGGGCACCGTGTCGCTGTACTGCCCGGTGCCCTCCTTGTATTTCAGGTTGGCCTGGGCCAGCTCGGTCTTGGCCGCGGCCAGCTCGAGACCGGTCAGGTCGGGCACCTCGAAGCGCTCCTTGCCGAGCGACAGGGTGAGCGTGATGGTGCCGCCCTTGACGATCTTTTCCTGTGCGGCGGGGCTCTGGCTGACCACCGTGTCCTTGGGGACGTTCTCGCTGTACGCGCCGTCGGCGTAGAACAGCTCGAAGTTGTGCTGCCGCGCGTACAGCTCGGCCTGGTCCTTGGTCATGTTGACCATGGACGGGGCGTCGGTGTAGCGGCCCAGGGTCACCCACCAGGTGCTGCCGATGACGACCAGCACCATCACGGCGACCGCCGCCGAGAGCAGGATGCGCCGGCGGTCGGGCCCGGTGGACGAGCGCAGCTCGGGATCGCCGCGGCGGTAGGTCTGGGCGTTGCGGCTCTGCTCGGGCAGCCGGGCCCAGCTCGGCCGGTCGGCGACGGCGGCCGAGACCGCGGGGACCATGGCGGTCGCGTCGGCGGCGGCATGCCGGGAGCCCGGCACCTGGCGCAGCAGCGCGGTCTCGACGCTCGCCGCCCCCAGCTGGTCGCGGACCGTCTGCACCTCGGCCAGCATCGCGCCGGCGTCGGTCGGGCGGGCGCCCGGGTCGCGGCGGGTGGCGCGGGCCACCAGGGCGTCGAGCGCCTGGGGTGAGCCCTTGACGGTCTGCGACGGGGGCGGGACGTCGTTGTCGACGTGCTGCCAGGCCACCGCGACCGGGTCGTCGCCGTCGAACGGAACCCGGCCGGTGAGCATCTCGTAGAGCACGATGCCGGCCGAGTAGACGTCGGTGCGGGCGTCGGCGTGGCCGTCGGTGACCAGCTCGGGCGCGACGTACGCCACCGTGGCCATCAGCTGGCCGGACTCGTCGACGCTGCTCGCCTCGACCGCGCGGGCCAGGCCGAAGTCGGCGACCTTGACGACCGCGTCGACCAGGTTGGCCTTGCCGCCGCTGGGCGCCTCGGCGACCAGCACGTTCTCCGGCTTGACGTCGCGGTGCACCAGGCCGGCCCGGTGGGCGGCGGCGATGGCCGAGAGCATCTGCTCTCCGATCGCGCAGGCCTCGACCGGGTTGAGCCGGCGGCGCTGGGTGAGCAGGTCGCGCAGGGTGCTGCCCTGCACGTACTCCATCACCAGGTAGGGCAGGCCGAGGTGGCGGCCCTGGTCGTACACGGCCACGACGTTGGGGTGGGTGAGCCGGGCGATCGTCTTGGCCTCGTCGGTGAACCGGTCCACGAAGTGGACGTTCGTCGCCTGCGAGGGATGAATGATCTTCAATGCCACGGTGCGCTCGAGTCGCTGGTCGGTGGCCGTGTAGACGGTCGCCATGCCACCACGGGCCACGCGACCGGTGATCCGGTAGCGGCCGTCAATCGTCGTGCCGATCAACGTGTCGGCGACTGTGGTGTCCATCGGCGTGAAGTGTATGTGTCTTTCGCGTGCGGGCAGACCAGGATGTCATAGCTGAGTCCAAACGGGTACGCCCGGCGGCGCGACCCCGGCCCTGAGCTGGCCGTCTGCCCGGACAAAGAATGATTTAGCCGTGTCGTCGGCGATGCCGGGCTTGCCGGGTATGGCGGGGCTCGGCCGAATCGCTCGGTGTGGCGGAGGTCTCGCTCGGCGATGGCCCGGCCGAGTCGCTCGGCTGCGGCGAGTCGCTGGGCCGGCCCGAGAGCGACGGCGACGGTGACGTGGCGCTCGGGGCGGTCGGCGTCGGCACCGGCGGGAAGCCGCAGGGGCATTCCGGGTCTGTCGGGCTTACGGTCCGAATCGGACTCGCGTTTCCGGGATCGTCCGGGACCGCCACCGGCGCTGGTCCGCCCGGAGCCGGCGGAGCGGGGGCAATCGTCGCGCCGGCCGCGGCGGTCGGCGCGAGCGCAGGCCGGCGTGCGGCCGCCGCCGGCCCTCCGCCGATTCCCGCGTTCGGGGTGTACGGCGAGGTCACGGCCGGCCGCGGCGGGAAGGTGTCGGCCGACGCCGGCGTCTCGGTCAGCAGCGAGCCCAGCCCGTTCACCACGGCCAGGTAGACGCCGGCCGCGCCCAGCACGGTCAGCGCCGCCAGCGCGCTCACCGCCGCCGCCTGTCGTGGCGCCCGCGGTCGGCGATGCGTCGCCGGCCCCGTCGACGGCATCGACGGATCGTCGTCGAGGCGCAGCGGCCCGCCGAAGGTGTTCATCCCCGTTGACGTCACGTCCGGTCCGCCGGCCGGCGGCTCGACCGGCCGCCGGCCCATGTCGTAGCGCACCGACCGCAGGGCGCCGGACACCTCGGCACGGACTCTCCGCAACAGGCTCATCGCGTTCGTTCTCCGATCTGGCACGCTGTAGGAGTGAGCGATTCCGTAACCGCCGGGCCGGCCGCCTGGGTCAACCTGCCGGATGCCGCCGAGAGGCTCGGCGTGTCGATCAGCAAGGTGCACCAGATGATCCGCGAGGGGCAGTTGCTCGCGGTCAAGCACGACGGGATCCGGCAGATCCCGGCCGAGCTGCTGGCCAACAGCACCGTGCTCAAACACCTCCCGGGCGTGCTGACCTTGCTGCGCGACGCCGGGTATAACGACGAAGAGGCCCTCCGGTGGCTCTACGAGCCGGACCCGGATCTCGACGGCAGCGCCGCGCTCGGCCTGGGCGGCCATCGCGCGCGCGAGGTGAAGCGGCGGGCGCAGGCGCTCGGTTTCTGATGCGCCATTTGGCGTACGTGTCGGTGCTCGCCGGCTGCCTGTTCGCGGCCCTGTGGCTGGAGCCGGTGCTGAAGGTCGGCGTGCTCCGTCGTTGGCGGCGCCTGCTGCTGACCGTCCTGCCGGTGATGGTGGTGTTCGTGCTGTGGGACCTGGCCGCCATCGCCGCCGGGCACTGGCACTTCGACGCGTCCCAGATGACCGGCGTGGTGTTCCCCGGCGGCCTGCCGCTCGACGAGGTGCTGTTCTTCCTGGTGGTGCCGGTCTGCGCGATCCTCGGCTACGAGGCGGTCCGCAAGGTCCTGCGAAAGCCGGACGCGTGACTTACACGGCGGCGGCCGCGCTCGGAGTTGTCGTGGCGGCGGTGCTCGACCTCTTCGTGTTCCGCGTCGGGCTGCTGAAGCGGGTGGTCTTCTGGGCGACGTACCCGATTGTCGTGTTTTTTCAGCTTTTATCCAACGGTATCTTGACCGGCCGGAACATCGTCATGTACGACCCGGACGCGATCATCGGGTGGCGCCTGGTCTACGCCCCGGTCGAAGATCTGGTCTTCGGTTTCGCGATGGTGCTGCTCACCCTCGACCTGTGGGTGTGGTGGGGGCGCCGCTCAAACTGACCGCCGGGTGGCCGCGTCGGCCAGGGCGTGCAGCACCGTGCGCGCGTCCTCGTCGATCGGGGCCGCCTCCAGCGCGGCCAGTGCGGCCGACATCAGCTCGTCGATCCGCCGCTCGGTCGCCGTCAGCGCGCCGCAGTCGCGGACCAGCGACCGCAGCCGCTCCACGTCGAGATCGGCCCGGCCGAGCCCGGCGTCGAGCTCCGCCCGGTCGGCGGGGGAGAGAGCGCCGAACGCGGCGGCGATCAGGTACGTCCGCTTGCCCTCGCGCAGGTCGTCGCCGGCCGGTTTGCCGGTCTGCGCCGGGTCGCCGAAGACGCCGAGGATGTCGTCGCGCAGCTGGAACGCCTCGCCCAGCGGCAGCCCGAACGCGGTGTAGGACGCCGCCAGCTCGGCCGGCGCGCCCGCGATCGCCGCACCCAGCAGCAGCGGGCGCTCGACCGTGTACTTCGCCGACTTGAACCGGGCCACCTTGCCGGCCCGCTCCAGCGACGTGTCCGCGGTCGCCTGGGTCAGCACGTCCAGATACTGCCCGACCGTCAGCTCGGTGCGCATCTCGTCGAAAACCGGGCGCGCGCGGGCCAGCTCGGCCGGGCCCAGCCCCGAGACGTGCAGCAGCTCGTCCGACCAGACCAGGGCCAGATCGCCGAGCAGGACGGCCGCGCTGTCGCCGAAGGCGGACGGCGCCCCGCGCCAGGACGCCTCCCGGTGCCGGTGCTCGAACCGCCGGTGCACCGACGGCTCGCCGCGCCGGGTGTCGGACCGGTCCATCAGGTCGTCGTGGATCAGCGCGCTGGCCTGCACCAGCTCGAGCGCCGACAGCGCGGCCACCACGGCGTCGGAGTCGGCGCCGAACGCCCCTCGATACCCCCAGTACGCGAACGCCGGGCGCAGCCGCTTGCCGCCGCCGAGCACGAAGTCCTCGAGCGCGTCGGAGACCTCCGCGAGCGCCGGGTCGATGCCGGTGAGGCGGGTGCGCTGCTCGGCCAGGAACGCGGCCAGGGCCTTGTCGACCCGGGGGCGCAGCCCGGCCAGCTCAACGGGGGAAGTCACGTCCCAGACGCTAGCTGACGGGATGGCGGTCGCTGCCGGTAGAGTCGTCCGCGTGGCTCTCGGACTTCCTTCGCGCCTGCCCGGCACACCGGCGATCGGTGAGCTGATCCGGGAGGCCGCGCCGACGTTCTCGTTCGAGTTCTTTCCGCCCAAGACACCCGAGGGCGAGAGGTTGCTCTGGCGGGCCATCCGCGAGCTCGAGCCGCTGCGACCCAGCTTCGTGTCGATCACGTACGGCGCGGGCGGCACCACGCGGGACACGACGGTCGCGGTCACCGAGCGCGTCGCCGGCGAGACTACGCTGCTGCCGATGGCCCACCTGACCGCGGTCAACCACTCGGTCGCCGAGCTGCGCAACGTGATCGGCCGCCTGGCCGGCGCCGGCATCCGCAACGTGCTGGCCGTGCGCGGCGACCCGCCGGGCGACCCGATGGGCGAGTGGGTGCGGCACCCCGAGGGCGTCCTCTACGCCGAAGAGCTGGTGCGCCTGGTCAAGGAGTCCGGCGACTTCTCGGTGGGTGTCGCCGCGTTCCCGTACAAGCACCCGCGGTCGGCCGACATCGAGAGCGACACCGAGAATTTCGTCCGCAAATGCCGTGCCGGCGCCGATTTCGCCATCACCCAGATGTTCTTCGACGCCGACGAGTACCTCCGGTTGCGCGACCGGGTGGCCGCGGCCGGTGGCGAGACGCCCATCGTGCCCGGCGTGATGCCGGTGACCCGGATGGCGACGATCGAGCGGTCGAGCCAGCTGTCCGGGGCGCCGTTCCCGCCGCACCTGCTCGCGCGGTTCGAGCGGGTCGCCGAGGACGAGGCCGCGGTGCGGGCGCTGGGCGTCGAGATGTGCGCCGAGATGTGCGCCAAGCTGGTCGACGAGGGTGTTCCGGGCATCCACTTCATCACGCTCAACCGCTCGACGGCCACGCGCGAGGTGTGGCAGCTCCTGGCGCCGTCCGAGGTCGCCGCCGCGGCCGCCTGACGTTCGGCGCCTCGTGAGCCGGGGGTCGCCGTGACCTGGGAGCAGTACTGCGTGGCGTGGGCGCGGCTGCACGGCGGGTTCGATCCGAGCGGGGCGTCGCCGCTGGTGCGGGGATGGGTGCTCCTCGCGTACCGGATGGGCTCCTGGCTCGGCGGCAAGCGTGTCGGGCCGACGGCCGTGACCACCGCGGGGTTGATTCTCTGCTGGTGTGTGCCGCTTGCGGTGCTCGTGGGGCGCCCGGGCCTGGTGCTCGCCGGGGTGCTGGTGCTGATGTCGGCGCTGGCCGACGGGCTCGACGGCGCGGTGGCGGTGGTGACCGGGCGGGCGAGCCGGCTCGGCTACGTCTACGACTCGGTGGCCGACCGGGTCGGGGAGGCGGCCTGGCTGCTGGCCTTCTGGCTGGCCGGGGCGCCGGGCTGGCTGGTGGTGGCGGCGGGCGCGGCGAGCTGGCTGCACGAGTACGCGCGGGCGCGTGCCACGGCGGCCGGGATGACCGAGATCGGGGCGGTGACCGTCGCCGAGCGGCCGACCCGGGTGCTGGTCGCCATCTTCGGGCTGTTGCTGAGCGTGGTCGCCGGCCTGGTGATCACGGTGGCCGCCGGTTTGTGGCTCGTGCTCGCGGTGGTGGGCGGGGTGCAGCTGGCGGTCGCCATTCGTCGCGAACTGGCGTCCTGAGCTGCGCCCTTCTCTGCGCCCCGCTGAGGCCGCCGGTGGTGATCGTTAATCGGTTGTCCGAGGTGGACCGCGCTTCTACCGTGGTGCGTGACACAGCCCACCCTTCTCGTCGCGGTGGGTGACGGCGCAAACTCTAGTTGATCCATGGGGGAGGTGGCCATGATGAGCGCGGTGCTGGTGCTGAACGCCGATTTCGGACCGCTGCACCGGGTCAGCCTCCGGCACGCCATCCGGATGCTGTTCCGCGAGGTGGCTGTGGTGCACGAGGCCGAGCCCGACCGGCAGATCGGCGTCTTCCCGATGCCGACCGTCGTGCGGCTGGTCAGCTACGTGGTCACGCGCTGGCGGCACAGCCGCGGGCCGGCCTGGTCGCGGGCGGGCGTGCTGACGCGCGATCGGCGGGCGTGCGCGTACTGCGGCGGCGCGGCCTCCACGATCGACCACGTGCTGCCGCGCTCGCGCGGCGGCCGCAACGAGTGGGCCAACACCGTGGCCGCGTGCGGCCGGTGCAACAACCGCAAGGGCGACCGGACGCCGGGCGAGGCGCGGATGCCGCTGCGGGTCCGGCCGTTCGCGCCGACCTGGGCGGATCTTGCCGGATAAATGGCCCTTCCGGAGGCCGCATCCAGACGACGACCGGTGGGCCGGGCACGGGGGCGGGTCCGCCGGTCGTCCATCAACTGGATAATCCCGTTACGGATAATCCGGGGCTAGGATGACGGACATGGCAGCACCCGAGCGCACCGAGCGCGACATTACCGGCCTGCTCAACATGGCCGGCCACGTGCTCTCCAACCGGCTGAGCGCGGCTCTCGCCGATGTCGGCCTGACGCCGCGCATGCAGTGCGTGCTGGTGCACGCGCTCGAGGAGGAGCGCACCCAGATCCAGCTGGCGGCGCTCGCCGACCTCGACAAGACCACCATGGTCAGCACGGTTGACGAGCTCGAGCGGCGCGGCCTGGCCGAGCGGCGCCCGTCCGCCACCGATCGCCGCGCGCGGATCATCGCCGTCACCGAGAAGGGCCGGCTCGCGGCCGAGGAGGGCCAGCGCATCGTCGACCGGGTGCACGCGTCGGCGCTCGGCGGGCTACCCGGCGAGTCGCGGGCCGCGTTCGTCGAGGCGCTCGGCGCCCTGGCCGGGGTCACCCGCGACCCGGGTCCGCAGCCGATCCGGCGGGCGAGAGGTAGGTGACAAACAGATAGTCCGCTAGCGGATTATCTGTTACGGTCTGGCTCATGAGCCTTACCGTGAGCCGACGCGCGGCCGCACTCGCCGTGCTCTGCGCCATGTCGCTGATGATCGTTCTGGACAGCACGATCGTCGCCGTCGCCGTTCCCGACATTCAGCGCGATCTCGGCTTCTCCGCCGCCGGGGTCGCCTGGGTCGTCAACGCCTATCTGGTCGCGTTCGCCGGCCTCCTCCTGCTGGCCGGGCGCCTCGGCGACCTCGTCGGCGCGTGGCGGGTGTTCCTGGCCGGGCTGGGGCTGTTCACGGTCGCCAGCCTGCTGTGCGGGTTCGCCGGCAGCGCCGGTCTGCTGGTGGCCGGCCGGTTCGTGCAGGGCGCCGGGGGCGCGCTGGCCGCCGCCGTGGTGATCGGCATGATCGTGCGACTCTTCCCCGGGCCGGCCGAGCAGGCGCGGGCCATGGGCATCTACAGCTTCACCCAGGCCGGCGGGGCCGCGGTCGGGTTCGTGGTCGGCGGGGTGCTCACCGATGCGGTCGGCTGGCCGGCGATCTTCCTGGTCAACGTGCCGATCGGGGTGGCCGTGTGGGTGTTCGGGCGGCGGCTGCTGCCCCGCGAGGCCGGGCCGGGGCTGGCCGGCGGGCTCGACCTGCCCGGGGCGTTGCTGATCACCGCGGGGCTGTCGCTCGGGGTCTACGCCATCGTCCGTACCGGATCGCCGGACGCGACCGTGCCCGCCGCGCTGAGCGCGACCGTCGCGGTGCTGTTGATCCTCGGGTTCCTGGTGCGGCAGCGCCTGGCCCGGCGGCCGCTGATCGAGTTGCGGGTGCTCTTCCGGCGATGGCTGCTCACCGCCAACGCGGCGGTGCTGCTGGTGTTCGCGACCGGAATGGGGTTCCAGTTCCTGAACGCGCTGTTCGTGCAGCGGGTGATGGGCTACGACGCGCTGGGGACCGGGCTGGCCTTCCTGCCCACGCCGATCGTGATCGGGCTGGTGTCGCTGTTGGTGGCGCCGCGGGCGGTTCGGGCCCCGGGCGGTGCTGATCGTCGGGCTCTCGCTGCTGCTGGCCGGGCTGTTGCTGCTGTCCCGGGTGCCGGTCACGGTGTCCTATGTGGTGGATCTGCTGCCGCCGCTGCTGGTGATGGGGCTGGGCGTGGGCATCACCGTGCCGGCGATGATCATGCTGGCCATGGCGGGGGCGGCGCCCGCGGACACCGGGATGGTGTCGGGGTTCGGCAACACGGCGCAGCAGGCCGGCGGGGCGCTGGGGTTGTCGGTGCTGGCGGCGGTGGCGGCCGCTCGGACGTCGGGGCGTGCGGAGGCGGGGGTGTCGGCGGTGGAGGCGCTGCGGGACGGGTACGCGCGGGCGTTTCTGGTGGCGGCGGGGTTTGTGGTGGTGGCGCTGCTGGTGGCGGTGGTCTTGCTGCGACGGCCGCCGGTTGGGGGCGTTTCGACGGCCGGGGGCCCGACGGCGCCGGGTGCGCCCGGGGTGTCGGCGGCCTTGGAGGCCGGCGGGTCGGTGCGGGGTCAGCCCGCTTGTAGTTCGGCGTCCTGACGGGCGCCGTAGCCGCGGATGGCGGCCGCGGCCGCCGTGAGGGTCAAGAGGGCGGTGACCAGGAACAACGGGGTGGGGCCGAAGTGGACGGCGGCCGAGCCCAGCGGGATGGCCAGGGCGACCGGGCCGAACATGACGGTGTTGGACGTGGCGGCCACCCGGCCCAGCAGGTGGTCGGGGGTGCGGGTCTGGACCGCGGTGACGCCGGCGATCAGCGACCACACCAGGCCCAGGCCGGCCAGGGCGCTGCCGGCGATCATCGCGGGCCACCACGGGATCGACGAGCTGACGCAGCCGACGGCGAAGACGGCGGCGCCCAGGGCGGCCACCGGGAGCGGGGAGAGGCGGGCCAGCACGCGGCCCACCAGCAGGCCACTGAGGATGGAGCCGGCGCCCTGCGCGGTGGAGAGGAAGCCCAGGCGGGTGGCGGGAAGGTGCAGTCCGTGCACCACCTGGCCGATGACCGCGGCGTTGGCCAGGCCCGACGATCCGATCGCGGCGGCGGCCACCAGGACGGGGGTGCGGACGGCCGGGTTGCCGAAGAGAGCGGCGAGGCCGGCGCGGATCTCACCCCGCTCGGGTCGGCGACGGTCCGACGCGGTGGTGGATCGGGCTGGGGTGGATCGGGCTGGGGTGGATTGGGCTGGGGTGGATTGGGCTGGGGTGGCCGGGCGGAGCGTGAGCAGGGCGTAGCAGGCGGCGGTCAGCAGCGGCATCGTGGCGCAGATCAGCACCACCGGGACCGGGCCGCGCCAGGCGTACAGGCCGGCTCCGGCCAGCGGGGCCAGCAGTTTCATGCCCTCCTGGGCGCTCGAGCGCCAGCCGTTCACGTCGCCCAGCCGGTCGGTCGGCAGGGCGGCGGGGAGGATCGCGGTCTCGCCGGCATCGAGGAGCACATAGCTCAGGCCGCGGGCCAGCAGGGTCGCGTAGATCAGCCAGGCGTCGCCGGCGGACGAGACCGTCAGCAAGGTCAGGAGCAGGGCGCCCAGGACGACATCCACCCAGATCAGCAACGGGCGCCGGGGGAGGCGGTCGACCAGCGCGCCGAGCCAGGGCGCCGCCAGGGTGGGTGCGTAGATGCACAGGCCGGTCAGGGCGGCCAGGCTCACCGAGCCGGTCAGGTCGAGCACCCAGATGCCGGCCGAGAGGGTCATGGCGGTGCTGCCGAAGCCGGACAGCAGCGAGATCAGGACGAACAGGGTCGCGTTGCGGCGCACGGCGTCGACCTCCCGAGAGTTGAGTCGGTAAGGCTCATATCTTCGAGAGTTGAGCGATGATCTGTCAACGGGGCGTGGCGGCCTCCAGCGCGGCGGCGAGCCGTTCGACGCAGGACCGGGTGGGGCGGGGCAGGGTGACGCGGGCCTCGGACAGGTCGGCGCGGGAGAGGCCGGCCCCGTGGAGGCCGGCCTCGGCGAGGTCGGCCATCACGTCGGCGACCAGCGAATACAGGCCGGAGAGCGGGGCGTCGGCGGCGAAGGAGAGGGTCTGGCGCACGAGGGGCGCGCGCCGGAACCGGGTGTCCCAGCGGCGATCGGCGCCGACTCGCCGATACAGATCGACGGCGGCCGCGCGCAGGGCGGCGATCTCGGGGCCGTAGGGGACATCGGGTCGGACCGGGTGCACGGCGGATGCCAGGCGCAGGCGGCGCTGCTCGGCGGCCTGGCGGCTGCCGAGGCCCAGCGCGGAGGCGATGTCTGCCCAGGTCGCGCCGTCGCGGCGGGCCTGGTCGATGAGCTCCAACTCGGCGGCGTCGAGCCGCGCCCGCGCCGCGGGGATCTCGCGTAGCGCGGTGAGGTCGGCCATGCTCTGAGCCTATCAGTTGTCAACGAAACATTGACAATATCTCGCCGTTGGTGGGCCGGCGCAGGCTTCGGCCGGTCAGGCGCCTCGGCGCAGGCGGAATTCGCCGTCCTCGGCGGCCAGGCGGGACGGGCGGTTGCCGTCGTCGCCGCGGACCAGGGCGGCGATCTCCTTGCGGGCCTCGTGCCGCAGCCGGCGCAGGCGCGGGCCGGCCGGCTCCCGGGTGATGTAGCCCTGGACGTGCTTGATGCGGCGCTCGAAGATCTGGCGGAGGGTGAGCGGGGACTCGTCGTCCACGCCCTCGACGATGACTACGCGCTGGCCGTGGCTGGTGTCGCGGGCGACCGACACCACCAGCGACAGCTCCTGCAGCGCCTGCGGGTGATGCAGGATCGCGCGGTCCACCTTGATCTGGGTCAGCGGCAGCTCGGACATCCGGGACAGCGAGGCGTAGCCGGTGCCGAAGTCGTCCACGGCGAAGGCGACCCCGACGTCCCGGGCGATTGCCGCGAGTCGCTTGTGGAAGTACGCGTGCGGCTCGTCGGGCCACTGCTCGCCGTCGCGGGGCTCGATCGGGTCCTGCTCGGAGATCTCCAGCGTCACCGCGGCGGCCCGCAGCGACGCCTCGGCGATCGCCTCGCGCAGGGTTTCGACGTACGTGTCGTCCAGCAGCGCCCGCACCGAGACGTTGACCGACACCGGCTTCGGCTCGTCCCAGGGCCCTTCGGCATGGGCCACCGCGTACGCCCGCAGCGCCGACCGCAGGATGACCTTGTCGCGCTCGACCACGAAGCGGTCGCCCCAGGTGCGGGCGATCTGCAGCATCGCGAACGGCGCCCGGGACTCGTCGAGCGAGCGCCGGGCCAGGGCCTCGTAGCTGTGCACGCTCACGTTCGCGACGGCGGGCCCGATCGTGATGACCGGCTGGAACACGATGCGGAACGACTCGAGCACCTCGTGGTAGAGGCGGAAGCAGCGTTCGTACAGCGGGTTCGGCAGGCGCCCGAACGTCTCGCGCAGCGCGGTCAGCACCTGGATCTCGGCCTCGGCCGGCGACGCCGCGAAGTCGGTGCGCCAGATGGTCTCGATCACCTTGGCCATCGGCTGGCCGATCGCGACCAGGGCGGGCGGCGGGTCGACCACGGCCAGCATCAGGACCGTGTCGTCGCTGCGGCTGACCGGCACGCACAGCACCGTACGGGTCGCGTCGCGCGAGATGCGCCCGAACCACTCGAGGCTCGGCGGGCGCACCGGGTCGTCGGCGAAGTGTAGCAGCGTCTGCACGCTGTTCTGGTCGAAACGCGCGGTGGCGTCGATCGTGGTGATGCCGGTGGGCGTGTACTCCAGCAGCGCGACCGACTCGGCGCCGGTCGCCGCCTTGAGGTAGTGCACGCGGTCGGCCCGCAGGATGGCGCCGGAGAGGCGGGGCTCGCGGGCGGCGCGGGACAGGCGGTCGATGAGCCCGGCGATCGCGGCGGCGTGCCGGTCGATCGGGTTCTCCAGCGGCATGGTCTCGACCGTCGCCGAGCCCGCCGGCGCGGGCACCGACGGGGCGGAGGAGCCGGACGGCAAGGACCCGGAGTCGGACGCCAAGGAATCGGATTCGGGCGCCGACGTGTCGGATTCGGGCGCCAAGGAGCCGTAGTCGCGCGCCGCGGAGCCGGGCGCCGCAGGGTCGAGTATCGCGGGGGCGAACTCGGCCGAGGCGGGCGCGGGGATCGGCTCGAGCGTGATGACCGGACGGGGCTGCGGCGCGCCGACGACCGGATCGGGGTCGATCACCAGGGGCGTCGAGCCGGGACCGAAGACGGTGAGCGCCGCCGTCGCGCCCCAGGACTGCACGACCGCCGACGGCAGCGGCTCGAGGCCCTTGGCCAGCACGTAGCTGCTCAGCGCCGAGAACGTCACCCGCCCGTCGGCGTCGGCCGCCGCGCCGTGCAGCGCGTCGAGCACGTGGTGGGTGAGCACGCCGTGCCCGTGCGCTGGGTCCTCGCGGGTCGCGCCGTCCCGGGCGCAGGTGGCGAGCGCGCAGTACCGGGCGTCGTCGCGACCGGTGACGCCGATCAGGTCGACCGGACGGCCGGGGGCCGCCATCAGGCTTCCGGCGCGGCAGCAGTCGAGGATCAGCGTGGCCGTGCCGGCGAACAGCTCGAACACGTCCTGCTGCAGGTACGACATGCGCAGCCCGGCGTCGGGGTCGTAGCCGAGCGCCGCCTCGTCGAGGTCGGGAGTGACCAGGTAGACGTCGGTGCCGAGGCTCCACGCCGGGGTCAGCGTGTGACCGGCGAAGTAGACCAGCAGCGAGTCGGTCGGGTCGGAGTCCAGAGCGATGCGGCGCAGCGCGGTCTTGATCTCGGCGGCGCTGGTCCGCGGGCCCGTGAACATCTCGACGTCGGCCGGGTCGTACGTGCCGATCTCGGGGTCGCACAGCAGGTCACGGATCGCCTCGGCGTCGCGGACCGCGTACCGCAAAGCGGGCAGGGACGCGCCGATGCCCGAGTCGTCGACACCGACGACTACCGCAAAGCGCTTCTCTGTCACGGACTGTCCCCGGGGTCTGACGAATGCGGCGCCAGGTGATGGTACCGATTCGGCGGCGCCGATCAAGTTGATCAGATCTTGGGGACATCCACACTCGACCCTTGGGCTATAAACCGAGCTCCTTGCAGTAGGCCGAAATGTCCGCCATATCCGTGGTGGCGCACCCTACGTAGTTGTCCGGTCGCACCAGCATGAGGGTCGGCGTGCTTACCCCGTACGCGTCAAGAGCCGCCGGATCCACGACGCGATGGACCGCCAGCCGGTCGGTGGCGGCCGGCAGGTCGCCGGCCCAGTCGAAGGCAAGCAGCGTGGCGTGCGGACCTCGCAGCAGATCGAAGATGGTGGCGTCGCCGCAGGGCGCGCCGGGCGCCCGGTCGCCCGCCCGCACCGCGCCCGGTTCGGGCCGATGCTCGCAGGCCAGAGGACCGCCGCGGTAGTTCAGCGACAACTGGCGCAGCGCCGGATCGTCCCGGGTCATCGCGTCCTCATCGCCGTCGACGTGCCGGCGGTGAAGGCGCGTCGAGATGCCGAGGACGTCGGCCGCGACCGGCAGGCGCTCCGCCTCGTAGGTGTCGAGCAGCGCGTCGATTCCGGTGGACAGTTTCCATCCCAGGTTGTAGGCGTCCTGGATGCCGGTGTTGAGGCCCTGACCGCCGGCCGGTGAGTGCACATGCGCCGCGTCACCGGCGAGGAAGACGTCACCCACCCGGTAGCGCGAGACCATCCGGATGTTCGCCCGGAAGTGGGACGTCCACCCGACGTGGGTCACGCGGAGCGCCGGGTCCACCGACGACACGAGCTCGGGAATAGGCAAATCGGACGGCGGCGCGGTGAGCTGGAAATCGTCGGTGCCGGGCAGCGGGCACAGACCGAGCCGGAAAGAGTTTTCCGAGGGCCAGACATGCCAGTTCGCCCGGTCGAGGCCGTCGATGCGCACGTCGGCGATCATGAGGCGCTCGGTCTCGTGGGTCGACCCCTCGAACGGCACACCGAGCAGCTTGCGAACCGTGCTCTGGCCGCCGTCGGCGCCGACGACATAGCGCGCCACCACGACCTCGCCGGTGTCGAGCGTGACCCGGACGCCCTCGTCGAGCTGAGCGAGGCCGGTGAGGCCGACCCCGAGCTCGACCGGCACACCCTCGGCGAGAAGGGCGCAGGTCTGCCACTGGGGGACCATCAGGATGTTCGGATACGGCGCCTGCGGGGTCGGCTCGACCACCGGATCCATGCGGCGGCGCATCGCGGAGCCGTCGGGCAGGTGGATCAGCAACTCGGGGTAGTCGCTGCCGGTCGCACGGAACGCGCCGATCAGGCCGAGGTCGTCGAGCACCTCCTGGGTGCGCGGCTGGATGCCCTTGCCGCGGGAGCCGGTGAACGGCGCGGCCGATTTCTCCACGATGCGGAAGGGGACGCCGTGGCGCTGCAGCTCGCGGGCGAGGGTGAGGCCGGTCGGGCCGGCGCCGACGATCATTATGAACTCAGATTCACTGAACATGGATTCACCATACGGTGCGTTGATATCCTGCGTCAATGGCGGAAACCGGTGTGCGCAAGCAGCGCGCGGCGCAGACCGAGGCGGAGCTCAAGGCGGCGGCGATCCGGGTCTTCGCGCGGGTGGGTTACCTCAACACCAAGATCACTGACATCACGGCCGAGGCCGGGCGCGCGACCGGCTCGTTCTATCAGCACTTCGCCGGCAAGGAGCAGCTGCTCGAGGCGCTGCTGGCCGACCTGCTGGCCGAGGGCGACGCGGGCGCGCTGCTGGCCGGCCACTCGGACGACTTCTCCGACCGGTCGGCGATCCGCTTCCACATCGAGCAGTACTGGGCGGTCTACCGCCGGCATCGCACGGTGATCGAGGCGTTGCGCCAGGCGGCGATCGTCGACCCGCAGTTCGATCAGGTGCAGCAGGAGATGACCAGGCCCGACATCGTGCACCTGTCGCGGCACATGGCCAAGGCCGCCCCGTCCGGCGACCCCGGCCTGCTCGCGTCGATCTTCAGCCTGCTGGTGTCCACGTTCGCCGCGACCTGGATCGACAAGATTCCCGACGACGTGGCGATAGAGACATTGACCAGCTTTGTGTACGGGGGGATCAACGGTTGATGCCGTGCCGGGCACGCCGTTGTGCCCGGCCCGGAGTCATCCGGCCGCCCCGCCGTTCAAGACTTGTTGCGCAGCGCCTTGCGGTAGTCGCTGTTGAGCCGGCCGATCAGCGTCAGCGGGATGCCCTTGGGGCAGACCGTGGTGCACTCGCCGGCGTTGGTGCAGCCGCCGAAGCCGGCGTCGTCGTGCGCCTGGAGCATGTCGATGACGCGGGTGTCGCGCTCGGGCTGGCCCTGCGGCAGCAGCCCGAGGTGGGCCACCTTCGCCGCGGTGAACAGCATCGCCGAGCCGTTCGGGCAGGCCGCCACGCACGCCCCGCAGCCGATGCAGGTCGCCGCCTCGAACGCCAGGTCGGCGTCCTTCTTGGGCACCGGGGTGGCGTGCGCCTCGGGGGCCGCGCCGGTCGGGGCGGTGATGTAGCCGCCGGCCTGGATGATCTGGTCGAACGCCGAGCGGTCGACGACCAGGTCCTTGATGACCGGGAAGGCCGCCGCCCGCCACGGCTCGACGTCGATCACGTCGCCGTCGGAGAAGTGGCGCATGTGCAGCTGGCATGTCGTGGTGGCCCGCTCGGGGCCGTGCGCCACGCCGTCGATGACCATGCTGCACATGCCGCAGATGCCCTCGCGGCAGTCGTGGTCGAACGCGATCGGGTCGTCCCCGTCGAGGATCAGCTTCTCGTTCAGGACGTCGAGCATCTCCAGGAAGGAGGCGTCCGGAGAGATGTCCTTCACGTCGTACGTCACCATGCGACCTTTGTCTTTCGAAGAAGACTGGCGCCAGACGCGTACCTGGATGTCCATTGAGGGTTATTCACGACCTTCCGTGAGTTGCAGTGAGAGTGAGGCCGCCGGCGGCGTCTCCACCGTCGTGAACAACCCTCACTACTTGTAGCTGCGGGTGCTCGGGTGGACGTACTCGAATTCGAGCTGTTCCTTGTGCAGGGTGGGCTTCCCATCGGCGGCGGCGCCGGCGTACTCCCAGGCCGCGACGTAGCTGAACTCGTCGTCGTGGCGCAGCGCCTCGCCGTCGGGGGTCTGCGACTCGGCGCGGAAGTGGCCGCCGCACGACTCCCGGCGGTGCAGAGCGTCGATGCACATCAGCTCGGCCAGCTCGAAGAAGTCGGCGACCCGGCCGGCCTTCTCCAGGTTCTGGTTGAGCTGCTCGCCGGTGCCGGGCACCTTGACCCGCTGCCAGAACTCCTCGCGCAGCGACCGGATCAGGCCGATCGCCTTGGTCAGGCCCTCCTCGGTGCGCTCCATCCCGCAGTACTCCCACATGATGTGGCCGAGCTCGCGGTGGAACGAGTCGACGGTGCGGTCCCCGTCGACCGACAGCAGCTTCGCGATGCGGTCCTCGACAGCGGCTTTCGCGGAGACGACGGCTTCGTGGTCGGCAGCGATCTTCTCGAAGGGGCCGGACGCCAGGTAGTTGCCCAGCGTCGTCGGCAGCACGAAGTAGCCGTCGCCCAGGCCCTGCATCAGCGCGGACGCGCCGAGCCGGTTGGCGCCGTGGTCGGAGAAGTTGGCCTCGCCCACCACGAACAGGCCCGGGATCGTCGACTGCAGGTCGTAGTCGACCCAGAGCCCGCCCATCGTGTAGTGCACCGCGGGATAGATCCGCATCGGCACCTCGTACGGGTCCTCGCCGGTGATCCGCTGGTACATCTCGAAGAGGTTGCCGTACTTGGCCTCGACCGCCTTGCGGCCCAGCCGGCTGATCGCGTCCGCGAAGTCCAGGTACACGCCGAGGCCGCCGGGGCCGACGCCGCGACCCTCGTCGCAGACGTTCTTGGCGGCCCGGGAGGCGATGTCCCGGGGCACGAGGTTGCCGAACGAGGGGTAGATCCGCTCGAGGTAGTAGTCCCGCTCGTCCTCGGGGATGTCGCCGGGAGCGCGCTTGTCGTCCCGGGCCAGCGGGACCCAGACCCGGCCGTCGTTGCGCAGCGACTCGCTCATCAGGGTGAGCTTCGACTGGTGCGTGCCGGACTCCGGGATGCAGGTCGGGTGGATCTGCGTGTAGCAGGGGTTGCCGAACAGCGCGCCCTTGCGGTGCGCCCGCCACGACGCGGTGACGTTGCAGCCCTTGGCGTTGGTGGAGAGGAAGAAGACGTTGCCGTAACCGCCGGAGGCGAGCACGACCGCGTCGGCCATCTCGGTGGTGATCTCGCCGGTGACCATGTCCCGCACGACGATGCCGCGGGCCCTGCCGTCGACCACGATCAGCTCCAGCATCTCGTGCCGGGCGTTCATCTCGATGTTGCCGAGGCCGATCTGCCGCTCCATCGCCTGGTAGGCGCCCAGCAGCAGCTGCTGACCCGTCTGGCCGCGGGCGTAGAAGGTGCGCGACACCTGGGTGCCGCCGAACGAGCGGTTGTCGAGCAGGCCGCCGTACTCGCGGGCGAACGGGACGCCCTGCGCCACCGCCTGGTCGATGATGTTCACCGACACCGTGGCGAGCCGGTAGACGTTCGACTCGCGGGCGCGGAAGTCGCCGCCCTTCACGGTCTCGTAGAACAGCCGGTAGATCGAGTCGCCGTCGTTGCGGTAGTTCTTGGCGGCGTTGATGCCGCCCTGCGCGGCGATCGAGTGCGCCCGCCGCGGGCTGTCCTGATAGCAGTACGACTTGACGTGGTACCCGGCCTCGGCCAGCGTGGCCGCGGCCGAGCCGCCGGCCAGGCCGGTGCCGACCACGATCACCGTCAGCTTGCGGCGGTTGGCCGGGTTGACCAGCTTGACGGAGAACTTGCGGCGTTCCCAGCGGGTCTCGATCGGGCCGTCCGGGGCGGCGGTGTCGGCGATCGGGTCGCCGTCGTGCCAGTACTCGTGCGATGTCATGGGATCAATCCACCAATCCGGTCAGGACCGCGAACGGCACCGACAGGTAACCGACAACCAAGATCAAAGACAGGACCAGAGCGGTCGTACGGGCGATCACCTCGCCGCGCGGAGTCTGCTGGCCGAGCGTGCGGACCGCGCTGAACAGGCCGTGCCGCAGGTGGAACCCGACGGCCACGATCGCCAGCGTGTAGAAGAGCGTCACGTACCAGCGGCCCGGCGCGAAGTCGGCGACCACGTTCGCGTACGGCTTCCCGGCCTCGGCGTTCGGGTTCACGGTGAGCGTCGTGAGGTCCAGGATGTGGTAGATCACGAAGAGCAGGATGATCACGCCGCCCCAGCGCATCGTGCGCGCGGCATAGCTGCCCTGCACCTTCGGCCGGTGGGCGTACTTGACCGGGCGGGCCTTGCGGGCCCGGCGGGCCAGGACCGTCGCGGCCCAGATGTGCCCGACGACGGCGATCGTGAGGCCGGCGCGCTGGATCCAGAGGTACCACTCGTTCGGCAGCAACGGTGTGCCGATCGTGCGCAGCCAGTGCGCGTAGTGGTCGAAGGTCGTCGCGCCGAAGAAGATCTTCAGGTTGCCGATCATGTGCAGGTACAGGAACAGGACCAGCAGGATGCCGGTCACCGCCATGAAGATCTTCAGCGCCACCGACGACGCCCGCTTCTTCGCCGGTGCCGGCGCCGCCTTGGGGACTCTCGTGTCTACCGCCACGAGAAGAACGGTATTTAGGCCCTATGCGATTCGTCTAATGCATGATCGGGTAGGTATCCATAGCGATAGGCTATGGACATGCAGCTGCAACAGCTTCGCTACTTTCTGGCCGTGGTGGAAACTCGACATTTCACCCAAGCAGCGGACAATCTGGGCGTCTCGCAGCCGACGCTCAGTAAACAAATTCACACCCTCGAGCAGAGCCTCGGCGCGCCGCTCCTCGAACGCATCCGGGGCGCCGTGACACTCACCGTCGCGGGCGAGACGCTGCTGCCGATGGCCCAGCGCATGGTCGCCGACGCCGACGCCGCCCGCGAGGCCGTCCAGGACATCGTCGGCCTGCGCCGGGGCGACGTGCGGCTCGGCGCCACCCCCAGCCTCTGCTCGTCCCTGGTCCCCGAGGTGCTGCGCACCTTCCGCGCCGAACATCCCGACATCCAGCTGTACGTCGACGAGGGCAGCTCCCAGGATCTCATCGAGAACCTGCTGGCGCACACCCTCGACCTGGCCCTGATCGTCCAGCCCGACCAGGGCGTCGACCCCGCGCTCGCCAGCGTGCCGGTCCTGCGCGAGAGCCTCGTGGTGGCCTCGGCCTTCGACCGGCCGCCGCCCACGCCGTCCGACCAGATCGCCCTTTCCGAGCTCGAGCACATCCCGCTGGTCATGTTCCGGGCCGGTTACGACATCCGCGGCGTCACCCTCGAGGCCTGCCGTCAGGCCGGCTTCACCCCGAAGTTCGCCGTCGAGGGCGGCGAGATGGACGCGGTGCTCGCCTTCGTGGAGGCCGGGCTGGGGGCGGCGCTGGTGCCGAGCATGGTGCTGGCCAACCGGCCGATGCTGCGGGCGACGCCGCTGGCGCCGCCCGGGATGAGACGGACCATCGCCCTGGCGCATCGCAAGCGGTCCGTGCTTCCCCATGCCGCGGAGGCCTTGCGTACGACGTTGCTCGGGCACGTCGCGGCGGGGGATCTGCCGTACGGCGTGCGACCGCTCTAGAAATGACTTTTTTCGACTGACATCACGGCACGCGGTCGCGACATTTCGATCTTGACCGAAGAGGCTGCAGTTCACGGCGTTTTACCTGCTCGCAGCCCGTTTTTCGGGCTCACTCTCCGTATTGGCGGCCGATATTTTTATCCGCCGGAATTTCGTCAGATTCCCTATTGCTTTCGGCGCGCGCCTGGCTACTATTCGGCCTCGTTCGAAATCGACCAGGAGTAATCGGACGGGAAGGATCGGTGGGCAGTGTCGGACCTTGAGCCGGACCCCGAACAGCCCGCCAGCCCGGCCGTCCGATTTCTCCTGGCCGCGATGATCGTGGTCGTGCTCGTCGTCGTGGCCGGCGGCACGGCCTGGTGGCTGTACTCGCAGAAGCCCGGCGAACAGCTCGCCCGCCCCGCGGGACCGTGCCCCGACACGCTCCTGCACGTCGTCGCCGCCCCGGAGATCGCCCCCGTGGTCCGGGACGCGGCGCGCACCGTGAACAACGGTGCGGACTGTGGGGCGATCGGTGTCACCGCCCAGGAACCGGCCGTCACGGCCACCGCCCCCGACCAGCCCGACGTCTGGATTCCCTCCTCCAGCGCGTGGCTGCGGATCTCTCTGGTGGGCGGCGTCGAGGCGTACCGCGTGGACGGTGACCCGATCGCCCGTAGCCCGATCGTCCTGGCCGGGCCCACCACCATCGCCGGTCGCTACGCGCACGGCGACCGGACCTCCTGGATGCAGCTGCTGGCCGGCGTCGCCGGACACCAGATCCCCGCGGTGACCATGCCCGACCCGCTGCACTCGAGCGTCGGCATGCTGGCCGTCTACGCCATCCAGACCGCCATGGCGAGCAGCACGCCCGACGCCGGCATCGCCCAGCTGCGCGCGCTCACCCTGCGCAGCCGGCTCAAGGACGCCTCCGCCGACCCGGCCGAGCTGCTGCGCAAGGTGGCCGCGCAGACGGACGCGAACGCGGCCGCCCAGGAGATCGGCGTCTTCCCGATCACCGAGCAGCAACTGACCACCTATCAGCGCGCCGGCAACGGGATCCCGCTGAGCGGCTCGTTCCCCGCCGACGGGCTGATCGAGGCCGACTACCCGTACGCGGTCTCCACCTCGACCAAACACGCCGACCTCGCCGCGAAGCTGCGGGCGGCGATCGGCAAGCCGCAGCTGACCGAGGCGGGTTTCCGGACGTACGCGATGCAGCACACCGTCGCGGTGCCCGAGCGCTCCGACAAGCTGCTGGCGCCGGCCGTGCAGTGGGCGCAGTACCGCACCCTGGCGTTCCAGGTGCTGCTGCTGATCGACGCCTCGGGCTCGATGAACAAGCCGGCCACCGACAAGTCCGGCCGGCCCACGACCAAGGCGGCGCTGCTGCGCGAGTCCGGCCTGGCCGCGACCCAGGTCCTCGGCGACGAGACCAGCGTGGGGATGTGGTTCTTCAACACCCCGAATCCGAAGAGCCCGCCGCACACCGAGGTCGTGCCGTTCGGCCCGATCAACGACAAGGTCGGCACGGCCACCCGCCGGCAGGCGCTGGCCGGGGCCATGGGCGGCTACAAGGCGCCCAACAACGCCGGCACCCCGCTGTTCCAGACCATCCTGGACGCCCAGGCCGTCATGCGGCCCAAGGTCAAGCCCAACACGATCACGCTGCTGATCGTCCTGAGCGACGGCGCCGACGCCGAGTCGTCGTATGCGATGCCGAAGAAGACGTTCCTGGCCAAGCTCGGCAAGGTCCAGGGCGGGACGAGCCCGGTCCCGGTGATCGGCGTCGGCTTCGGCCCGGACGCCGACATGGCGACGCTCAACGACATCGCCAAGGCCACCGACGGCAAGGCGATCGCCGCGAAGAACCCGGCCGACCTGTCCTCGGCCATGGCCAAGGCCTTCCTCGCCGCGCACGCCGCGCCCGCCTGAACGGCCGCGCCCGCCTGAACGGCCGCGCCCGCCTGAACCGCCGCATCCGAGCCGCCCGGGCCGATCAGCCCGTCGGCTCCTCGCGCAGCAGGGCCGTGACCAGCTCGTCCTCGGCCGTCGTCCCGTGTTTCGCCCGGGTGACCCGGTAGAAGCGCTCGGCGCCGTCCACCACGGACCGGCTCCCGTCCGCGCGCGCCCGGGCGAGCCGGACGGCGGCGTGCAGCGACACATAGCGCTCCTCGTACCGCTCGACCAGCCAGACCGACATCCGGCAGGCCTCCTCCGCGCGGTCCATCGCCTCGTCGCGCCGGCCGGCCCGGGTGAGCAGGATCGCCCAGATCGCCATCGCCTGGGCGGCTCGGGGCAGCACCGTGATGTCCCGCGCCGCCAGCCGGCCGAGACCGAGGGCCGCGCCCCCGGCAGCCTTGAGACGCAGCGGCGCGGGCGCGGCGCGGGCCGCCGTCAGCGCGCTCCAGGCGTCGAGGAGATCCGGCCGATGACGGCCGTCCGGGATGGCCCGGTCGATGCGCTGCCAGGCGACGGCGGCCTTGCGGGCGGCGGTGGCCGACGCCTCGTGCTCGCCGGTCGCCCGGCGGTAGCGCGCCTCGGCCGACAGCGATCGGGCGAGGCGTACCTGCACGTCGGCGTCCTGCTCGGCGAGCGCCTCCCAGAGGGCGGTCGCCTCGGCCTGGTGGGCGGCGGCCGCGCCCGGGTCGCCGGCCTGGCCGAGCAGGCCGGCGAGCGACTCGAGCTGGGCGGCGAGGCCGCTGGCGCTGCCCGCCGCCTCCCAGTGCCGCAGCGAGGTCCGCGCGTCCGCGACGGCCTCGGCGTGCCGGTCCAGGCCGGCCAGGGCCTCGGCCCGGCAGCCGTACGCCCGGGCCAGGGAGAACGCCGGATATCGGGGCCGGAGCTGCCAGAAGCCGATCGCCGTGTCGATCGGCTCGAGCGCGCGGCGGGCGGCCCCGGCCTCGACGAGGCGGCGCGCCAGGCGATATCCGAGCGGCGCGTACGCCGTCTCCGGCGCGCCCGTCTCGCGGAGCCGGCGGTACAGGCGCAGGGTCAGGGTCGCCAGCGGTGCCATCACGTCCGGTGGCCCCTCGAGCGGCATCACCGCCTCCAGCGCCGTCAGCGTGGCCGCGTCCAGGCCGGTCAGCCGGGCCAGGGCGTCGAGCAGCGGCCCGCCCGCCGCGAGCACTGCCTCGGGATGGCTTCGCAGCAGCACGCCGAGGTGATCGTGGCCGAACGCGGCCCACCGCTGCGCCACGGCGACCGCGGTGGCGAGAAACGAGGACACCCGGTGCGGCGCCAGCGCGGAGAGCACGACGGGCAGCTTGTTCGCGGTCCACCGGTCGGCGTCGAAACCGTGCAGGCCGGTCGCCCACAACGCGATGTAGTCCTCCGCCAGGCGATCGGGCTGGATCGGCGCGAGGAAGCCGGCCTCGCCGGCGGGGTAGCTTGCCCGGTGCGCGTCGAGCAGGCTGCCGGCCTCGGCGGCGGTCGCGGCGAGGCCGGTCGCGGCGACCAGCGCCGTCGCCTCGCCGTGCGACAGCGGGCCGGCCAGACAGGCGAGATAGACCGTGCGGGCGTTGCTGTGCCGCCCGGCCGTCTGCGGCCCGGCCGTCTCCCCAGCCGTTTGCGGCCCAGCCGTCTGCTCCTCAGCCGTCTGCGCCCCAGCCGTCGGCGGCCCGGCCCAGTGCTCGAGCTCGCGCCCGAGCAGGTAGGCCGAGATCGCGCCGGGTTCGGCGGGCACGTGATCGCGGCGCTCGGCGCCGTACACCTCGGCCAGCGCCCGCATCTGGATCTCCAGCGCGGTGGCGGCGGGCGACCAGTCCCCGGGCGGCGCGACGGTCAGCGCCTCGGGGATCTCCAGGGCTTTCGCGAAGCCGTCCCGGGCCGCCTCGAAGAGCCGCTCGCGCTGGCCCGAGCCGGCCGGCAGGGGATTGAGGGCCAGCGTGGCCGGCTCGACGGCGAACCGGTCGCGCACGTGCCGGCCGATCCGCTGCCACCAGCCGCCGGCCGGGCGGGCCAGCAGCAGGATCCGGGTGCGGCGGTCGTGCAGGCGGGCGTCCGCGAGCACCGACCTGATCAGCGGGGCCGGCATGCGCTCGGCGTGGTCCACGACCACCAGCCGGTTGCGGCCGTCGGCGGGGAGGCGGGCCGGGCCGAGGGCCGGGCCGGAGCGGGGGGTGAGCAGCGTCCAGCCCGAGGCCGCGGACCGGCCGGCGAGCTCGCGGGCCAGCCGCGTTTTGCCCTGGCCGCCGGCGCCGTGCACGAGCATCACGCCGAACTGCTCGCGCCCGTCCCGCCAGGCGCGAAGACGATCGAGCTCCTCGGCGCGGCCGTGGAAGGCGATGAACCGGTGCGCGTCGGCGAGCAACCGGCTCGGCCGGCCGCGGAAGCTCTGCGGGGCCGCTGCGGCGGGCAGGTCGAGCGGGACGATTCGATAGCCGGGATCGGGCCGGTTGGTGTGCAGGTCGTCGCCCTGCACGAATCTGACGACGCTGCTCGCCGCGTCCACTGCCACCCCCTGCCGTCGGAGCCACAAGTATCGATCAGGCCGGGCCGATCTGGTCCACCGCTATCCGGGCGGAAAGCGTGACCATCGGGAGCCCGCCGCCGGGATGGACGGACCCGCCGACCAGGAAGAGGTTGCCGAGCGGCCCGCGGTTGGCCGGGCGCAGCAGGCCGCCGGTGGTGCCGTAGATGGCGCCGCCCGGGGCGCCGGTCGCGACGGCCAGGTCGGCGGGGGTGCGGGTCTCGCGGAAGAGCAGGCGGTCGCGGACGTCGAGGCCACGGCGGGCCAGCAGCTCGAGGACGTGGTCGGCGTAGGCGTCGGCGAGGCCGGGACGCCGCCAGTCGGTCGCCGACCAGGACGTGCCGTGGCGCGGGGCGTTGACCAGGACGAACCAGGCCTCGGTGCCGGGCGGGTGCACCGCGGGGTCGTCGGCCCGGGTGACGAAGACGGTGGGGTCGTCGGCGGGGCGGGCGCGGCGGGCCGGGGAGCCGAAGATCGCGTCGAACTCGGCGTCGTAGTAGCTCGGGAAGAAGACGTTGTGGTGGGCGAGCTTCGGGGTTTCGCCGCGGACGGCCAGGAGCAGCACGAAACCGGCGAGGCTGCGATCGGTCAGCGACGGCAGGCGGCCCGGGGTCGGCAGCAGATCGCGATAGAGGGTCAGCGCATCCACATCGGACACGATGACGTCGGCGGGCACGAAGGTCTCGGCGGTGCGGACGCCGGCGGGACCGTTGGTGTCGGCGGCGCGGACGCCAAAGGGCTCGACGGCGGTCACCTCCGAGTTGAGGATCAGGCGGACGCCGAGGGCCGCGCAGCGGGCGACCATCGCGTCGGCCAGGGTGGTCAGGCCGCCCGGCAGATACCAGCCGCCGAAGGCCAGCTCGGCGTAGGGGATCGCGGCCAGGGCGGCGGGCGCGCGCCGGGGGTCGGCGCCGGTGTAGGTGGCGTAACGGTCGAGCAGCATGCGCAGGCGGGGGTCGCGGAGGTAACGCCACCCCAGGTCGCGCAGGGTGCGGCCGGGGGCGATCGCGGCCAGGTCGGGCAGGCGCCAGGAGAGCGCGGCCAGGGTGGCTGGGGTGACCGGGTGGCGCAGGACGGAACGCCAGGAGGCCCGCCAGATGCGCTCGGCCCGGCGCCAGAAGCGATGCCAGTCGTCGGCGGCCTCGGGACCGAGCCCGGTGGCGATGCGATCGAGGAAGGTCTCGTGCGTGGACGAGGAGTCGAGGACCGTGCCGTCGGGGAAGAAGTGGCGGACCACCGGATCGAGCGGCCGCAGCGGCAGGCCGAGGCCGAGGTCGGCGAAGACCTGGGGGAGCGTCAGCAGGCTCGGGCCGGTGTCGAAGCGGAAGCCGTCCCGCTGGTAGCTGCCCAGCTTGCCGCCGGGGGCGCCGGCGCGCTCGTGGACCTCGACGTCGTGGCCGGCCTCGGCCAGGCCGATCGCGGCGGCCAGGCCGCCGACGCCCGCGCCGATCACCACGATGCGGCTCACAGCGACCGGCCCCGCCAGGTGAGGGCGCCGCGACGGCGCAGGGCGAAGCTGCGAGCGGTCAGCCAGCCGAACAGGATCACCGAAACCGGGTGGGCCAGGGCGTCGGGCCAGGCGCGTCCGCCGGTCGCGTACGCGGTGATGGCGCGGCCGGTCACGGCCAGGACATACGCGCAGAGCGCGACCAACGACGCACGCGAGAACCCGGTGACGGCCAGAATCGGCGCGGCCGCGGCCGGCAACACGTACAGAAAAAGAAGAAGGACCACGACGAGAGCCGCCGCCGGACCGGAGCCGAAAGATGCCCAGAGCGACTTGGTGTATCCGGCCGTGAGGCCGCGCCACGACGAGTACATGTGGCAGGTCGCGTGCCGCGACGCGTCGGCGAGGGCGATGCGGCCGCCGGTGCGCTTGATCTGCCGGGCGAGCGCGATGTCCTCGAGGATCTCGGTGCGCACCGCGGCATGGCCGCCCGATCTCGCATAGCCGGCCCGGTCGGCGACCAGCCATTGGCCGCCGGCCGCGGCCAGCGACGGGCGCGCGGAGCGCTCCATCAGGCGCAGGGGCAGGAAGGTGAGCCAAGACCATTGGAGCATCGGTTGCAGCAGGCGGCCGGTTCCGGTGATTTTGGGGTACGGCGAAAGCAAGGTCGTTCCGGTCTCGCGCAGCATGGTCGCGGCCCGGGCGAGCGCATGCGGCCCGAGGATCACGTCGGCGTCCACGAAGGACAGAATGTCGGCCTCCGCCGCCGCCTCGGCCAGCTGGTGACAGGCGTGCGGTTTGCCCAGCCAGCCCTCGGGAAGCGGGGCGCCGGCGATCAGCTCGACCTTGTCGCCGGCGAGGGATCGGACCAGCTCGGCCGTGCCGTCGGTGGAGCCGTCGTCGAGGACGTGGATGGTCAGGTGGCGAACTTTTCGCTGGGCCAGCAGCGCCTCGAGACAGGGGGTGACGCGATCGGCCTCGTTGCGCAGGGGCAGCAGGACGGCGACCCGTTCGGTGACCTCGGCGGGCTCCCCGGGGCCGAGGCGCCGGAGCAGAGCGGCGTTGATCGCGGTGTGCACGGTGAGCGCGGTGAGCGCCGCCAAGGGCAGCAGGATGAGCCAGATCATCGGCGTTTCACCTGCTGGACGGCGAGCGGAAGCACGACGATGCCCATCAGGACGGCCCCCCAGACCGCGGAGGCGGGGAGGCTCAGGAACACCGCGTGGGCAAGCACGGAGGAAGCGTACGTCCAGAACCAGAGCGCGATGATCGGCGCATCCGCGTGACCTGGGGTTTTGATATGTCTTCCGCCAACGGCAGAAAGACTGGACATCAGCAGCAGCGCGAAGCCCAGCCAGCCCAGGTAGTTGCCGAGCGGAACGCCGTCGACGCCGGGGAGCGCGGGAGTGGGGTCCTGCCAGCGCCAATAGCCCTCGGCGACCATCTGTGGATCGAGGAAGACGTCCCACGTGGCGAGGCCGAACGCGGCGATGGCCACCCGCATCGGCGCGGATCGTGCCAGGCGGATCGCGGCCAGCCAGGCCGGCCAGGCCATCCAGGTCCAGGCCAGCGGGATGATCAGCGGGACGTCGAGGAGTTTGGGGCCGAGTTCGCCGGAATAGTCGTAGGTGCCGAACGGGAAGCCGGTGGCCACGCCGATCGCCTCCACCGCGAATCCGCCCAGGGTGGCCGTGCCGACGAGGGCGAGCGCGGCGCGGGGACCGCGGGTTGCCGCGGCGTGGGTGACCGAGAAGACGTATCCGATCAGGACGGTCGAAACGGTCAATGCCGCCCGAGTGCCGCCGCCCGCGAGGGGATAGCAGATCTGGGTCAGGATCAGGGCGGCGAGCAGCGCCCAGAACGGATGCTTTCTCAAATGCCGACGATGCCCGGTGCGTCCTCGGCGGGGCGGTCGGCCACCGGCAGCTCGCGGCCGAGGATCGCGAACGCCCGCTCGTCGCCCGGGAAGTAGAAGTCGCGCAGCACGTCGACGAAGTCGAAGCGGCGGTAGAGCCGCCACGCCCGCGACTTCTGCTCGTCGGCCTCCGGGGTCGACAGCAGCACCGTCTTGCCGTCGGCCATCGCCAGCAGCGCCCGCAGCTGGCGCGCCCCGATGCCGTGGCCCTGGGCGGCCGGCCGGACGTGCAGCTCGACCACCTCGAAGCAGTCGCCGAGCCAGTGCTGCCGGGCGGGCTCGTCGAGCGTCGAGCGTACCTGGTCGTGCCACCACTGGCCGGGGCCGGAGGTGTAGCCGTACCCGAAGCCGGCGAGCCGTCCGTCGGTGGTGAGGGTGGCGACCGCGCGGAAGCCGGGCCGCCGGACGTGGGCGCCGATGTAGCCCCGGCGGGTCTGCAGCAGCTCCTGGCGGTAGCCCATCGCCTCGCCGTAGACGGCGACCACGTCGTCCAGCCGCCGCAGCAGGTCGTCCGGCTGCCACGCAACGAGCCTCATACCTAAGTCTGCCCCTCCTCCAGCCACCCCAGCACCGACCGGTCGCCCGTGATCCCGCGGACGGCGAACCGGGCGAACAACTCCTCGGCGTACCACCGATCGGTGGGGGTGCGTGCGATCACCGCACGGTGCTCCGGCTGACGGTACGCGAACCGCGTCAGGTCCGCCGCATCACGCCACACGCTCACCGTGCCCTGCCAGCCGATCGGCGCCTCGCCGATGCCGAAGCTGGCCAGCAGCCCCGGCGCCGTGCCGAGCTCGCGGACCACCGGCGGTATCGCTCGCCAGAAGGTCAGTGCCCTGGTGGGGCGCAGGCGGGCGCGGGTGAGGACCAGCGTCGTGCCGTCCGCCCGCTTGGCCGGCGCCCCGAACGGCCGGCGGCCCGACCAGCTTCCCCGGCTGCTGAGCGGCTCGAGATCGACGACGGCTCGTTCGTCCGCGAGGCGATCCCAGGCGGGGTACTCGACCGGCTCGTCGGCGACGGTCACCGCCGCGTATCGCGTCAAGTCGGCATCTTGGGGCTGGAAGCCGTTGCTCGTACCCAGAAATTTGACAAAGCGGCCGCGATGCCGCCGCGCCAGGGCGAGTTGCAGCATGGCCGCGGGGATGCGGTGGCGGGGCACCCGCCAGACGTGCAGCGTGACCGGCATGCGGCCTCAGGCCACCTCGGCGGGCGTGCCGTCGGTGACCCGGACGAGCTCGGCGTAGGTGATCGGGAAGACCGCGCGCGGCACCCCGCCCGCCGCCCAGATCACGTCGTGTTTCGCCAGGTCGACGTCGACCAGCGTGCGCACCGGCTTGGGGTGGCCCAGCGGCGCGACCCCGCCGATCGCCTGGCCGGTGTGCTCGCGCACGAACTCGGGGGAGGCCCGGCGCAACTTGGCGATGCCCAGCCCGGCCGCGACCTTGGTCGTGTCGACCCGATGCGCGCCGGAGGTCAGCACGAGCAGCGGCTCGCCCTCGGCGTCGAAGATCAGCGAGTTGGCGATCTGGCCGACCTCGACGCCCAGCGCCTCGGCCGCGGCCACCGCGGTGTGCACGGCGTCGTCGAGCACGACGACCTCGGAGGTGCGCGCGCCGGCCGCTTCCAGGGCCTCGCGGACGGCGACCACGTTGGGATGCTGTTCCATACCACTCATTCTGTGATCAGGTCATTCTGTGATCAGGGCTTTGCCGAACACCCACGGGGCTATCCCGTCGATGAAGTCGTGCGGGAAGCCGCGCTCGAAGCCGGTCGCGCCGGTCAGCCGGTCCACCTGCTCGGTCGTCAGGGTGACGTCCTTGGCGCCGAGGTTGTCGGTGAGCTGATCGAGGGACCGGGCGCCGATGATCGGGACGATCGCCTTCGATCTGGCGACGGTCCAGGCGATGGCCACCTGGGAGGGGGTGGCGCCGATCTCGTCGGCCACCGCCTGCACCTCGTCGGCGGCCCGCTGCTGGCGGTCGTCGATCTTGGCCGGGTCGAGGCGTGTCCGCCCGGTCGGATTTCTACTGTATTTTCCGGACAGGATGCCACCGGCGAGCGGGCTCCACGCGGTCACGCCGAGGCCGAGGGACTCGGCCATCGGGAGCAGCTCGCGCTCGATGTCGCGGTCGAGCACGTTGTAGGGAACCTGGAGAGCGGTCAGCGGGTTCCACCCGTGCCACTCCGCGAGCGTCTGGCCGCGCGCGACCACCCAGGCCGGCGCGTCCGAGATGCCGATATAAAGGACTTTCCCGATCGTACGGCCTCGTCGAGCGCCCGCATCGTCTCGTCGATCGGGGTGGATTTGTCCCAGACATGCACCCAGTAGAGGTCGAGATAGTCGGTGCGCAGCCGGCGCAGGCTGGTCTCCAGCGAGTGCCGCAGGTTCTTGCGGGCGTTGCCGCCGGCGTTCGCGTCGCCGGGGTCGCGGCTGGCCGTGTACTTGGTGGACAGCACGAACGACTCGCGGCGGCCCTGGAGCAGCTCGCCGAGGATCTCCTCGCTCTGCCCGCCGCGATAGTTGATCGCGGTGTCGATCGTGTTGCCGCCGGCCTCCGCATACGCATCGACGATCTTGCGGCACTCCTCGATCGGCGCGCCCACGCCGCCCTGCTCGCCGAAGGTCATGGCCCCGAGGATCAGCTCGGACACGCGCAAGCCGCTGGCGCCGAGGGTCCGGTATCTCATGCTGCCTTTCTACTCCTGCAGTCCGACAGCTTTGGCGCTCGCGTCCCAGAGCCGGCTCGCCAGTGCCGCGTCGGCGGCGTGCGGCCGGGGCTCCTTCGTCCGGTGGCCGACGTAGTACGCGCCGCCGACCAGTTCCTCGGCCGGGGCGGTGGCCAGCCAGCCCAGCAGGGCGCCCGCCTTCTCCGGCGGGACCAGGCCCGGGGCGTACTTGTAGAACAGCCGCATCGCCCGGCCGGTGCCGAAGTTGGTGCGCACGACCCCGGGGTGGAACGAGACGCTGAGGATCTCGGGCCAGCGGCGGTGCGCCTCCGCGGCGAACAGGATGTTGGCCGACTTGGACGCGCCGTAGGTGCGGTAGGCCCGGTACTTGCCGGGATCGCCGACGAAGTCCTCCGGGTCGGGCGCGCCCTCGCGGTGCGCCTCCGAGGCGGTGTTCACCACGCGCTTGCCGGCGAGCCGCTCCCGCAGCAGGTGGGTCAGCAGGAAGGGGGCGAGGTGGTTGCCCTGGATGGTGGCCTCGTAGCCGTCCGGGGTCCGGCGATAGCCGCCGACGATGCCGCCGGCGTTGTTCGCCAGGACGTCGATCTTCGGGTACGTGGTGAGCAGGTGATCGGCCAGCCGGCGTACGTCGTCGAAGGACTCGAAGTCGGCGCGGAACTGGCCGGGCTTGGGGCCCTTCGCGGCGTTTTCCACCCGCCGCACGGCGGCGGCGAGGCGCTCGGGGTTGCGACCGACCACCACGACTTCGTCGCCCTCGGCGGCCAGCTGCTCGGCGGCGGCGAGGCCGACGCCGGAGCTCGCGCCCGTGATCACGACGGTCCGATCCATCTCCGGATCCCTTCATTTTCGAGTTGCCGTCATCCTGTCACTAGAAATATCTGACCTGAGTCAGAGATTATGAGGCGTGGACCAGATCGAGCTCGTACGCGACTTCAACCGCTACTACACGCGCCGTCTCGGCGTGCTGGGTGACCACTACCTCGGGCTGGACCGGCCGTGGAGCGAGTCGCGGCTGCTGTTCGAGATCGGGGAGGGCGCCGATCTGCGCGCCCTGCGGTCGTCGCTCGGGCTCGACTCGGGCTTCCTGAGCCGGCTGCTGCGATCGCTCGAGGGGCAGGGGCTGGTCGAGGTGCGGCCGCATCCCGGCGACGGGCGGGTGCGGGTCGCCTCGCTGACGCCGGCCGGGATGGCGGCGCGGGCGGAGCTGGATGCCCGGGCCCGGGAGAGCGTGGGTTCCCTGCTCGGGCAGCTCACGCCGGCTCAGCGGGATCGGCTGGTCGCCGCTCAGGAGCAGGTGCGGGGGCTGCTGCGGCTGGCCTCCGTGTCGATCTCCGAGATCGCGGATTCATCCGCGCTGGCCCGGTGGTGCCTCGCGCGGTATGCGGCCGAGCTCGACGCCCGCTTCGTGTCGGGATATTCGTCGAGCGCGCTGCTGCGGCCGGGCGAGCTGGCCACCACGGGCGGCGAGTTCCTGGTGGCCGCGGAGGAGCCGTCGGCGGCGGTCGGGTGCGGGATCTGGCAGGTGCTCTCCCCGGGGGTGGCCGAGATCCGCCACGTCTGGATCGATCCGGACTGCCGGGGGTTCGGGCTGGGGCGGCGGCTACTCTCGGCGCTGGAGAGCCGGGCCGGCGCGCAGGGGTATCGCACGCTGCGTCTCGGCACCAGCCGGGCGTTGCCCGAGGCCGCGGCGCTGTATCGGAGCAGCGGATACCGCGAGATCCCGCCCTATGGCGACGCGGAGTACAACGAGCTCAACTTCGAAAAGGTTTTGTCGTAGCCGGGTCGCGCCCACGAGCGGATTTTGTCGTACAGGCGTGCTAGTCTCTCGGATAGTTAGAACGGATGTTCGAAGCCTCCCTTCGGAGCTTCGGGGTTCGTCCTGACTCCGGGAGCGATGTTTCGCGGCGTGGCTCCCGGGTGCGGCACCCGCGAAGTGCCGCACGAGAGGCTCCGGGCATTCGCGGGTCCGGCGCTCTCAGACAAGGCAGGACCGTCGCCCGCCGCCCCCCGACCCCCGGGTGGTGGGCGACGGACCCGCCGGCAAGGTCCGGCCGGGTGTGGTGTGGGGAAGCTTCACGCCCGGCCGGCTCGCCCACACGGGCGCTGCGCCTTCCTCCGCAGCGATCGGTTCGACACGGCGATCGGTTCGGCATCACGGCCGGTCGGCACCACAGCACGTCGGATGCGACACACGCGAGGAGACACGACCTATGGCGAGCAACACGGCGCCGGCCCTCCTACGGGCTCCCGGCTTGGCACACGCGCCGACAGCGGCCGTCCAGGCGGAGGCGCCCACGGTCCCGGCGCACATGCTGCCGCACCGCACTCCCGCCCAACTGCTGGCCATCGCCCGGCAGGGCCTCGCCGAGGCGGCACTGACCCGCCCCGACGGCCTGCGTTACGCGGCGGCCCACCTGGCCGCCCTGCGAGCCGCCGCCGCTGTGCTGGCCGCGCGGGCCCGCCCGGCCGCGCCCACCCGCCGCAGCCGGGTGACGAGCGTCTGGTCCCTGCTGGTCCTGGTGGCCCCCGAGTTCGGCGACTGGGCGAGCTATTTCGCCCTGGGCGCCACCAAGCGAGCCGCGGCCGAGGCCGGCATCCCGCGCGTCGTGACCTCCCGGGAGGCCGACGACCTCCTGCGGGCGGCCGAGCAGTTCGTGGCGGTGGTCGAGTCCTCTCTGGGCGTGGCCTACCAACCTCCGCTGGCCGCCTGACCTTTCGACGCAGTCCCGGGCCTTCGTCTGGCGCCATTCACCACCTGGCGCTTTGTCGACCTGAGCCTGATATCGGCCTCCGCGCCCCCTCCCGGTGAGGCCTCTCCCGGCGTGACGGCGATGAACCCCCGTCTGCCGGCGACCCATTCGCCCTGGGTTGGGCCGCCGGGAACGGCATGGCGGGTGGCGCGCGGTTCGCCCCGGTTCGTTTCGTCCGGTTTCGGGGGATTTTGGCAAGCACGGCAACACGGAGCGAGGCAACGATGGCGGGACGCATGATCAGCGGTGCGGCCGCCCTTGCGGAACTGGTTCGGACGGCAGGGGAGACCGCCGAGCCGGGTGTGCATCGGATGCTTCCGGTGGCGCCCGAGCTGAGCGGGCTGCTGCCCGGGCGCGGGCTGCGGCGAGGCAGCACCATCGCGGTCGCCACCGGGCGTTCGCAGCCGGCCAGTGGCGGGACGTCGTTGCTGCTCGCGTTGCTGTCCGAGGCCTCGCGCACCGGATCGTGGTGCGCGGTCGTCGGGGTGCCCGCGCTGGGCGCCGTGGCCGCCGCCGAGAGCGGCATCGCCCTGGGCCGGCTGGCGCTGGTGCCCAACCCCGGACCCGAGTGGGCCACCGTGGTGGCCGCCCTGATCGACGGCGTCGACGTGGTGGTCGCCGCCGTCCCCGGCGCCATCGCCCCGGCGATCGCCGGCCGCCTGGTGGCGCGGGCCCGTCAGCGCGGCTGCGTGCTGGTCCCGTTCGGCCACTGGGACGGCGCCGACGTCACCCTCCAGGTGACCGCGGGCCGCTGGGAAGGCCTGGGCGCCGGCCGCGGCCGCCTGCGCCGCCGCGAGGTGACCGTCCTGGCCCGGGGCCGCGGCGCCGCCGCCCGTCCCAAGGAGCTGACCATGTGGATGCCGGGCGTCACGGTCCGCCCGCCCACGCTCCCGCCCGTCGCCGGCTCCGCCCCGCCCACGCTTTCCCCCGCCGCCGGTGCTACCTCGCCCGCTCCCGCCGCATCGGCGGAGATCTTGATGAGTTGGCGTGCGCGGCGGACGGTAAGTCATCAGCACCGGCTGGCGGCGGTGTGACGTGGGTGGTGAGGTGCGGACGCTTCTTGTCTGGTGCCCGGACTGGGCCGTGGTGGCGGCCGAGATCGTGGACGGAGTGGACGCGAGCGGGCCGGTTGTCGTGCTGCGGGAGAACAGGGTGGTTGCCTGCTCGGAGGCGGCGCGGCGGGAGGGCGTACGGCAAGGTCTGCGCCGCCGGGAGGCGCAGAGCCGGTGTCCCCGGCTGGTTGTGGTCGAGCACGACCCGGGGCGGGATGCCCGGGCGTTCGAGCCCGTCGTCGCCGCCGTCGAGGAGGCGGCGGTGGGGGTGGAGGTGATCCGGCCGGGGTCCTGTGCGCTCGCGGCGCGCGGGCCCGCCCGGTACTTCGGAGGCGAAGAGGCGGCGGCCGAGCGGATCGTGGAGCAGATCGCCGAGGCCTGCGCGGTGGAGAGCCAGGTGGGAATCGCCGACGGAGTGTTCGCGGCGGGACTGGCGGCGCGGGACGGGCGGGTAGTGGCGCCGGGCGAGACCGCGGCCTTCCTCGCGGGGATGCCGATCGACGCGCTGGAGCGACCCGAGCTGGCCGACCTGCTCAAACGGCTGGGAGTCAAGACGCTGGGCGATTTCGCGGGGTTGCCGGCCGCGGACGTGCTGAGCCGGTTCGGGTTCGACGGGGCGCTGGCGCATCGGCTCGCCTCGGGACGCGATCATCGGCCGCTCGCGGTGCGGCAGCCGCCGCCCGACCTGGATGTCGCCGACACCTACGACGAGCCGCTCGCGCGGGTGGACGTGGCGGCGTTCGCGGGCAAGGTGCTGGCCGAGCGCCTCCACGAGAGGCTCGCGGCGCACGGCCTGGCCTGCACCCGGCTGGGCATCGAGGCGGTCACCGCGGACGGGCAGGAGCTGCACCGGGTGTGGCGGCACGACGGCACGCTGACCGCGGCGGCGATCGCCGAGCGGGTCCGCTGGCAGCTGGACGGCTGGCTCACCGGCGCCCGGCGCGGGACGGCCACCCGGCCCACCGCGGGCCTGGTGCGGCTGCGGCTCATCCCCGACGGCGTACTCGTCCACCTCGGACTTCAGCCGGGCCTCTGGGGCGACGCCGGCGCCGACCGCGAGCGGGCACACCGCGCCTTCAGCCGGGTGCAGGGCCTGCTCGGCCCGGAGGCGCTGGTCACGCCGGTCCTCGGGGGCGGCCGCTCGGCCGACGACCAGATCCGCCTGGTCCCGTGGGGCGACGAGCGCGAGCCAGCTCGCCCGGCGGCCCCGCACGTCGAGCCGGTCCCGGAGATCGGCACCGCCCCCCTGCTGGCCCGCTCGGAGGCCCCGGCGCTCTCGCTGCAACTGATTCTGCCGACGGCAGAGGAACCCCCGGACGAGCAGCCCACAGAGGACACTGAATCGCGAACGCCGACCGAATCGCGAACGCCGACGGAAGGAGCCGAGGTGATCCACCTGGAGTCCCGCCGGGCGGCCCGCGCCGCCGGCCCGCCGGCGCCGGAGGAGCAGCCCGAGCCCGTGAAGGCCAGGCTCCGAGTGGTCGGCCCCGCACCGAATGAGCCGCCCCCGAATGAGCCGCCCCCGAATGAAGCGCCACCGAATGAAACGCCGGCCGGGCGGAGGGCGGAAACAGCGGCCGGGTGGGGAGCGAAGACGTCGGGCGGGCCGGCAGGCGGCGTGACGGTGGTGGGCGTGCCGGCCGGGCGCCGCAAGGGTGGGGGGCGCCGCGTTCCCCCGCTGGTGGCGCTGCCGCCGTGGCCGGGCCGACTGCCCAAGCCCGCGCCCGCCGTGGTACCCCTGCAGCCCCCGGCGGCGGTGGTCCTCGACGACACCGGCACGCCGGTCGGCGTCAGCGCCCGCCTCGATCTGACCGGCGATCCCGCCGCCCTGATCGTCGAGCGCGGCGATCCGATCACGATCACCGGCTGGGCCGGACCGTGGCCGATCGACGAGCGCTGGTGGGCCGGCGAGGAGAGCCGCCGCCGGGCCCGCTTCCAGGTGGTCCTGGAGGACGGCCGTGCCCTCCTGCTCTCCCTGGCCGGCGGCCACTGGGCGGTGGAGGCCATCTATGACTGAGCGGCGGCGGTAGCGATGGGCTTCGACAATCCTAAGAAGCCGTGGTCGGAGCTGGAGGCCGCGCTGACCGGGCGTCCGGTCAAGCCGCCCCAGGGCGAGGGCATTCGCCAGATCGGCGAGGACCGGCAGAAGCCGTACGCGGTGGATCCGCTCGCCATCGACGCCGACGGCGGCGATTCGCCGGTCTGGAGCCGGAAGCGCCAGCCCTATCACGCGCCGCCGCTGGTCAAAAACCAGGAAAAGACCATTCCGTACGCGGAGCTGCACTGTCACACCAACTTCAGCTTCCTCGACGGCGCGAGCCATCCGGAGGAGCTGGCCGAGGAGGCCGCCCGCCTGGGCCTCACGGGCCTGGCCGTCACCGACCACGACGGCTTCTACGGCGTGGTCCGGTTCTCCGAGGCGGCCCGCGATCTCGACCTTCCCACGATCTTCGGCGCCGAGCTGTCGCTGGGGCTGACCAAGCCGCAGAACGGCGAGCCCGATCCCGAGGGGCGGCATCTGCTGGTGCTGGCCAAGGACGCGGCCGGGTACGCCGCGCTGGGCAGCCTGATCGGCGAGGGTCAGCTGGCCGGCGGCGAGAAAGGCAAGCCCGAGTACGGCGGCCTGGAAAAGATCGCCGGACACCTGCGGGACCGCGTCATGGTGCTGACCGGCTGCCGCAAGGGACCGGTGCCGCGGGCGCTCGCCACCGGCGGGATCGAGGAGGCCGACCGGGAGCTCGACCGGCTGGTCGCGCTCTTCGGCCGGGAGCACGTCGTGGTCGAGCTGACCGACCACGGCGACCCCTATGACGGCGATCGCAACGACGTGCTGTACGAGCTGGCGCGACGGAGAAAGCTGCAGACGGTCGCCACCAACAACGTCCACTACGCCATCCCGGCCCGGAGGAAGCTCGCCACCGCGGTCGCCGCCGTGCGGGCCCGGCGCAGCCTCGACGAGCTGGACGGCTGGCTGCCCGCGGCCGGCACCGCCCACCTGCGCAGCGGCGCCGAGATGGCCCGCCGGTTCGCCGCCTATCCCGGCGCCGTCGAGCGCGCCGCCGAGCTGGGCCTCGCGCTCGCCTTCGACCTGCAGCTGGTGGCGCCGCAGCTGCCGGCCTTCCCGATCCCCGAGCCGGGCTACACCGAGATGGGCTGGCTGCGCGAGCTGGCGATGCGTGGCGCCCTGCAGCGGTACGGCCTGCCCGAGGAGGTGCCCGAGGTCTACGCCAAGCTCGAGTACGAGCTCGCGATGATCGAGGAGCTGGACTTCCCGGGGTACTTCCTCGTCGTCTACGACATCGTCAAGTTCTGCAAGGACAACGACATCTACTGCCAGGGCCGGGGCTCGGCCGCGAACTCCATCGTCTGCTACGCGCTCGGCATCACCAATGTGGACGCCTTCGAGTACGACCTGGTCTTCGAGCGGTTCCTGGCCCCCGAGCGGGACGGCCCGCCCGACATCGACGTCGACATCGAGTCCGACCGCCGCGAGGAGGTCATCCAGCACGTGTACGAGAAGCATGGTCGCCGGCACACCGCGCAGGTCGCCAACGTGATCTCGTACCGGCCGCGCTCCGCCGTACGCGATATCGCCAAAGCCTTTGGTTTTTCACCCGGTCAGCAGGATGCGTGGAGCAAGCAGATCGACCGCTGGGGTGACGTCGCGACCGTGGACGTCGACGACATCCCGGAACAGGTCGTGTCGTTCGCCAACGAGTTGCAGACCTTCCCGCGGCACCTCGGCATCCACTCCGGAGGGATGGTGATCTGCGACCGGCCGGTGAGCGAGGTGTGCCCGGTCGAGTGGGGGCGGATGCCGGGCCGCACCGTGCTGCAGTGGGACAAGGACGACTGCGCCGCGATCAACCTGGTCAAGTTCGACCTGCTGGGCCTGGGCATGCTGTCGGCGCTGCACTACGCGTTCGACATGATCGACAGCAAGCTCGACTTCTCGAACATCCGGCCGTCGGACCCCGAGGTCTACGAGATGCTGTGCCAGGCCGACTCGGTCGGGGTGTTCCAGGTGGAGAGCCGCGCGCAGATGGCGACCCTGCCCCGGCTCAAGCCGCAGGTCTTCTATGACCTGGTGGTCGAGGTGGCGCTGATCCGGCCCGGGCCGATCCAGGGCGGCTCGGTGCACCCCTACATCCGGCGCAAGAACGGCATCGAGAAGTGGACGATGCCGCATCCGACGATGGCCCGGGCGCTGGAGAAGACGCTGGGCGTGCCGCTCTTCCAGGAGCAGCTGATGCAGCTCGCCATGGACTCGGCCGGCTTCAGCCCGCTGGAGGCCGACAAGCTGCGCCGGGCCATGGGCTCGAAGCGCTCGGTGCGCCGGATGGAGGAGATGCGCGAGCGGCTCTACCAGGGCATGGCCGCCAACGGCATCTCCGGCGAGCTGGCCGACGACCTGTACGTCAAGCTGTGCGCGTTCGCGAACTACGGCTTCCCCGAGAGCCACGCGATCAGCTTCGCGTACCTGGTGTATGTCAGCGCCTGGCTCAAGCGCTACCACCCCGCGGCGTTCTGCGCGGCGCTGCTCAACGCGCAGCCGATGGGCTTCTACTCGCCGCAGACGCTGGTCGACGACGCGCGGCGGCACGGCGTCGAGGTGCGGCGCCCGGACATCAACCTCAGCGACGCGGCGGCCACCCTGGAGCGGACACCCGAGACCAGGCCGGTGGCCCTGCCCGGGGAGCCGCCGCACGCGTGGGGATTGGGCGGGCCGGCCGTCCGGCAAGGGCTTTCTAGCATCCGTACGGTGGGGGAGGAGCTCGCCCAGGCGATCGAGGACGAGCGCCGCGCCCATGGTCCGTATCGCAGCATGACCGACCTGGCCCGGCGTACCGGATGCACCACCACCCACCTGGAGGCGCTCGCCACGGCCGACGCCTTCGCGGGGTTCGGGCTCTCGCGCCGGGAGGCGCTCTGGGCGGCGGGTGCGGCCGCGCAGGACAAGCCGGACAAGTTGCCGGGCACGGTGAGCGGGGCCGACGCGCCGATGCTGCCCGGGATGAGCGAGGTGGACAAGCTGGTCGCGGACGTGTGGGCGACCGGGCTCTCGCCCGAGGCGCACCCGGCGCAGTTCATCCGGGGCGAGCTCGACCGAGTGGGCGCGCTGCGGATCTCGCAGCTCGGCCGGGTCGAGGCGGGCACCCGCATCCGGGTCGGCGGGATCGTCACCCACCGGCAGCGGCCGGCGACCGCGGGCGGGGTGACGTTCGTGAACCTCGAGGACGAGACCGGCATGCTGAATGTGACCTGCTCGCCGGGGCTGTGGCAGCGATACCGACGGGTGGCGAAGACCAGCTCGGCGTTGATCGTGCGAGGGCGGCTGGAGAAGGCGGAGGGCGTGCTCAACCTGGTGGCGGATCGACTGGAGGCGGCGACCCCACCGGTCACCCCGGCTTCCCGCGACTTCCGGTAGGGCTATTCTTCGGATTTATCCGTTTTGCTCCTTCAGATCGGAAGAGGCGATGATCCGTACGATGATGAGTCTCGTCGCAGCAGCGACCGTGCTCCTCACTGCGAACCCGGCAGCGGCCGCCACGCCCGATCCCGGTTACACCCGCGGCGGCCGGCTGAAGCCCGGCGCGACGCTCACGGTGAATTACAAGGCGGCCGGCGGCGCCGCGACGTCGGTCCGGCTCGAGTGCGACCCGCCCGGCGGAACCCATCCGAAGGCCGCCGCGGCTTGCGCCATGCTGGCGGCCGCCGGTGGCGATCCGCTCGCGATCGAGCCCGCCCACCACGCCTGCTTCCTCATCTACGCGCCGATCATCGCCGAGGTCACCGGCAACTGGCACGGCACACGGGTCGACTGGCGGCATGAATACGGGAACAGTTGCGAGATGCGGCGGGCGCTCGGGGTGCTTGTCCGGTTCTGAGCCCCGGGCGAACTTCGATGGGCGCGCCACGCCGGCGGATGACCGGCGAGTGCGGGGGATGGGGAAGAATCGCCTCATGAGCACTGACCTTGCGCTGAATCTGGGAACCCGGGAATCCGCCACCCTGGAGTTCAAGCGTGAGGTGACCGACCGTAACGCCATCCGTAAAGCCATCTGCGCGCTGGCCAACGACCTGGCGAACGCGGGTGGTGGCGACCTGATCATCGGGGTTGATGACAAAGGTCAGCCGGTTGGCGGTGTGGACGTTTCCGATTCTGCGTTGCTCAAGATCACCGAATACCGCGACCAGGGCTTGATTCTGGACCGGCCCTCGATGGTCGTCACGGCAGAGAAATATCAAGGGCATGATGTCATCCGCGTGCGGGTCAATGCTTCGCGGACGCCACCGGTCCGATTCGACAACGTCGTCTACGTTCGGCCGGGACCGTCCACGCGGCGGGCCAACCGCGACGACGAGCGTGTCCTGTCCGAGCGGCGGCGATCGTTCGAGACCCCGTTCGATGTCCGATCGCTTCCAGCCGGCGGATTGCAGGACCTGGACCTCGACCTCTTCCGATCCGAGTATCTGCGCCAAGCCGTGGACCAAACGGTGCTGGACGAGAACCACCGTCCGATCGAACAACAACTGGCCTCACTCAGGCTGGCAGACCTGGACGGCACGCCGACCGTACTCGGAGTGCTTCTGCTGGGAATTGACCCGACGACGGTGCTGTCCGGAGCGCACGTCCAGTTCATCCGGTACGAGGGCTGCGACGTCGGCGGTGCGATTCTCGACGACCAGGACATCGGGGCGAACATCATTACCACTGCTGAACGTCTGGAGATCGTCCTCAAAGGTCACCTTCGGACCCGGCTGGTCGCGGTGGATGGATTCCGTGAGGAGCAGCGTCCGAACTATCCGTTCGACGCGCTGCGTGAGGTTTGCATGAATGCCATCATGCACCGGAACTACGAGTCGTCGAACGCGCCTGTGCGGATCGCCTGGTTCGACGACAGGATCGAGGTGACGAATCCAGGCGGCCCTTATGGCCAGGTACGGGCGGACAACTTCGACCGTGTGAACGACTACCGGAACCCGTCGTTGGCTGCAGCGATGAAGTCACTCGGATATGTCAACCAGTTCGGCCGGGGAATCGGTCGGATCAGGAGCTCGCTGATTCGCAACGGCAATCCGAGCCCGGAGTTCATCATTGACGACTCGTCGTGGACGGTACTGATCAGGAGTACGTCATGATCTCTGTCGCGATGTTCAACAACAAAGGCGGAGTGGGCAAGACGACCCTGACCTATCACCTTGCGCACATGCTGCAGCGGCTGGGGCACAGCGTCCTCGCGGTCGACCTCGATCCCCAGTCCAACCTGACCGCCGCGTTCCTGGACGAAGACGCTCTCGGTGTGCTGTGGAAGGAAACCGCAACTCCGGCGTGGGGCGGCCCCTATCAGTCGCGCCTCTGGACGCCCGCGCACGGAGCCCCGGGGACGGTGGTGACGGCGATCCAGCCCATCATGGACGGCGTCGGCGACATCGAGAAGGTGTCCCCTATATCGATCGCTCCGGACCTTTCCCTCTTTCCCGGCGATCTGGATCTCAGCAGATTCGAGGACCGGCTCTCCGATGCTTGGCCGCGCGGGTACACCGGCAAAGATCAGGCCGCGCTGCGGGTGACGACAGCGTTCCACCGGATCATCCGGCAAGCCGCCGAGGAAGTCGGTGCCGAAATCATCCTCATCGACGTTGGTCCCAATCTGGGCGCGATCAACCGGGCAGCCCTTCTGGCGGCCGACGCGGTGCTGATGCCATTGGCGGCCGATCTCTTCTCGCTCCGCGGCCTGAAGAACCTGGGCCCGACGCTTCGGGAGTGGCGGTCGGTCTGGCGCGAAACGGTGCTGCCGAAAATGCCGTCGGCAATTTCCGCCCCCGAGGGAAGGATGACGCCGCTGGGATACGTCATCATGCAGCCGACGATGCGCTTGGACCGGCCCGTTCAAGCTTATCGGCGCTGGCTGGAGCGAATTCCCACGGTGTTCGCCACGGCCGTCCTCGACCAGGACGAAGTCGACATCGGCGACAGGTACGAGATCGCGACCTTGCGCAACTACCAGAGCCTGATGCCGCTGGCCCACGATGCCCGCAAACCGATGTTCGATCTGCGATCCGCCGACGGAGCGCTAGGCAGCACCCAAGCGCTCGTGCAGCGGTGTTACCAGGATTTCAAGTCTCTCGCCGAAGAGCTCCTGGCGCGCCTGGAGGACATATAAGTCCTGCACGTCCGGATGCCGCGTCGACTGATCGGTGTGGTGGGCCGATACGCTGGCCGCGTGGACACCGCATCGACGCGAACTGGGCGGCCGATTGTCAGCGCGCGCACGGCGGCCGTGTGGGCCGTGCTCCGGCGTGAGCTCGACCGGCACGCCGGGCGGCAGCTCACGGTCGTGGACGTGGGCGGCGGCACCGGTGGGTTCGCTGTGCCGCTCGCGCAGTCGGGACACACCGTCACCGTGGTCGACGCGAGCCCGGACGCACTCGCCGCGCTCACCCGGCGGGCCGCCGACGCGGGCGTGGCCGATCGGGTGCGGGCGGTGCAGGGCGACGGCGACGCGCTGGCGGGGCTGATCGAGCCGGCCAGCGTCGACCTGATCCTCTGCCACGCGGTGCTCGAGGTGGTCGACCAGCCGTCCGACGTGGTGGCGGCGGTCGCGGCGGCGTTGCGGCCGGGAGGCGCGGTCAGCGTGCTGGTGGCGAGCCGGGCCGCGGCGATCCTCGGGCGGGCGGTCAACGGGCACCTGCGTTCGGCGTCCGCGCTGGTCAGCGATCCGGAGGGGCGCGCGGGCGCGCGCGACACGCTGCGCCGGCGCTATGACGTGGCGAGCGCCGCGGATCTGTTGCGGTCGGCGGGTCTCGAGGTGGAGGAGACCCATGGCGTACGCGTCCTGGCCGATCTCCTGCCGGCGGCGGTCGTCGAGGAGGACCCGCAGGCGTTGCTCGAGCTCGAGCTGGAGCTGTCCGCCAAGCCGCCGTTCCGGGACATCGCTTCCCAGCTGCATCTGTTTGCGCGGCGGCCGTGATCACCGAGGTCCCGGCCGATCACCTGCGCACCGACGCGCTGGTGCCGGTGATGCCGGCCTACGGCAGCGGCAGCCTGGCCGACCTGCTGCCCAGCGTGTGCGCGGTGCTCGGGGTGCCGGGCTCGGCGGACGTGCTGGGGCTGGGGCCGTCGCTGGACGGGGTCGACCGGGTGGCGGTGCTGCTCGTGGACGGGCTCGGCGCCTACCAGGTGCCGGTGGCGGAGCCGTACGCGCCGATCTTGAAAGATCTCGCGGCCGGAAGCCGCAGCTTGACCGCGGGTTTTCCCTCGACGACGCCGGTCAGCCTGGTCACCGTGGGCACGGGCGCGGTGCCGGGCGCCCACGGGGTGCTGGGCTTCACGACGCGCCGGCCGGACGGGCGGGTCCTCAACCACATCCACTGGAAAGACGATCCGGACCCGCGGCTGTGGCAGCCGGTGGCCACGCGGTTCGAGGCCGCGGCGGCGGCCGGGCTGGGCGTCACCGTGGTGAATCGTCCCGAATTCGAGGGAAGCGGGCTCAGCGTCTCGTCGACCCGGGGCGCGACCTATGTCGGCGCCTCGACCATCGGCGAGCTGGCCACCGGGATGCTGGCGGCGCTGGCGGCCGGGCCGGGGATCGTCTACGGCTACCATCCGGACCTCGATCATCACGGGCACGGCGACGGGGTCGACTCGGACCGCTGGCGGGAGGCGGCCGCCGGGGTGAACGACCTGCTGGACCGCCTGGTGCACGGCCTGCCGCCGCGGTCGGCGCTGCTGGTCGTGGCCGATCATGGCCAGCTGAACGTCCCCGCCGCCGGCCGTTTCGACCTGGCCGAGAATTCCGACTTGTCGGACGGGGTGGTGGGGGTGGCCGGGGAACCGCGCGTTCGCTACCTCTACACCGCTCCCGGCGCCCGCGACGACGTTCTCGCGGCCTGGCGCGGGGTCTTCGGGCCGCAGGCGTGGGTGCTGCCCCGCGAGGAGGCGGTTGCGCGTGGCCTGTTCGGTCCGGTGGCGCCCGCCCACCTCGACCGCATCGGCGAGATCGTGGTCATCTGCCTGGATCGGGTGGTCGCGCTGGCCGGTGGGTGGGAGCCGCCGACGGTGGGGCGGCTGATCGCGTATCACGGCTCGGTGACCGCGGCCGAGATGACGGTGCCGCTCTTGATCGCTCGCTGACATCTGCCTGTTTTGTCGCGTCTGTCGCTCCTGCTGCGCCGGGCGCGGAAAAGTGTCAGAGGGTCGGGCTAGGGTCGCTGACGTGGGACGCAGCCAGGCAGTGCCGCGAGGGCGCGACCCGCGTTTCGGGCCGGACGCCGATGACGCGGGTTGCACCATCCTGCATGTCGACATGGATGCGTTCTTCGCCTCCGTCGCGATTCGCGCCCAGCCGTCCCTGCGCGGAAAGCCCGTGGTCGTGGGCGGGATAGGTCCGCGCGGCGTGGTGAGCTCGGCCAGCTATGAGGCGCGGCGGTTCGGGGTGCGCAGCGCCATGCCGACGGCGCGGGCCCGGGCGCTCTGCCCGCAGGCGATCTTCCTGCCGGTCGACGGCCCGGCGATCTCGCAGGCGTCCGAGGCGGTCATGGCGATCTTCCGGGACGTGACCCCGCTGGTCGAGCCGCTCTCCTCCGACGAGGCGTTCCTCGACGTCGCGGGCGCGCAGCGGCTGCTCGGGCGGCCGGCCGAGATCGCGCGGCAGATCCGCGAGCGCATGTTCGCCGAGCAGCGGCTGACCTGCTCGGTGGGGGTGGCGCCGACGAAATTCGTGGCCAAGCTCGGCTCGACCCGGGCCAAACCCGACGGCATGGTCGTGGTGCCCGCCGGCCTCGTGCTCGATTTCCTGCATCCGCTGCCGGTCGAGGCGCTCTGGGGCGTGGGGGAGCGGGCCGCCGAGACGCTGCGCCGGCTCGGGCTGACGACCGTGGGCGAGCTGGCGAACGCGCCGTACGGGATGTTGCGGCGGGCCGTCGGCGAGGCCGCCGCGGCTCACCTGCACGAGCTGTCCTGGGGCCGCGACCCGCGCAAGGTCAGCCCCGAGCGCGAGGAGAAGTCGATCGGCGCCGAGATGACCTTCGACGTCGACGTCGCCGACCGTGAGGTGCTGCGGCGCAGCCTTCTCGCGCTCTCCGAGAAAACCGGCGCCCGGCTGCGCGCGGCCGGCCAGGTGGGGCGCACGGTGGCGATCAAGGTCCGGCTGGCCGACTTCCGCACGGTCAATCGATCGCGTACGGTGCCCGCGAGCACCGATGTGGCACGCGAGATCTTCGAGATCTCGTGGGCCCTGTTCGAGGCGCTCGGGCCGAGCGAGCAGATCCGCCTGATCGGCGTGCGGGTCGAGGGCCTCACCCCCGCGGCCACCACATCGCGGCAGCTCAGCCTCGGTGAGCCCGAGCGCGGTTGGCGCGAGGCGGAGGCCGCTGCCGACGCTGTCGCGGCCCGGTTCGGGCGTGCGAGCGTCCGCCCAGCCAGTCTTTTGGGACGAAGTGATCTTCGGCGGACCGAAAATCACCCGCAGCGGACGGTCGTCCCGCTTTCCGAGCCGCCAACCCCCTCGTAGACTTGCTCGGTAAGGCAGCCGACGGCTGTCCCGCGCCACCTACCTTTGTTTCACCCCGACCCCGCTTCGGGATTGGGATATGCGCCCGGGGAGGAATGCCGTGCCGCTCTCGGAGCACGAGCAGCGGCTGTTCGATCAGATCGAGCGGTCGCTTGCCGAGGACCCCAAGTTCGCCTCGGCTGTGCGGGCCAGCGACCCGCGTTTCCACGCACGGCGCCGGCTCCTCGTCGCCGCCTTCGTGATCCTTGTTGGTCTTGCCCTCGTCGTCTTCGGCACGGTGAGCAGCAACACGCCGCTCGGCGTTGCCGGTTTCGTGGTGATGCTCGGCTCGGCCGCTTTCGCGATGCAGTCCCGTCGCAAGGGCAACGCCCCGGCCGATCTCCACGCGGTCGGCGGCACCGCGAGCCGTCGCACGCGCCAGACGCGCAAGGCGGGCTTCATCGATCGGCTGGAGGACCGTTGGCGTCAGCGTCCGGAGGGACACCGCTGACCCGGCGCGCTCGCCGGCGAGCGCGCACAACCTGATCCCGCTGGCTGCTCGGCCCGGGCGCACCGCCCAGGCCAGGCTCAGCGACCGGCAGATGGCGGCCCACGGCCGCCATCGCCGTTTCTCGATGCGCTGTCGCTCCCCTCGATGCGCCGCCGTGCCCGGAGCCTGGCTTACTCGGAGCGTGCCCCGGCCTCTGGCCATGTGCGTAGCCCGGCCGGCACGGTCGTGTGCGTAGCTCGGCCGGCATGTCGTGCCGCGCTTTCGATGTCTCCCGGGCATGAAGCCCCATTCCTTCCGCCACGCCTCGCTGATCGTGACCCTGGGCGGCGCGGCCCGGCTGGCAGCGCACCTCGGCTGGCAGCGCACCTCGGCTGGGCGGCGCGCCTGGTTGGCGGATGTGGGGTTAGTCACTGTCGCCTCTGGCGTGGCGGCCCGTTCCGGGCTGAAAATCGGTGCTGGTCGCCCGCTGACGTCGTGTCTCCTTGATCCGTACGAGGTCGTGGGTTAGTCGGACGCGGGCAGCCGCGTTTATGGGCCCTTCACTGTTGCTGCGAGCACGCGAGTTAGATTCACCCATCCTGTGGCTGCCGCGGGCGATCTTCCCCATGTATTCGTGCTGGTCGGGAGGGTGTTGGTGCTGGAGCAGGCTCAGGACGAAGACGAGATCATCACGCATGTTGCCGGGCTCGACATCGGCAAGGCATCGTTGGTGTGCTGCGCACGAGTACCGGACGAGACGAAACCCGGTCGGCGTCTGCAAGAGGTACGTACCTACGCCACGATGACGCGTTCCCTGATCACCCTGGCTGACCGCCTTGCCGTGCTGGGCGTGACCCGGGTCGTGATGGAAGCGACCAGCGACTACTGGAAGCCGGTGTTCTACCTGCTGGAAGCGCATGGCTTCGAGGTGTGGCTGGTCAACGCGCGTGACGTCAAGCATCTACCCGGGCGGCCGAAGACCGACAAGCTGGACGCGGTGTGGTTGTGCAAGGTCGCCGAACGGCAGATGATCCGGCCCAGTTTCGTGCCACCCGCACCGATCCGGATGCTGCGCGACCTGACCCGCTACCGGGTCGACCTGATCGCCGAGGCCGGCGCGGAACGCCAACGCGCAGAGAAGCTCCTCGAGGACGCACAGATCAAGTTGTCAGTCGTGGTCAGCGACCTGTTCGGCGCCTCCGGGCGAGCGATGATGAACGCGCTGATCGGCGGGCAGCGCGACCCCCACGCCCTCGCCGAACTGGCCCGATCCAGTCTGCGCCGCAAGATCCCCGCGTTGCAGGAATCCCTGACCGGCCGGTTCTCCGATCATCATGCGTTCCTGCTGGGCAAGATGATCGCCCGGGTGGAGGCGATCGAGGCCGACATCCGTGAGGTCGACGCCCGGATCGAGGCGCAACTTGCCCCTTTCGTGGTGGCGGCGGCCCGGCTGCTTGAGATCCCCGGGATCGGCCCGGCCGCCGCCGCGACGATCATCGCCGAGATCGGCGTGGACATGACCCGGTTCCCGACCCCGGCGCATCTGGCCGGCTGGGCCAAGTTCGCGCCCGGCGTCAAGGAGTCCGCCGGCCGTCGCAAAGGCAACGGGTCCAGCGGGCACGGCAACCGTTACCTGGCCCGCGTACTCGGGCAGATCGCGGTGTCCGCCGCCCGCACTGACACGTTCCTCGGTGAACGCTACCGGCGCATCGCGCGACGACGCGGTGCTAAACGCGCGATCGTCGCGGTCGGCCGGTCGGTCCTGACGATCATCTGGCACCTGCTGTCCGATCCCGAGACCGGCTTCCACGATCTCGGCGCCGGTTTCTACCTCAGCCGCACCGACACCGAACGCCGCAAACGCAACCACATCCGCCAGCTCGAAGCCCTCGGCTACCGCGTCACCCTCGACCTCGCCGCATAACTCACCGCTGCCATCAAGACCCATCCCACGCCGCTCCGCGACGCGGGATGCTGCCGCACGTCCCGGTACGGTCGATTTTCGAGTTAGGTCATGGCGCCGGCCAGGCGTCGAGGACCTCGGCGTGGCGCAGGCCGCCGGCGGTGGCGATGTGGGACAGCCAGGCCGCGCACTCGGGGATGGTGAGGATTTCGCGGGCGGACTGCTCGGCGTCGGCCCGGGAGCGCCACAGGATGATGTCGAGCCAGGCGCCGTCGTCCTCCTTTGTCAGATAGGCCGCCAAACAGGCCGGGAAACGTGCGCGCAGGGCGGCGAGCATCGCGGGACGGTCGGCGATCATTTGCGCCTAGGAGCCCTCGCGGACGGTGAAACGGGCGAACTCGATAACCATCGTCACGCGAAGGACACTAGACGCCGCCTATGACATTTTCGGATGTTCGGTGGCGGTCGATATGCGGTTCACGAAATGGGCGGGAAGGGCCCTTTCCGGCCAACCCATGCGAAGGGCCGCGGACGCCATCGGCATCCGCGGCCCTTGTGACGCTCGGCGGCGTCATCGACTCCTGCTGGTCAGCAGGCGGCGTGGGCTGAAGCGCGCCAGGGAATCCCGCAAGCGGGCGCCGGCGGCGACCGTGCGGGCGGAGCCCTCGGCGGTCGCCAGGCGCCAGCGGAGCAGCACCGACGGCGGGAACAGGGCCGCGGTGATGCGGGTGCGGCGGGTCGCCGAGCGGGCCAGGCCCTTGCGCACCCGGCCCAAGGCCACGGTCAGCTCGCCGCCCTGCAGCGGCCTGCGGGCGTACCGGGCGCGCTCCTCGGCCGAGCCCAGCAGCGTCGCGGCGGTGGCCGGCTCCTCGAGCAGGATCGCGTCCTTGATCAGGCGTTGGGCGGTGACCCGCGGGGTCTCGGTCGGGTCGACCGGGATCCGGAAGTCGATCATGGTGTCGAGGAGCTCGTCCCAGGCGGCGTGCGCGTCCTCGCGGGCGCGTACCGCCTCGGGTGTCACCACGATGTCGTAGTCGCCCGGCGGTCCGGCGCCCGACGCCGACAGGACCTTGGGCGCCTTCGGAGCCGTCGCGGCGTGCCGCCGGCGACGGAGCAGCTTGCGCCGCAGCGCCGGCACCAGCAGCAGGGCGAGCAGCAGCGCCGCTGCCGCGGCGATCCACAGTGCCGTGTACGACGTGGGCGTGGTCGTGTCGAACGTGCCCGCGCCGGTCGGGTCGTCCAAGCCGCGGTCGAGCCGGTCGGGGTTACCGGGAGCGACCGACGACTCCGGGCCTCCGGCGTTCGCGCCGGCCGGGGTGGTGGCCTCGGGGCTCGTCGAATCCGGGTCGGGCGCCCACTCCGAGCGGGTCGAGCCGGCGACGCTCGACGCGGGGGTCGCGTCGAACGGGAGCCAGCCGAAGTCCTGGAAGTAGACCTCGGTCCACGCGTGCGCGTTGCGGTTCGTGATGATCCACGAGTTGCCCTGCTGGGCCCCCAGGGTGAAGCCGAACGCGACCCGTGCCGGGATCCCGGCCACCCGGGCCATCCAGGCCAGCGCCGCCGCGTACTGCTGGCAGTAGCCGACCTTGTTCTTCAGGAACGCGGCGATCTGGGTGCTGCTGCCGGCCGGCTCGGTCGACAGGCTGTAGGTGAACTTGTTCTCCTTGGAGAAGTAGTCGTAGAGCGCGCGCATCTTGTCGTACTCGGTCGTCTTGCCCTTGATCAGACCGGCCACCAGGGTGTCGACCTCGGCGTCGGGCGGAGTGTTCGTGTACTGCGTGCGAAGCGGGTTGTCCTTGTTCAGCGGCTCGGCCCGGCGCAGCTCGGCCTCGCTGTAGTTCGCCCGCACGTAGTCGATGTCGTACTTCTTCCCCTTGGTCGTCTGCCGGTTGGAGAAGATCACCTGCTGGTTGGGGTCGAAGGACCAGCCCCCGCCGAGGTCGGCGGTGCGGATCGTGTTCGAGTAGATCGGCAGCATGCTCTGCTGGAGGTCGTCGCTGATCTCGATCCGCGCGTGGTACTGCTGGAACTCGCCGCCGGCGGTGCTGCCACGCGGGTCGGGCATGCCGCGGTTGACCGGGTTGCCGACCGGCGAGCGGTTGCCGAAGCCCTGGTTGGTGAGCTGGTCGGCGACGCCGAAGCGCAGGTAGTACGGCTGCCGCTCGTTCGTCGTCAGCTTGATGACCGGCACTGTGTCGCCCTGGGTGAGGCGGCCGTTGAGCGAGGCGAACAGGCTGATCCGCCCGCCCGTGCCGGTGCCGGCCCCGCCGGTGCCAATTCCGTTGCCGCTCTGCGTGATCTGGGAGAGCAGACCGCCGGTGACGGTCGGGACGAGCAGCGGCAGCAGCACGGCCGCGACCACGCCGACCACGCCGAGGCGCCGTCCGGCCGCGGCGAGCGGCGACGGCTCCCACACGTCGACGTCCCGGCCGTCACCGGTGAACCGGCGGCCGAAACGGCGTACGCGATCGATGTTGTCCGAAACCAGGAGCCAGAGGAAGCCGGCCGCCCCGATGATGAACGGGACGACCGGGACACTGTCCACATAGACCGCGACGGGCACCGAGTAGATCGCCAGCATCGGGAGACCGGCCAGCGCCGGGCGCCGTGCCACGACGGTGAGCAGGTCGACCGCGATCGCGACCGAGCCGATGCCGAGCACCGTGACGAAGAGCAGCCCGTCCCGGTCGGGCACGGGCACGCCGTACGATCTGGTGTCCTGCCCGGCCTGGGTGAACAGGTCGGCGAAGTGGCCGAAGGTGGCCGGCGTCGGGATGAGCAGTTCGTGGCCGCTCGGGAACATCCAGGTCAGCGACACCAGCAGCACCACGACCATGCTCAGCGCCTGGGCCCAGGTCGGGAACCGCACCGTGCGGGCGAGCAGGGCGGCGCCGGCGATCAGCCCGACGGCCAGGATGCAGCGGACCAGCCAGGTCCAGGTGTCGAAGATCGACGTGATCGGCGCGGCGGCGAGCAGCGTGGCGCCCGCCGCGACCATTCCGAGGCGTCGCCTGCCGGTCATCGGATCACCCCTCCGACGGTCTCGGCCATCGCGGCCCGCCAGGCGAAGCCGCTGGAGCCGCGGGCCGCGGCCGGCCACAGGTTGGGCAGCGTGGCGCCGTGCGCGACCGGCACCGAGCGCCAGCCGGCGTGCACCAGCGCGAGCGCCGCGGCCGCGTGCTCGCGGTCGGCCGCCTGCCGTTCGCCGGGCGTCATCGACACCCAGGTGGAGCTGTCGATGGCGAAGCCGATGCAGGTGGCGCCGTTGCCGCGCAGGCCGGTGAGCAGCTCGGCCTCGGCCACCGTGAGCGAGCCGAAGATGCCGACCACGAGGCCGCCGTCGGAGCGGCGGCGGACCTGCTCGACGAGGATCGAGACGTCGCCGTTCTGGGCGAGCTGGACGTCGGCGAGCGTGTCGAGGATGAGGCCCTCGCCGCCCTCCGCCGCGTCGATGTCGATGCCCGAGCCGGTGACCAGGCGCAGCTTGTAGCCGGCCTGGCGCAGGTGCGTGGCGATGCTGGCGGTGGCCGAGACGGCCCACTCGAAGCTGGCCGTCGGCCCCTCGCCGCGGTGGGCGTACACCCGGGTGTCGAGCACCACGGTGGCCCGGCTCTCCCAGGGCTGCTCCTCGCGCCGGACCATCAGCTCGCCGGTGCGGGCGGTCGAGCGCCAGTGCACCCGGCGCAGGTCGTCGCCGCGGCGATACTCTCGGGTGGCGGCGTCGTCCTCGCCGTGCACGGCCACCGACCGGGCGCGGCTGTCGCCGGTGCCCGCGTACTCGCCGCCGATGCGCACCGCGGGCAGCGCGATCACCTGCGGGATGACGGTGAGCCGGTCGACGCTCGGGAACGAGCGGGTGAGCTCGCACAGGCCGAACGGGTCGGTCAGCCGGATCACCAGCGGGCCGATCGGATACCGGCCGCGGACGTCGGCGCGCACCGTGTACGCGACCGAGCTGGCCTGGTGCGAGCCGAGCCGCTCGAGCACCACGCGGGGCCGGCTGCCCAGCGCGTACGGAAGCTTGTCCTCCAGCAGCAGGGTGCCGGTGGGCAGGCGGGACATGTTCTGCAGGCGCAGGATGACCCGCGCGGTCGAGCCGACCGGGGCCCGGCCGGGCTCCAGGGACCGGGTGCAGGCCAGCTTGTAGCGGCTGCGCCCGACGTACGCGGCGGCGAGCAGCGGCAGCGCCGCGAGCAGCACGGCCACCCGCAGCAGGTCGCGCTCGCCCAGGACGATCGCCGAGATGCCGGCCGCGGCCGCGGCGGCCAGGAAGGATCGGCCGCGCGTGGTGAGTCCCCGCAAGGCCTCTCGCATGGTCAGCGCCCCCGCGGCTCGTACTGGGCGCTGCCGGTCGAGGGCCGGGTGTCGTACGGCGAGCGGTTGCGCTCGTGCGGCAGCGGCAGCCGGTGCACGATCTCGGCCACGATGGCGTCCGTCGTACGGCGGTTGAGCTGCGCGTCGGCGGTCGGGATGATGCGGTGCGCCAGCACCGGCACCGCGAGGGCCTGCAGGTCGTCGGGGAGCACGTAGTCGCGGCCCTCGAGCGCGGCCACGGCCTTGGCGGTGCGCACCAGCTGCAGGGTGGACCGCGGAGAGGCGCCGAGGCGGACCTCGGGGGCCTCACGGGTCGCGGTGACCAGGGCGATCGCGTACTGCTGGACGGCCTCGGCGGCGTGCACGCCGCGGGCCGTGGCGATCAGCCGGCGGACCGTCGCGGCGTCGGTGACGGCCCGCAGGTCGTTCAGCGGATCGTGGGCGCCGTGGCCGTTGAGCATGGCGAGCTCGGCCCGGGGGTCGGGGTAGCCCATCGCGATGCGGGCGGTGAACCGGTCGCGCTGCGCCTCGGGGAGGGGATAGGTGCCCTCCATCTCGATCGGGTTCTGGGTGGCGATGACCATGAACGGCGCCTGCAGCTCGTAGGTCGTGCCGTCGACGGTGACCTGCCGCTCCTCCATGCACTCGAGCAGGGCGGACTGCGTCTTGGGCGACGCGCGGTTGATCTCGTCGCCGACCACCAGGTTGGCGAAGACCGCGCCCGGCTTGAACTCGAAGTCGCGGGTCTCCTGGTTGTAGACGCTGACGCCGGTCACGTCGCTGGGCAGCAGGTCGGGCGTGAACTGGATGCGCCGTACCGAACAGTCGATGGACCGGGCCAGCGCCTTGGCCAGCTTGGTCTTGCCGACGCCCGGCACGTCCTCGATCAACAGGTGGCCCTCGGCCAGCAGGACGGCCAGCGCCAGCCGGACGGTCGCGCTCTTGCCCTCGATGACCTGCTCGATGTTGGCCATGATGGCCTGCGTCGCGGTGCGGAAGTCCTCGCCGGCCATCGGTCCACCGGGCTCGTCCCAGGTCGGGGTTGTCACGGGGCTTCCTCCCAAAGTCGTTCCCGCCACATCGGCGCCGCGAAATAGGGCGGCGTGCCGCCCGTCCCCACAGGTTAGCCCGATCACACCAAACCGCCGAGTCCGGCCAGTGGCGCTTTTCGGAGACCGTCAACGGGACCCCGATATCGGATAGGTAAAGAATCGGACATCGCTCTAGTTATATTTTCCGATCTTCCACCAGAGTCAGCCATCGACGGGCCACACAAGTGGGGTGCGGCCGGCATGGGCGCTCACTCCCGGCCGGGCTGCACCGAGCCCGGCCGAGAGGGGCTGAATTGAATCCGTTATCCGTACCGTCCGTGACCCGGCGGGTGGGGACGGCGGCCGCCGGCGTGGTGTTGCTGGCCGGCTTGCTGCCGGCCGCCGCGCAGGCCGCACCGGACCCGGCGAGAGGCGCGACCGGCGCCGACGACCTCCACCAGAAGCGTCGTGCCGATTACGACAGTCGCCAGAACATCACCGCAAAAGCCGCGGCGCAGCCGACCGCGGCCCTGAGCCGGGCGCTGGTCGCCGCGCCCAGTGCCACCGCGGTGCAGTCGTTGCGCAACCAGCTGGGCGTGCAGGGCATCATCGACATCGACCGCGCCACCGGCACCCCGCGCCGGGTGGCGAAGCTCGACGGCTTCCTGACCGGCCCGAGCCGCAAGAAGCCGGCCAGGATCGCGCTCGACTACATCGCCGCCCACCCCGACGTCTTCGGGCTGAGCCGGGCCGACCTGGACAGCCTCGAACTGCGCCAGGACTACGTCGACATCGCGGGCACCCACCACCTGAGCTGGGTACAGGTGGCCGACGGGGTGCCGGTGTTCGGCAACGGGCTGAAGGCGCACGTCGCCAAGGACGGCCGCCTGATCCAGGTGGACGGCGCGCCCCTTCCGTCGCTGCCGTCGGCCGCCGGCGCCGCGAAGCTCACCGCGGCCGGCGCGCGCGCCGCCGCCGTGAAGGACGTCTTCGGTACGTCCGCCGCGACCGTCACCAAGAGCGCGGCGGGCACCACGACGTTCAGCGACAAGGGCACCGCCAAGCAGGTCTGGTTCCAGACCGCCTCGGGCCCGCGCCTGGCCTGGCAGACGGTCGTCGTGGACGAGGGCTACGTGCACGTGATCGACGCGGCCACCGGCGAGGTGCTCTACCGGCACAGCACGATCGCCAGCGACACCGCCGACGTCTGGGAGAACTACCCGGGCGCCCCGCGCGGCGGCAAGCAGCACAAGGTCGACATCACCAAGTGGCTGCCGAACAACGCGCGGATGCTGTCCGGCAACGTCGCGCACGTCTACTCGGACGTCAACGACAACAACCGCGCCGACGCCGCCGAGGAGGTCGGCCCGTCCGGCCTGCACAAGTGGTCGTACCCGTTCGTCGATTTCAACGACGAGGTGGGCGGGCTCTGCTCGGCGGCCTACCCGTGCTCGTGGGATCCGGCGACGCCGAACTCCTGGCAGGTGAACCGCAAGCAGAACGCGGTTCAGCTGTACACCCTGCTCGGCACCTGGCACGACCACCTCGAGGCCGCGCCGATCGGTTTCACCCGCGCCGCGGGCAACTTCGAGGCGCGCGACGGCGACGCGGTGCAGGGCCAGGCCATGGACGGCGCGAACACCGCGGACGGCCTGCCCGACGACGACCACATCGACAACGCCAACATGAACACCCCGCCCGACGGCATCCCGCCGACGATGCAGATGTACCTGCTCAGCCCCGGCCCGGGGTCGATCGCGGGCAACACCGGCGACGAGGCGGACGTGGTGTTCCACGAGTACACCCACGGCCTGTCCAACCGCCTGGTGGTGGACGCCGCCGGCAACTCCACGCTCAGCGACGTCCAGGGCGGCGCCATGGGTGAGGCGTGGGGCGACTGGTACGGCTGGGACTACCTGGTCGCCAAGGGCCTGGAGAAGGACACCGCCAAGCCCGGCGAGGTGCTGGTCGGCAAGTACTGGCAGGCCGGCGGCACGATCCGGTCCGAGGCCCTCGACTGCACCGTGGGCGCTTCCGCCACCGTCTGCCCCGGCACCTCCCGGGCCGGCTCCGGCGGCTACACCTACGGCGACTACGGCAAGATCTCGTCCCGCGGCCCCGAGGTGCACGCGGACGGTGAGATCTGGGCGCAGACCCTCTGGGACCTGCGCGGCGCGGTCGGCAGCAAGAAGGCGCAGGCGCTGGTGACCCGGGCCATGGAGCTCTCCCCGGGCAACCCGTCCTTCCTGGACATGCGCAACTCGATCCTGGCCGCGGACCTCGTGGTCGGCAAGGGCAAGGACCAGAAGAAGATCTGGAAGGTCTTCGCCGGCCGCGGCATGGGTTACTTCGCCGCGGCGATCGACGGCGACGACGCCCAGCCGGTCGAGGACTTCTCGATGCCGCCGTCGGCGAACACCCCGCGGGGCACGCTGACCGGCAAGGTCACCGACCAGGACACCGGCGGCGCGGTGAGCGGGCTGACCGTCGCGTTCGGCGGGCACGCCTCCGGCTTCGCCGGCGACTACCGGGCCACCACGGCCGCGGACGGCTCCTACCAGATCTCCGGGATCATCCCGGGGACCTACGCCAAGGTGTACGCCCGGGGCGGCGGCTACGACATGGTGGTGAAGACGCTGTCGATCAACTCGGGCACCAAGGTCGAGAACTGGTCGGTCCGCAAGGACTGGGCCGCCTCGTCCGGCGGCGGCGCGGTGGTCAGCTTCACCGGTCCCGACTACACGCCGTACGGCTGTGGCCCGGGCGCGATGATCGACCAGTCGCAGATCTCCGGCTGGGGTTCCGACGTCGGCGGGCAGACCATCACGATCCGGCTCTCCGGCGCGGTGGACGTCTCCGAACTGGTGATCAACCCGTCCGCCACCTGTGGTGACGACATCAGCGCGGGCACCGGCGGCTACCGGGTCGAGACCTCGGTCGACGGCACCACCTGGGTGCTCGGCGCGAGCGGCTCGTTCCCGGCGTTCACCACCACCCCGACCCCGGTCGCGCTGGCCGCGGGCACGGGCGACGGCATCGGGTACGTCCGGTTCACGATGCTGACCTCGCAAGGTCAGGACGCGGGCCTCTGCCCGGCCGGCCAGCCGCCGACGGTCAGCGGTTGCCTGTTCCTCGACGCCACCGAGCTCGCCGTCTACGGCTCGGCCGCCTAGCGCAGCGAAGCGGAGCCAGTCAGCACGGATACCGGTCGCCGTCCTCGGGCGGCGACCGGTATCATGCACGCATGGCCCGGCAGTTCCTGCTCCTTAGCCGGCCGTGCTGCAGCCGCTGACGACGGGCACAGCACGGCGAACCCCTCCTGCGTGAGGGGCTTTTTTGTGCCCAACTGCTGAGCCAACCCGCAGCGGAAAACAGAACGTAAAACCGCAGAAGCGAGATGCCGACCATGAGCGAGTCAGAGACCCCGCGGTTCCGGTACACGGCCGCGCTGGCCAACGAGATCGAGCCGCGCTGGCAGGCCTGGTGGGCCGAGCACGGGACGTTCTACGCCCCCAACCCGGCCGGTGACCTGGCCGATCCGGCGCACCCCCGGGCCGGCGCGCCCAAGCTGCACGTCCAGGACATGTTCCCGTACCCCTCGGGCGCGGGACTGCACGTGGGTCACCCGCTCGGGTACATCGGCACCGACAGCTACACCCGCTACAAGCGGATGGCCGGCTTCAACGTGCTGCACCCGATGGGCTTCGACGCGTTCGGCCTGCCCGCCGAGCAGTACGCGGTGCAGACCGGCACCCACCCGGCGATCACCACGGCGGCCAACGTCGAGCGGTACAAGGTTCAGCTGCGGCGGCTGGGGCTGGCGTACGACGACCGGCGCTCGTTCGCGACCACCGACCCGGAGTACTACCGGTGGACGCAGTGGATCTTCCTGCAGGTCTTCAACTCCTGGTACGACGAGAAGATCCGCAAGGCCCGGCCGATCGCCGCGCTGATCGCCGAGTTCGAGGCGGGCACCCGGCCCACGCCCGGCAAGCCGTGGGCCGAGCTGTCCCCGATCGAGCGGCGCAAGCTGGTCGACGGCCACCGCCTGGCCTACATCAGCGAGGCCCCGGTCAACTGGTGCCCGGGCCTGGGCACCGTGCTGGCCAACGAGGAGGTCACGCCGGACGGACGCAGCGAGCGCGGCAACTTCCCGGTCTTCCAGCGCAGCCTGCGGCAGTGGATGATGCGGATCACCGCGTACGGGGACCGCCTGATCGAGGACCTGGACACCCTGGACTGGCCGGAGCCGGTCAAGCTGATGCAGCGCAACTGGATCGGCCGGTCCCGCGGCGCGCACGTCGACTTCCCGGTCGGATCCGACCAGATCACCGTGTTCACCACCCGGCCCGACACGCTGTTCGGCGCCACCTACATGGTGCTGGCCCCCGAGCACGAGCTGGTCAACAAGATCACGCCCGCCGAGTGGCCGGACGGGACGAATCGGAAGTGGACCGGCGGATTCGACACGCCCGGCGAGGCGATCGCCGCGTACCGGGCGGAAGCCGCGGCCAAGACCGACCAGGAGCGGACCGAGTCCAAGGAGAAGACCGGCGTCTTCACCGGCGCGTACGCCACGAACCCGGTCAACCAGCAGCGGATCCCGGTCTTCGTCGCCGACTACGTGCTGGCCGGCTACGGCACCGGGGCGATCATGGCGGTGCCCGGCCAGGACGAGCGCGACTGGGAGTTCGCCGAGAACTTCGAACTGCCGATCATCCGTACGGTGAAAGCTCCTGATGATTTTGTGGGCGCCTTCACCGGGGAGGGCCCGGCCATCAACAGCGACTGGCTGGACGGCAAGGGCGTCGCCGAGGCCAAGGCCGCGATGATCGCGTGGCTGGAGCAGCACGGGCATGGCCGCGGTGCCACCACCTACCGCCTGCGCGACTGGCTGTTCAGCCGCCAGCGGTACTGGGGCGAGCCGTTCCCGATCGTGTACGACGAGTCCGGGCTGCCGGTCGCGCTGCCCGACTCGATGCTGCCGGTCGTGCTGCCCGACGTCGACGACTTCTCGCCGCGCACCTTCGCCCCGGACGACGCCGACAGCGAGCCCGAGACGCCGCTGTCGCGCAAGAAGGACTGGGTCGAGGTCGAGCTGGACCTGGGCGACGGTCCGAAGAAGTACACCCGCGAGACCAACACGATGCCGCAGTGGGCCGGCTCCTGCTGGTACGAGCTGCGCTACCTGGACCCGCGCAACGACAAGGCGCTGGTGGACCCGGACAACGAGGCGTACTGGATGGGCCCGCAGCGCGACGGCGACTCCGGCGGTGTCGACCTGTATGTCGGCGGCGTCGAGCACGCGGTGCTGCACCTGCTGTACTCCCGCTTCTGGCACAAGGTCCTGTACGACCTGGGCCACGTCTCGTCGTTCGAGCCGTTCCGGAAGCTGTTCAACCAGGGCTACATCCAGGCGTACGCGTACCGGGACGCGCGCGGCGTGATCGTGCCGGCCGAGGAGGTGGTCGAGCGCGACGGCAAGTACTTCTACGACGGCAACGAGGTCTTCCGCGAGTACGGGAAGATGGGCAAGTCGCTGAAGAACGTCGTCACGCCCGACGAGATGTGCGAGCAGTACGGCGCCGACACGTTCCGGGTGTACGAGATGGCGATGGGCCCGCTGGATGTCTCGCGGCCGTGGGAGACCCGGGCCGTGGTCGGGTCGCAGCGGTTCCTGCAGCGGGTCTGGCGCCTGGTCGTGGATGAGGAGACCGGCGCCGTACGCGTCACCGACCAGCCGCTGGAACCGGCGGTGCGCAAGCATCTGCACCGGACCATCGCCGGTGTCCGGGAGGACATGGACGAGCTGCGGTTCAACACCGCGATCGCCAAGCTGATCGAGCTGACCAACGCGCTGACCCCGCTGCCGGTGGTCTCGCGGGAGGCGGTCGAGCCGCTGGTGCTGATGGTGTCGCCGTTCGCGCCGCACCTGGCCGAGGAGCTGTGGCGCAAGCTGGGCCACCCGGACACGCTGGCCTACGCCGACTTCCCGGTGGCGGACCCGGCGCAGCTGAAGGCGGAGTCGATCACGTACCCGGTGCAGGTGAACGGCAAGGTGCGCGGCCGGATCTCGGTCGCCCCGGAGACCGGCGAGGCCGACGTCCGGTCGGCCGCGCTGGCCGAGGTCGGCGAGGTGCTGGCCGGGCGCGAGCCCAGGAAGGTCATCGTCGTGCCGGGACGTCTGGTCAGCGTCGTGGTGTGACGTCGAGGACGAAAGGGGCGCCCCGCGAACCGCGGGGCGCCCTTTCCGCTTGGTGCGTCAGGCGATTCGGCGTACGACGTAGTTGCTGCCGTACATCTTGTGCTTGCCGACCCGCGCGCCGGTGTGCGGGGAGTCGTACATGTACCCGCTTCCGGCGTAGATACCCGCGTGGTAGCCGTACGAGCCCGAGCGGAAGATGATCAGGTCACCGACCTTCTTGCTGCCCTTGCTGACGGCCTTGCCGTACTTCTGCTGCGAGTTGGCCTTGTGCGGCAGCGACTTGCCTGCCGCCTTCTTGTAGACGTACTTGGTGAAACCGGAGCAGTCGAACCGCTTCGGCCCCGCCGCGCCGTACAGGTACAGCGCGCCCGTGTGCTTCTTGGCCTCGGCCAGGATCCGCGCGCCCTTGTTCTGCCGGACCGTGACGCGGATCGACTTCCCGACGTGGGTGTTGTACGCGCCGTTGCCGATGTAGACGGCGCGGACGCTGACACTTGACGCCGGCTTCCAGTACAGGTTGGCCGCACCGGCAGTGTTGATCTTGGTGGCGGTCTGGTCGACCCACTTGCCACCGCGATAGCCCTGCAGCTTGACCCAGCCGAGCTTGATCGCCGCGCCGGTCTTGGGGTTGTAGTACCGGGCGGTGACCCGGATCTTCTGGCCCTTGTTGATCGTCCGCGAGCTGATCGTGGTGCCGACTCGCGGAGTGGGCTTGGCGGCCGCCGCCTGGGCAGCGGTCACGACGGGGGTGGCGGCACTCGCCGCCGGCGTCGAGATCAGCTGGCCCGCGCAGAGGCAGAGGCCCAGGGACAGCGCGGCGGTTCCGGTGCCGACGGACAGCCGCCGACGCCGGCTCGAACTTTGTTCGTGCACGGTAAGGGAATCCCTCCGGCACGCCTGCGAGGTTAGCTGTCGGGTTCGGGCGGGAAGGATGCCCGGTCGCCGTGGTGGCCGACTTCACCCCGAGGTTGCCCCGTTGCCCGCCACCGGAGCGGGTGGCGGCGGAGCGGACCGGCTGTCTCTCTCGAGAAGCTGTGGGTCCCCCGTCCCTGCCCCCGTATGCCTTTGTGGTCGTGCGTGCTGCGTGGTCGCGACTCCCGGCCCGGGGCAGGGCTCGGCGTGAGCCTGGTCGTCGCGAGCCGGTCCACGGCGGACCGGCCCAACCTTGCTACCTGAAATCTCGCTTGATCGTCGGTCTTGGTCTGATCACGCAGCGTGTTTGGCACAGGGGTTACTGTCCAGTTTGTTAGCTCCCGGAGACAAATGCCATCGCGCATCGTCATGAGCCGCTCACGAACGGTGGAAGGTTACGGGTGAAACACGACACACAAAAAGTGCTTGTAACCCTTTGTCCGCAGGCCAGAGGGCATTCAGTAGACTCCCGGCCGCCAGCAACCGGATGTAACCAACGGGTCGGGTACCCTCGCTCCCGTGACGGACGGCAAGATGCCCCTGCGGGCCAAGGTTGCGACCAGCGTGTCCAAGACCGCGGCGGCGCTCTCCAGGGCCGCGGGACGCGGCGACGGCTCGGTCATCGGCGGATGGCTCGGCCTCAAGATCGACCCCGACCTGCTGGCTCATCTCGCCTCGGGCCGCGCGGTCGCCCTCATCTCGGGCACCAACGGCAAGACCACCACGACCCGGCTCGCCGCGGCCGCGGTCTCGCACATCGGCCGGGTCGCCACCAACTCGTTCGGCGCCAACATGCCCACCGGGCACACGTCGGCGCTCGCCAAGGCCGGCGTCACCCCGTTCGCGGTCCTCGAGGTCGACGAGCACTACCTGGCCCGGGTCATCGACGCCACCAGGCCGCGCGTGGTCGCCCTTCTCAACCTCTCCCGCGACCAGCTCGACCGGGCCAAGGAGGTGGCGATGATGGCGCAGCTGTGGCGCGACGCCCTCGCCGGCCACCCCGAGGTCCGCGTGGTCGCCAACGCCGACGACCCGATGGTCGTCTGGGCAGCCGAGGGCAGCGGCCAGCAGGTCACCTGGTTCAGCGCCGGTCAGCGCTGGCTCGACGACTCGTTCGTCTGCCCGCAGAGCGGCCACCCGATCGAGCGCAACGGCGGCGACTGGTGGTGCGTCGGCTGCCCGCTGCGCCGCCCGCAACCGCACTGGCGCGTCGAGGACGACGGCGTGGTCGACCCGCGCGGCGACTGGCACCTCGTCAAGCTCCAGCTCCCCGGGCAGGTCAACCTGGGTAACGCCGCCACCGCCCTCGCGGTCGCGGCCGAGTTCGGGGTCCGCCCGATCGAGGCCCTGCCGCACCTCGCGACGGTCGCCTCGGTGGCCGGCCGCTACGCCCAGGTCGAGCGGGACGGACGAAACGTCCGTTTGCTGCTGGCGAAGAACCCGGCAAGCTGGCTCGAGGCGTTCGACATGGCGGAGCAGGCACCCACCCTGCTCTCCGTCAACGCCCGGGACCCCGACGGTCTCGACACCTCGTGGCTCTACGACGTGAACTTCGCGCCGTTGCGGGACCGGCCGGTGCTGATCACCGGTGACCGGGCCTATGACCTGGCGGTTCGCCTCGAGGTGAACGGTGTGCCGTTCCGGCACGTTAAGAGTTTTGACGAGGCGATCCAGGCAGTACCGCCCGGCCGCCTCGAAGTGATCGCCAACTACACGGCGTTCCAGGACATTCGAGCGGAGTTGGACCGTGTCAACTGAGCTGGCCCGCGGCGGAAAACAGAAGGAAAATCGTGACTGAGAGCATCTTGCGAATTGTCTGGATCTATCCGGACCTGCTCTCGACGTACGGCGACCGCGGCAACCTGCTGATCCTGGCCCGGCGCGCCGCGATGCGGGGCATCCCGGTCGAGACGTACGAGGTCCGCTCCGACCAGCCCATGCCGTCCACCGCCGACATCTACCTGATCGGCGGCGGCGAGGACGGGCCGCAGGCCCTGGCCGCGCAGCGCCTGATCAACGACGGCGGCCTGCACCGGGCGGTCAACCAGGGCGCCGCCGTGCTCGCGATCTGCGCCGGTTACCAGCTGTTCGGCCACTCGTTCTTCGCGAAGGGCGCGAAATGCCCCGGGCTGGGGCTGCTCGACCTGCACTCCGACCGCGGCGAGACCCGGGCGGTCGGCGAGATCCGCGGCGACATCGACCCCCGGCTCGGCCTGCCGCCGCTCACCGGCTTCGAGAACCACGGCGGCCGCACCCACCTCGGCCCCGGCGCACAGCCGCTGGCGCGGGTCACCGCCGGCATCGGCAACGACGGACAGACCGAGGGCGCATGGCACGGCAAGATCCTGGGCACGTACTCCCATGGGCCCGCACTCGCTCGCAACCCAGCTATAGCCGATCTGCTACTGCGCTGGGCCATCGGCGCGGATAGTCTTTCGCCGGTCGACGACACCTGGACCGAACGGCTCCGCGCCGAGAGACTCGCCGCGGCGGGCGCATGACCAGCACACGGACAACCAGTTTGGGCGGTACGACTGCATGACTGACACCCTGATCGCACCTTCCCTGGCCCTGGCCACCCCCTCGCTGCCGGCGTTGCCAACGCCGTCCTCGATGGGATGGAAGCGCCGCCTGGTCCGGTTCGGTGTCCTGGGCATCGTCGTCGGCGGCCTCGCCGCCGCCGCGGCCACCCTTCCGCTTCGCGAGATCGGCGACGCGATCCTGGCCCTCGGCCACGTCGCCCCGCTCGCCATCGCGGTCGTGGGCGGCCTCCTGCTCTCCGTGCTCGTCCCGCGTACCGCCATCACCATCGCGTGCGGCGCCCTCCTCGGCGCCGCCACCGGCGCGGTCACCGCCCTGGCCGCCGCCGTGATCGCCGCCACCGCCACCTACTACGCGGGCCGCTGGGCCGGCCGGGGCGCTCTGCGCGGCCGGGCCGACGGCCGGCTCGCCCGCCTCGACGGCTGGCTCAACCGGCGTGGCCTCGCCGCCGTGCTGCTGGTCCGGTTCCTGCCGCTGGCTCCCTTCGGTCTGATCGGTTACGCGTACGGCACCACGAGTGTCTGCCGCAAGCGGTACCTCTTCGGCACCTTCCTGGCCTCCATCCCGTCCGCGGTCAGCTACGCCGTCATCGGCGCCGCGGTGGCCAACCCCCACGGCCTGAACCCGCTGAGCCTGGCGCCGGCCCTGGTCGGCTTCACCCTCACCACCACGATTGTCTGGCGCTGGAAGCGTGCCGCCCGGCGCGCCGCCGCCCCCGCCTGAGCCCGCTTCCGCTCACGATCCCGCTTCACCCGCCGCGCTTCCCCTCGCGCTGCGCTCCTCCACGCTGCGCTCTCCCGTGCGCTGCGCTCCCTCTGCGCTGCGCTTTCCCTCGCGCTGCGCTTTCCCCTCCTGCGCCGCGTTTCCCCCTCCTGCGCCGCGTTTCCCCCTCCTGCGCCGCGCTTTCCCCGTCGGCGCTGCGCTTCTCGGCGCTGCCCGCTTCCCCGCTGCGCTGCGCTCCCCCCGCTGCGTTGTGCTCTCCCTTGCGCTGCGCTCTCCCCTTCTGCGCTGCGCTTCTCTGCGCTGCGATCTTGATGAGTTGCCGCGCGTCGCGCGCAGCAACTCATCGCTGCTAGGTTGCGCACCCGTCGCTCAGCGTCGATCTTGATGAGTTGGCGTGCCTGGCATGCGCAAAATCACCACCGCTCGGTGGTTTGCGCCTGGCTGCCTACCAGCGTGGGATGGCCGGCGGCGATCAGCGCCTCGCGGAGCTGAGCGGCCACCGCCGCCGGGTCGGAGCGGACGAGCCAGGCCGGGAAGCGGAGGATGCGGTCGCCGGCGATCCAGATCTGGTTCTGGCGGAGCATGTCGGCCGCCCAGTACTGCGCGTCCATGTGGTGGCCGCCGTCGATCTCGACCAGAAGATGCGAACTCGCCCAATGCGCATCGACATAGCGCCGGCGGCCGGTGGCGTCGGTGCGGATCCGCTGAAGGTCGGGCAATGGCAGGCCGTGTCGCCGGCACAGCCGTACGAGATCGATCTCGGAAAGCGCGGCCGCACCGCCCTCGGCGTCGGCAATCGTCTGAAGGATCAGTCGCCGGCGTCGGAGCATGGGAAAGCGGCGGAGAACCTCATGGAGACTGGCGACCGTGGTGCGGCCCTGCTGGCAGGATCGCACGATCAACTCCCGGGCCTCGTTGTCGTTCGGAGCCCAGGCGGCGCCGTCGATCACCGCTCGCGCGACGGTGGTGCGCGGTGGGGAACCGATCTGGCGATGGCGTTGCGGGAAGACGGTCGTCCGGTGGGTCTGCACAGCCGGCATGTCCTCAGGCAGCCGGGGCAGTCGGATGCTGCGGCAACGGTCGGCCGGAACGAGCACCTTGATCGGATCGGCCCGGACGCCCTGGACGCCGCCTTCCGTGGCCGCGGTCCAGCCGGCCAGGTGCGCATCTCGGCCGGACACCAGGACGGCCACCCAGAGTTGCTGATCGCGGTGGAGCCTGCCGTTCTCGGTGAGGAGGATGCCGCGGCACAGGCGCCGCCATCGGCCTTGCCGCACGCGGCCCCGGACGATGCCGGGCGTGTGGAACTGTTCGGCCTGGTCCGTCGTGATCACGCCGGCCTGACGGAAGGTCAGCCAGTCGAAGTCGCCGGCGCCCGGACCCGGGAGAGCTCGCATCCCGAGACCCTCTCGCAGCCGGCGGCCGGCGCGCTCGACTCCTGTGGACGGCGGCCGACATGTGGATAACAGCCGCTCCGGGTCCTGATGAGCTAGCGCGGGCGGCGCACGCCGATTAATCAAGATCGCGACGTCGGGGCGACGGGCAGCGCCGGGCTGATGAGTTCCCGTGCGGAGCAAGCGGCAAGTTATCAAGATCGCGACGCCGGGTGCCGCCGCAGCAGGGGCGGGAGGTGCGGCGGGGGGGCGGGGAGGCGCGGCGGCGGTGCGGGGAGGCGCGGCGGCGGTGCGGGGACGGCGGTGTGCGGGAGGCGGTGCGGGGAGGCGGCGCGGGGGAGGCGGTGCGGGGGAGGCGGTGCGGGGAGGCGGCGCGGGGGAGGCGGTGCGGGGAGGCGGTGCGCGGGACGCGGTGCGCGGGAAGCGGGGCGGAGGAGGCGAGGCGGGGGAGCGGGGTTGAGGGCTCCACGTTGCTCCACCAGGGGCCGCCACTTTCCTCCACTCGGAAGGTTGACAGGGCGTGATGATGGGAGATTTGGGACATTTTGCGGCGGTATGTGCCGGGGGTGGCGGGGGTGTCGGGAACGCGACCGGGTTGATCATGGGTGTGGCCCTCCACGGCTAGCGCACGGTGCTGAGCTGCGGCTATGTCCGTGAAGCTGTCTCGGCTCCGTGCTCAATCGGCTTGCGGGTGGAGGGAAGTGGAGTAGAGTGGAGCGCATTGGCAGGGCTGAGGGGGGAGCTAGACCTGGGAGGCCTGCCGGCCCGAGTTGACAAGCGGACCGCGAACCGCTGGGGCAGGGGGTGGACGGCCGATGTTCCTCGGCACCCATACCCCGCGCCTCGATGACAAGGGGCGGCTGATCCTTCCAGCCAAGTTCCGAGATGAGCTGGCGGGAGGTGTCGTGATCACCAAGGGGCAGGAGCGCTGCTTGTACGTGTTCCCGATGCCGGAGTTCCAGCGCATCGCGGGCCAGCTTCGGGAGGCGCCGGTGACCAACAAGGCCGCCCGGGCGTACAGCCGGGTGTTCTTCGCCAGCGCGCACGACGAGGTGCCCGACAAGCAAGGACGGGTGACCATCCCGGGACACCTGCGGGAATACGCGGCGCTGGATCGCGATCTCGTGGTGATCGGGGCGAGCACCCGCGTCGAGATCTGGGACAAGCAGTCCTGGGACGACTACCTCGCGGCGAGCGAAGACGAGTTCGCCGACATCGAGGAGGGGGTGCTGCCCGGCGGACTCTAGGGCGTGGCACCCTGCCGGGCCGATCACGGCTCCGGACGTCACTGCCGCCGTACTGCGAGATCTCCAGCCGCTCCCGCTCCTGGCGCCTCTTCCCCGGCGCCAGGCGCGTGTCCAGCCGAACGGCACAGCCCGCGAGGCACGGCCCGAAGGGGCCGAGCCCGCAAGGCGCAGCCGAGACAAGGCACCGGAACGGATCGGCCCAGCCCGCCGGCAACGGGCGAAGCCGGTCCGAGACCGGGGACACGAGCGGATGGGGATCTGGCGGTACGGACGACGTCCGGACCGGGCGGTTGACTTGGGAACGGCCGGGTGGGCAAGGGGGTCGACATGGGGGAGCCACGGGGCACGCATGTGCCCGTGCTGCTCGAGCGTTGTCTCGAGCTGCTCACTCCCGCGCTCGACATGCCGGGCGCGATCCACGTCGACTTCACGCTCGGGCTGGGCGGGCATGCCGAGGCGGTTCTCGAGCGCTTCCCCGAGGTCGTCCTGATCGGACTCGACCGCGACACCGAGGCCCTCACCCACGCACGGCAACGGCTGGCCCGGTTCCGCGCCCGGACCCATCTGGTGCACGCGGTCTACGACGAGCTCCCGCAGGTGCTCGCCGATCTCGGGTACGAGCGGTTCCACAGTGGCCTGTTCGATCTGGGTGTCTCGTCGTTGCAGCTGGACGAGGCGGACCGCGGTTTCGCGTACGCGCAGGACGCCCCGCTCGACATGCGGATGGACCAGACGGCGGGGATCACCGCCGAGCAGGTCGTCAACGAGTACGAGCCGGGCGAGCTGGTGCGGATCCTGCGGCAGTACGGCGAGGAGAAGTTCGCACCGCGGATCGTGTCGGCGATCGTGCGGGAGCGGGCGAACGGGCGGATCACGTCGACGGCCCGGCTGGCGGAGCTGGTCAAGGACGCGATCCCGGCCGCCGCGCGACGAACGGGTGGAAATCCCGCAAAAAGAACGTTTCAGGCGTTACGTATTGAGGTAAATGGGGAGCTCACCGCACTCGAGTCGGCGCTTCCGGCGGCTTTGGACGCTCTCGCGCCAAAGGGCCGGCTTGTGGTGATGAGCTACCAATCGTTGGAGGACCGGATCGTCAAGCGCGAGCTCACCGCGAGGTCGCGCAGCACGGGCCCGATCGACCTGCCGGTCGAGCTGCCCGGGACCGGTCCGACCGTGCGGCTGCTGACCAGGGGGTCGGAGCCGCCGACCGACGAGGAGGTCGCGGCGAACCCGCGAGCGGCTTCGGTGAAGCTGCGCGCGGTGGAGCGCCTCGGCCGGAACGACCAGGCATCGGGTCGCGAGCGGCCCCGCATGTCAACGCACGGGGGACGAGGGCGGTTACGCCCGGGGGAACGCGACGAGGGGGAGGGTAAGAAATGAGCGAGCGCGCCAACTCGCCGCGGCTGGGGGGCCGCAACGCGGATGGCCGGCGAAGTGACGCCCGGGGGGCGCGCCACATCGGCGGCGACGATTCCGACACGCGCCGGTCCGGGATCGGGCGGGATTCCGACCAGACGCGGCGTGCGAGCCGGGAGACGGGCGTGCCGCGGGCGCGGCTTCGGGACGGTGATCCGGTACGCGCGGAGCGCCGCGCGCCGGATGACGGCCGCGCCGACCGCCGCTCGGGTGCGGACCTGGCGCACGGCAAGGGCCGCCGGCCGGAGCCCATGATCGGCAAGGGCCGGTCGGAGGCCGCCCGCAAACGGAACGCGCGGGCCGGTGGCCGGCGTCCGGTGCTGGACGCTCCGGTCGACGGCACCGCCGCGCTCAAGCCGGAGGCGGTCATCGATCTCGGCGCGACCCGGCCCGAGGCGACCCCGCTCGAGGTGGCCTCGCTCGAGACGGCCCAGGCGGAGCCGCTGCGGGTCACGCCGCCGGCGCGGAACACCGGCGGGGTGGGCGCGCCGCGGCTGCGGGTCGCGCCGCCGGCGCCGGTCAGCGCGCCGCGGGCGCCGTTCGTGGCGTCGGTCATCGGGCTGGTGATCGTCGGGGTGCTCGGCATCCTGCTGATCAACACCAAGACCAACGAGAACTCGTTCCGGATCGACGACCTGAAGAAGCAGAACACCGCGCTGGACAACACCGAGCAGGACCTCGACAACCAGCTGGTGGCGGTCTCCAGCATCGGCAACCTGGACGCCGCGGCCCGCCGTCTCGGCCTGGTCAAGGAGGATCACCCGGCCCTGTTCACGCTGCCCGACGGCAAGATCATCGGGGTGCCGACGCCGGCCAAGGGCAAGGCGTCCGTGACGGCCCAGGACGCCGCCACGGCCGGCGACGCGGGCACGGCGGACAACGGCACCACCGCGGACGGGAGCCAGATGACCACCGGCACGACCAGCGGCACCGGCACCGGCGCGACCAGCGGCGCGACCGGCGGCACCGGCACCGGCACCGGCACGACCAGCGGCACTGGCGCCGGGCAGTAACCATGTCGCCGCGCAACGACGACACACCGCGCCGGGGCGAGTCGCCCCGGCGCGGTACGTCTCGCGACCTTCCGGCCGAAGGCGACGAGACCCGCGACACCGGCCGGGGCCGCGGCTTCGGCGGGATCGGTGACGCGCGGGCCTACACCCCGCGCGGCCGCACCATGGCCGAGCGCGACCAGCGCACCCGCTCGCCGCGAGCCGGCCGCACCACCGACCCGTTCCGGCCCGCGCTCCAGGTGCTCGACGGCGGCCGCCCGCAGCGTGGGCGGCGACCGGCCGACACCGAGCCGCCGGCCGACGGCCCCGCCGGGCGGACCGGGGCCGGTAAAGGGAAGACCGACGCGGGCAAGACCGGGGCTGGCAAGACCGGGGCTGGCAAGACCGGGAAGCCCGGGCGGGCCGCGCAGCGCGACCCGCGGCGCGAGCCGCCGCGCAGTCGCCGCCCGGAGGCCGACCGGGACGACGACGGCGACGAACTTCGCCGACGCCGGGAGCGCTCCGCGGGACGTGGCGTCCGGGTGCGCGAGCCGGCGCGGTCGGGGGCGAAGCCGGCCCGCGACGCCAGGCCGCCCTTCCCCACCCGTACGCGAAAAGAAGCAGCCGGAAAGCCTCCTGGCCGGACCCTCGCCAAGGGGTCGCCGACGGCGACCCGGAGCCCGGCGGCCAAGAGCCGCGCTGTGCGGGCGATCGCGCCCGAGCCGCCGAAGCTGGCCAACCCGGCCCGGCGGCTGCGGCTCGGCACCGTGCTGGCGCTCTCCCTGTTCGTCATGATCGGCGTGCGGCTGGTCGTGCTGCAGGTCGCCTCGTCGCCCGCGGACGCGGCCCGGCTCATCAAGCTGCGCGAGGACCGGATCAGCGCGATCACCCTGCCCGCCCCGCGGGGCAGCATCCTGGACCGGGACGGGACCGTGCTCGCGCACAGCGTGGAGGCGCGCTACGTGGCGGCCGACCCGGTGCTGGTCAAGAACCCGTCGCAGACCGCGGCCATCCTGGCCCCGCTGCTCGGCGTCGCGCAGTCCAAGCTGATCCCCAAGATGACCAAGCACACCCGGGCGGACGGGCGGCAGTCCCGCTTCGAGTTCCTGGCCCAGGGCGTGGACATCGCCATCGGCAACCGGATCGCGGCGATGAAGCAGCTCAGCGGCATCGTGGTGGGCCACGACGAGCGCCGCGACGTGCCGGGCGCCGACCTGGCGTCCAACCTGATCGGCTTCACCAGCGCCGACAACGCCGGCCTCGAGGGCATGGAGGCGCGCTACGACTCGCTGCTGCGCGGCACCCCGGGCAAGCAGGAGTTCGAGATCGGCAAGGGCGACCTGGACGCGCCGATCCCGGGCGGCTACCAGAGCTACACCGAGCCGCAGCCGGGCAACTCGATCGAGCTGACCATCGACGGCGACCTGCAGTACCGGGTGCAGCAGATCCTCAGCGACCAGCTGCAGAAGTGGAAGGCGTCGATCGGCGGCGCCATCGTGATCGACATCCGGACCGGCGAGGTGCTCGCGCAGGCCAGCTACCCCGGGTACAACGCCGCGAAACCGCTGGACGTGCCGCCGTCGACCCGCGACGACGTGCCGAGCGGCATCGTCGCCGACCCGGGCTCGATCCACAAGGCGTTCATGATCGGAGCGGCCCTGGAGGAAGGCGCGATCACGCCCGACTCGGCGATAACCGTCGGGCCGGCGCTGAAGCGGGGCGGATATGTCTTCCAGGACAGCCACCTGCAGCCCAAGGGGACCAAGATGACGATTCCCGGCATCCTGGCCCTGTCGTCCAACGTCGGCACCATCCTGATCGCCGACCGGCTGGGCAAGCAGAAGGTGTACGAGTACCAGCAGAAGTTCGGCCTCGGCAAGTCGACCAACGAGGGCGTGGCGGGCGAGGTGCCCGGCAAGATCCTCGCGCCCGACGAGTGGAGCGGGTCGGCGTCCGGCTCGGTGCCGATCGGGATGAGCGTCGACGCGACGCTGGTGCAGATGGCGGCGGGATACGCGGCGATCGCCAACGACGGCATGTACGTCCAGCCGCACCTCGTCAAGAGCATCATCTCGGGCAAGGACGGCAAGACCACGCCGGCCGCGGCGCCCGAGACGCACCGGGTGCTCCGGCCGGAGGTGGCCAGGCAGTTGCGGACGATGATGGAGGCGGTCGTCGACGAGGACGACGCGACCGGCACGCAGGCCCGGGTCAACGGCTACCGGGTGGCGGGCAAGACCGGCACCGGCAAGCGGCTCGTCGACGGCAAGTACACGAGCAGCAACTACGGGTCGTTCATCGGCATGGCGCCGGCGGAGAACCCGCGGTTCGTCATCGCGGTCTCGGCCGAGGTGCCGCACGGCACCGGCGGCGACGTGGCGGCGCCGGCGTTCCGCGACATGATGTCGTTCGCGCTGCTCCACTACCGGGTGCCGCCGTCCAGCACCCCGGCGCCCAAGTTCCGCATCCATCCGTGAGCCGTGGCGTTTTCGTCTCGTATGCGGGCACCGGGTAGGGTCTGACGCCGTGTCCGGCATTCCCCGTCCCGAGTCCGTCGCGCCGACGCGGCTGGAGCGCCTGGCGGCCCTGCTGCCGGCCTCGCTGACCGGCGCGGACGTCCAGGTCACCGGCATCACGCACAGCAGTCGCGAGGTGCGTCCCGGCGACCTGTACGCCGCCCTCGCCGGGGCCAACCGGCACGGCGCCGAGTTCATCCGGGCGGCCGCCGCGGCCGGGGCGGTGGCCGTGCTGACCGACGCCGCCGGCGCCGAGCCGGCCCGGCAGGCCGGGCTCCCGGTCCTGGTCGCCGACGACCCGCGGGCCGTGCTCGGCGCGGCCGCCGCGGCGATCTACGGCGACCCGTCCGCGCGGCTCACCATGATCGGCATCACCGGCACGGCGGGCAAGACCTCGACGGCGTACCTGGTGGAGTCGGGGCTGCGCGCCGCCGGCCTGGTGACCGGGCTGATCGGCACGGTCGAGACCCGGCTCGGCGACCTGGTGGTGGCCAGCGTGCGCACCACGCCCGAGGCGACCGACCTCCAGGCGATCCTGGCCGCCGCGGCCGAGCGCGAGGTCGGCGCGGTGGTGATGGAGGTGTCCAGCCACGCGCTCGCCATCGGCCGGGTCAACGGGATCGGCTTCGCGGTCGGCGGCTACACCAACTTCGGCCTCGACCACCTCGACTTCCACTCCGGCGTCGACGACTATTTCGCGGCCAAGGCCAAGCTGTTCGACGGGCGCAGCCGGGTCGAGGTGCTCAACCACGACGACCCCGCGCTGCGGCCGCTGTTCAGGCCGGCCACGGTGTCGTACTCGGCGGCCGGCTCCCGGGACGCCACCTGGTGGGCCTCCGACGTGCGGCCCGCGGCGTTCGGGCAGCAGTTCGTGGCGCACGGGCCGGGCGGGATCGCCGTCGAGGCGGGCGTATCGCTGCCCGGTCGGCACAACGTGGCGAACGCGTTGCTCGCGCTCGCCTCGCTGGTGGCCGTGGGGGTGGACGCGCACGTCGCGGCGCGCGGGATCGCGGCGTGCCCGGGGGTGCCGGGCCGGCTCGAGCGGGTGGACGCGCCGGGCGAGGTGCTCGGCGTGGTCGACTACGCGCACAAGCCGGACGCGATCGTGGCGGCGCTGGCCGCCCTGCGGGAGCTGGCGGCCGGTCGCGGCGGGCGGGTGATCTGCCTGATCGGGGCGGGTGGCGATCGCGACAAGGGCAAGCGGCCGCTGATGGGCGCGGCCGCGGCGCGCGGCGCCGACCTGGTGATCGTCACCGACGACAACCCGCGCACCGAGGACCCGGCGGCGATCCGCGCGGCCGTCCGGGCCGGAGCCGAAGAAGCTGTGTCGCTACCCAAGCCTGGACTATCAGTCGGCGGAGCTGTGTCGCTACCCAAGCCTGGACTATCAGTCGCCGGAGCTGCGGCCACCAAGATCATCGAGGTGGCCGGCCGGCGTGCCGCCATCGACGAGGCGGTCCGGCTCGCCGGCTCGGGCGACGTGATCGCGTTGCTCGGCAAGGGGCACGAGCGGGGCCAGGAGGTCGACGGGCAGATGCTGCCGTTCGACGACCGGGTCGAGCTGGCCGCGGCGCTGGGGAGTGGCTCTTGATCCGCATGACTCTGGACGAGATCGCCAAGGTCACCGGGGGGCGGCTCGTCAATGCCGCGCCGTCGGTGGCCGTGACCGGCGGCGTCGAGTACGACTCTCGCAAGATCGGGCCGGGCGGGCTGTTCGTCGCATTCGAGGGCGAGAAGGTCGACGGCCACGCGTACGCCGCGGGCGCCGTGACGGCCGGCGCGGCGGCCGTGCTCAGCACCCGGGACACCGGGCAGCCCGGCGTGGTCGTCGAGGAGCCCCTGGCCGCGCTGGCCGCGCTGGCGCGGGCGGTGGTCGAGCGGCTGCCGCGGCTCACCATCGTCGGGCTGACCGGCTCGTCCGGAAAGACGACGACGAAGGACTACATCGGGCAACTGCTGGCGCGGCAGGGCGAGACCATCGCGCCGGCCGGGTCGCTCAACAACGAGCTGGGCTTCCCGTACACGGTGCTGCGGGCGACCGAGCAGACCCGGTTCCTGGTGCTCGAGATGGGCGCCCGGGGGATCGGGCACATCCGCTACCTCTGCGAGATCGCCCGGCCCGAGGTGGGCGTGGTGCTCAACATCGGAGCCGCGCACCTCGGCGAGTTCGGGTCGGTCGAGGGGACGGCGCGGGCCAAGGGCGAGCTGGTCGAGGCGCTGCCGGCCACCGGGGTCGCGGTGCTCAACGCCGACGATCCGCTGGTGGCCGGGATGGCGCCGAGGACCGCCGCGCGCATCGTGCGCACCGGGGAAGCGGCCGAGGCCGATGTCCGTGCGACGGACGTGGCACTCGACGCCGCCGGACGAGCCTCCTACCAGATGCATTTTGACGATAAATCCGGGAACGTCCGGCTGCGGGTGGCGGGACGCCACCAAGTGGCCAACACGCTGGCGGCGGCGGGGGTGGCGCTGTCGCTGGGGATGCCGTTCGAGGACGTCGTCGCCGCGCTGGGGGAGATCGGCATCGTGTCGAGCCGGCGGATGGATGTCTTCGTCCGCCCGGACGGCGTCACGGTGATCGACGACTCGTACAACGCGAACCCGTCGTCGACCGCGGCCGCCCTGCGCGCCCTCGCGGCGATGACCGGGGACCGCCGCGTCGCGGTGCTCGGCTACATGGCCGAGCTGGGCGAGCACGAGCGCTCCGGCCATGAAGAGGCCGGCCGGCTCGCGGCGGAGCTGCAGATCGACCGGCTCGTGGCGGTCGCGGAGAACGCCCGTCCGATCCTGGACGGGGCACGAACGGTCCAGGGGTGGACCGGCGAGGCGATCTTCGCGGCGGATCAGGCCGCCGCGCTCGAGATCGTCCGGGGGGATCTGCGGGCCGGCGACGTCGTGCTCGTGAAGGGGTCCAGGTACCGCACGTGGGACGTGGTCGATGGACTGCGTCCCGAGGAGGGTCGCCCGTGAGGGCAGTCATAGTCGCGGCCGCGGTCGCGTTCATCATCTCGCTGTTCGGCACGCCGGTGGCCATCCGCGTCTTCACCGCGCTCAAGGCCGGGCAGCCGATCCGCTCCATCGGCCCGGCCAGCCACCAGGGCAAGAAGGGCACGCCCACGATGGGCGGCGTCGCCTTCATCGTGGCCACCGTTTTCGCGTACGTGGCGGGGCACGTCGCCCTGACCACGCTGCCCGAGCGGCAGATCGCGCAGGAGGGCCCGACCATGACGGCCCTGGTGCTGCTCGGGCTGTTCGTGTTCTGCGGCGTGGTCGGCTTCCTCGACGACTTCCTCAAGGTGCGCCGGCGCAACTCCGACGGCCTGTCCGCCAAGGGCAAGCTGCTCGGCCAGCTCATCGTCGGCGCCGGGTTCGGCATCGCGGCGCTCTACGTGGCCAGCACCAACGGCCAGACCGTGGCCAGCGAGCACATCTCGTTCATCCGCGACATCAGCTGGCTCGACGTCGGCAAGGTCGGCTCGGTCATCGTCTTCGTGTTCGTGATCATGGCGATGTCGAACGGCGTGAACCTGACCGACGGCCTCGACGGCCTGGCCACCGGCGCCTCCATCCTGGTGCTCGGGGCGTACGCGCTGATCGGTTTCTGGCAGTACCGGCACTGGTGCGGCGACACCGACTACGCCCGGGTCAACGACTACTGCTACCAGGTGCGCGACCCGCTGGAGATCGCGATGATCGCGGCGGCGGCCGCGGCGGCCTGCGTGGGCTTCCTGTGGTGGAACACCTCCCCGGCCCGGATCTTCATGGGCGACACCGGCGCGCTCGGGCTGGGCGGCCTGATCGGCGGCCTGGCCGTCGCCACCCGCACCACGCTGCTGTCGATCATCATCGGCGGCCTCTTCGTGATCGTCACGATGTCCGTGGTCATCCAGATCATCTCGTTCAAGACGACCGGCAAACGGGTGTTCCGGATGTCGCCGCTGCAGCACCACTTCGAGCTGGCCGGGTGGAGCGAGGTCAACATCGTGGTCCGGTTCTGGATCGTGGCCGGCATCTGCGTGGCGATCGGCCTCGGCCTGTTCTATTCCGACTTCCTGGCCGTGATGGGATAGAAGTCTCTCGCGACACGCCAGCCGGATGAAGCGGGCTGGCGTGTCGCCCGCATGATGATGTGTCCATGGCGGACAACCGGACACCGAAGCCGTCGCTCAGCCGCCAGCTCCTGCCGGCCGTGCACGGGCTGCTCGCCCGGCCCCTCTCCTCGTACTACCTGCTGATCGCCAGCTCCGGCCTGCTGCTGCTCATCGGCCTGACGATGGTCTTCTCGGCGACCAGCGTGAAGGCGTACGCGGAGGACGGGAACGCCTTCTCGGCCATCGCCAACCAGACCGTCTACGCCCTGCTCGGCCTCGTGATGTTCTGGGTCTGCCAGCGCCTGCCCGCCGGCACCCTGCGCGACCTCGGCAAGTACGTCCTCGGCCTGGCCATCGTGCTGCTGGCGGTGCTCGACCTGCTCGGCGCGCTGGCCTCGGTCGGCGTGCTCGAGCCGGACCAGACCGACACGGTGACGCTGGGCCCGCTGCACGCCCACCTGCTCTGGCTCTACCTCGGCCCGATCGGCCTGCAGCCGGCCGAGCTCGCCAAGCTCGGCATGGTGCTGTGGGGCGCCGACGTGATCGCCCGCAAGGGCGCCGCGCTGGGCCACTGGCGGGAGCTGTCCCGCCCGCTGTTCCCCATGGTCGGCCTGCTGTTCGTCCTGGTCGGCTACAACGACCTGGGCACCATGCTGGTGCTGCTCGCGCTGATCGTCGGCCTGCTCTGGGCGGCCGGCGTGCGGCTGCGGGTCTTCGCGGCGCTCGGCGTGCTCGGCCTGGCCGGCATCGGCCTGCTGATCGCGGCGGCCTCCGGCGGCGCCGGCTCGGGCTCGGCCGACGACGAGAACTACCGCCTGGCCCGGCTCACGAACTTCCTCCAGCCGATCGAGAACTGCAACCTCAACGACGCCTGCTACCAGCTCATCCAGGCCCGCTCGGCGATCTTCGAGGGCGGCTGGTTCGGCGTCGGGCTGGGCAAGGGCGTGCTGAAGTGGAACTGGCTGCCGGAGGCCTCCAACGACTTCATCTTCGGCGTGGTGGCCGAGGAGCTGGGCGTGGTCGGGTGCGGGGTGGTCCTGGCGCTGTTCGCCGTGCTCGCGTACACCGGCTTCCGGATCGCCCGGCGCTCGGCCGACCCGTTCCGCCGGCTGGCCGCCACCGCCATCACCACCTGGCTGGTCTCCCAGGCGGTGATCAACATCGGCGGCGTCACCGGGATGCTGCCGATCACCGGCCTCCCGCTGCCGTTCATCTCCTCGGGCGGCAGCGCCCTGGTCGTGACGCTGGCCGCGATCGGCATGCTCGCCTCGTTCGCCCGCGCCGAGCCGGACGCGGCCAAGGCCCTGAACGCCCGTCCGCCCGCGAGATGGGTGCGGCTACTCTGGGCCCCGCTGCCGCCGCTTCCCCCGCAACGGCAGCCGGGCGCCGGCCGGGTGCCCGCCCCCACCGCGGGGGCCGGAAGGAGACGGTGATGTCGCTGCAGTCGGTCGTGCTCGCCGGAGGAGGCACCGGTGGGCACATCTATCCGCTGCTCGCCTTCGCCGACGCGGTGAAAAGGCACTTCCCGCACGTGCGCATCACTGCCCTGGGCAGCCCCAAGGGCATGGAGAACGAGCTGATCCCGCCGACCGGGTACGACCTGCGGATCATCCCGGCGTTCCAGCTGCCGCGCTCGATCAACCTGAACCTGCTGCGCACCCCGGACCGGATGTACAAGTCGGCGCACGCGGCCGGCAAGATCCTCGACGAGGTGCAGGCGGACGTGGTGGTCGGCTTCGGCGGTTACGTCTCGGTGCCGGCCTACCTGGCCGCCTGGCGCCGGGAGCTGCCGATCGTGATCCACGAGGTGAACGTGCCGCCCGGCGTGGCCAACCGGATGGGCATGAAGTTCACCAAGAACGTGGCGGTCGGCTTCCCCAGCCAGCCGCAGCAGGCCGAGTCGCTGCGCGACGCCCGGGTGGTCGGCGTGCCGCTGCGCACCACGCTGACCCACCTCGACCGGGCCGCGCTGCGCCCGCAGGCGCTCTACCAGTTCGGCCTGCGCCCCGACCTGCCGGTGCTGTTCGTCTCGGGCGGCTCCTCGGGCGCGCGCACGATCAACCTCGCGGTGGCGGCGGCGGCCAAGCGGCTCGCCCACTCCGGCATCCAGGTGCTGCACGTGCAGGGCGGGCGCAACGACCCGTTCGAGGTGCCGCACGACCTCCCGGTGCCGTACGTCGTGCTGCCGTACCTGTCCGACATGCAGCTCGGGTACGCGGCGGCCGACCTCATGCTCTGCCGGGGCGGCGCGATCACGGTGGCCGAGACGACCGCGCTCGGCGTGCCCGCGGTCTACGTGCCGTACCCGCACAGCAACCAGGAGCAGAAGCGCAACGCCCTGCCGGTGGTCGAGGCCGGCGGCGGCGTCCTGGTCGACAACAGCGAGCTCACCCCCGAGTGGATCGAGCAGCACATCATCCCGTTGGCACGCGACCGGCAGCGGCTCGCGATGATGGGCGCGGCCGCGTCGCGGTACGGACGCCGCGACGGTGACGAGGCCCTCCTGGAGTTTGTGTTGGAAGCGGTGGCGAAGACGCGATGATCTCTTCTTCCGAGCTCACCCCGGCCGGCGAGTTGACCGCCGAGGACCTGGGCAGCGTGCACCTGATCGGGATCGGCGGGGTCGGCATGGCCGGCCTGGCCCGGCTGCTGCTCACCCGGGGCGTGCCGGTGTCGGGCAGCGAGCTGCGCGAGTGGCCGGCGCTGGCGGCGCTGCGCGCGCTGGGCGGCACCATCCACATGGCGCACGTCGAGGACAACCTCGACGGCGTCGACACCGTGGTGTATTCGAGCGCGATTCCGTACGACCACCTCGAGCTGGCCGAGGCGCGCCGCCGCGGTCTGCGGATCATGCACCGCTCCGAGGCGCTCGCCGCCGCGATGACCAACCGGCGCACGATCGCGGTGGCCGGCACCCACGGCAAGACCACCACCACCTCGATCATGACGGTGATCCTCCAGCACGCCGGCCAGGACCCGTCGTTCGTGATCGGCGGGGAGATCTCCGAGGCGGGCTCCAACGGCCACCACGGCACCGGCCCGCACTTCGTGGCCGAGGCCGACGAGAGCGACAAATCGTTCCTGATCTACCGGCCACACGTCGCGATCATCACGAACATCGAGCCGGACCACCTCAACAACTGGGGCGACCTGGACGGCCTCAAGGCGGGGTTCCTCGAGTTCGCCGAGCTCACCGACGCCGACGGGTTCGTGGTGACGTGCGCCGACGATCCGGGCACGCAGGATCTGATCGCGGCGCTTCGCGCCCAGGGCAAGAGCGTTCTCACGTACGGCGAGAGCGAGGCCGCCGACCTGCGGATCAGCGAGGTCGTCTCGACGGTGAGCGGCGTGCGCTACCGCGCGTCGTTCGAGGGGCGCGACCTCGGCGAGATCAAGCTGGCCCTGCCCGGCCGGCACATGGGCCTCAACAGCGCGGCCGCGGTGCTCACCGCCCTGCGCCTGGGCCTGCCGCTCGACAAGATCACCGAGGCGCTGGCGTCGTTCCCGGGCGTCCGCCGCCGGTTCGAGCGCAAGGGCATCGCGGCCGGCGTGCGGGTCTACGACGAGTACGCGTACCACCCGACCTCGGTGAAGGCGGCGCTGCTGACCCTTCGCGAGGTGGCCGGCGACGGGCGGCTGCTGGTGGTCTTCCAGCCGTACCGGGTGTACCGCACCCGCGACCTGCAGGCCGAGCTGGCCGAGGCGCTGGCGATCGCCGACCAGGTGATCGTGATGGAGGTCTTCGGGCCGGGCGAGGTCCGCGGGCCGGGCGAGGGCGGGGTGGCGCTGACCGCCGCGATCGGCCTGCCCGCCGAGCGGAAGGTCTTCGTGCCCGACTGGGAGGACGTGCCGGCCGAGGTGGTGCGGCGCAGCCTGCCGGGCGACGTGGTGGTCACCATGGGCGCGCCGCCGATCTCGCTGATGGGCGACGAGCTGCTGGCCGCCCTCGCGGGAGAGAACGGGGCATAACCAGATGAGCGCAGGCGGGCGCAACTGGCGGCTGGTCCGGGCGAACACCGACGCGGTGCCGTCCTCGGCCCGGCGGTTCATGGCGCGCGCCCGCCGGCGCCGGATGCGAGCCGCCCTGCCCTGGGCGGTCGCGGCCGGGGTCGTGGCCGTGGCCGGCGCGCTCGTCTGGGTGGTCTACGGCACGTCCGTGCTCGCGGTGCGCGACATCAAGGTCGTCGGCGTCCAGCTGGTCACCCCGCTGCAGGTCGAGGAGGCCGCGGCGGTGCCCGGCAAGGAGCCGCTCGCCCGGGTCGATCTGGAGGCGGTGCGCGCCCGGGTGCGCGCCATCCCCGCGGTCGACCGGGTGACCGTGCGGCGCGGCTGGCCGTCCACGCTCGTCGTCGAGGTGGTGGAGCGCACGCCGGTCGCGGCCGTGCCGACCACGCCCGGCAAGCTGACCCTGATCGACGCCACCGGCGTCCCGTACCGCGAGGTGGCCCGTAAGCCCGGCGGGCTGCCGCTGGTGCGCACCGCGGCGCCCGGGCCGTCCGACGTGAACACCAGGTCGGCGCTGAGCGTGCTGGGCGCGCTCAGCCCCGAGCTGCGCGAGCAGCTGGTCGCCATCTCGGTGGCCGCGCCGGCGCAGATCAAGCTCGAGCTGACCAAGGACCGCACCGTGATCTGGGGCGACGACACCCAGAGCGACACCAAGAGCCAGGTCGCGACGGTCCTGCTCAAGAAGGCCTCGACGGAGATCGATGTCAGCGCGCCGACGGTCGTGACGATACGCTAAAAGCCGGACATAGCGGCGCGAACGGCGTATTTTGCGAGAGGTTACGGCCGCGTCGGATATTGGCCACGTAAGCGGGTCTCGACACGCCGCGCCGGTCCTTGGTTGATGCCTGCCGTCCGCTTACGTTGCCTCCAGAGGCTGAATGGTTGACATAACCCTAAGCCTCTAGTAGAGGGTGAGGGTTACCTCGCCCTCCCTTGTACGGCAGCGGATGGTCGACTCGCGGATCCTGGCCGGACCGCACGGGGCCCACGACATCCGCCAACCCCGAAGGGAAGGCTGAGCCCGATGACACCTCCACACAACTACCTGGCGGTCATCAAGGTGGTGGGGATCGGTGGCGGCGGCGTCAACGCCGTCAACCGCATGATCGAGGTGGGGCTCAAGGGAGTCGAGTTCATCGCGATCAACACCGACGCGCAGGCGCTGCTGATGAGCGACGCCGACGTCAAGCTCGACGTCGGCCGCGAGCTCACCCGGGGCCTCGGCGCCGGCGCGCAGCCCGAGGTCGGCAAGAACGCCGCCGAGGACCACCGCGACGAGATCGAGGAGGTGCTCAAGGGCGCCGACATGGTCTTCGTGACGTGCGGCGAGGGCGGCGGCACCGGCACCGGCGGCGCGCCCGTGGTGGCGAACATCGCCCGCAAGCTCGGCGCGCTCACCATCGGCGTGGTCACCCGGCCGTTCTCGTTCGAGGGCAAGCGCCGCCAGGTGCAGGCCGAGGCGGGCATCGACGAGCTGCGCAACCAGTGCGACACGCTGATCGTCATCCCGAACGACCGGCTGCTCGCGCTCGGCGACCGCGGCATCAGCATGATGGACGCGTTCCGCCAGGCCGACCAGGTGCTGCTCTCCGGCGTGCAGGGCATCACCGACCTGATCACCACGCCGGGTCTGATCAACCTGGACTTCGCGGACGTCAAGAGCGTCATGAGCAACGCGGGCAGCGCGCTCATGGGCATCGGCAGCGCGCGCGGCGACAACCGGGCCGTCGAGGCGGCCGAGCGGGCGATCTCCAGCCCGCTGCTCGAGCAGAGCATGGACGGCGCGCGCGGCGTGCTGCTGTCCATCGCCGGCGGCTCCGACCTGGGCCTCTTCGAGATCAACGACGCGGCGCAGCTGGTCACCGACGCGGCCCACCCGGACGCGAACATCATCTTCGGCGCGGTCATCGACGACGCGCTCGGCGACGAGGTGCGGGTGACCGTGATCGCGGCCGGGTTCGACGGCGGCGCGCCGTCGTACAAGCCGGCCGAGCCGGCCCGCAAGGCGCCGCCGGTCCAGCCGGCCGTCACGCCGGCCGCCACTTCGGCGCCCGCGGTCACCACGCCGCCGGCCGCGCCCGCGCAGACGCCCCGCCGGGTGCTCTTCGACGATGTGGACGTGCCGGACTTCCTCAAGAACGGCTCGTGACCGGTACCGCCGGTCGTCCGGAACAGCTCGCCGCCTCGCTGGCCGGGGTCCGGGAGCGGATCGCCCGCGCCTGTGCGAGCGCGGGACGGCCGGCGGAGGACGTCACCCTGGTCGCGGTGACCAAGACCTACCCGGCGAGCGACGTCGTGCTGCTCGCCGGGCTCGGGGTCACCGACGTGGGGGAGAACCGCGACCAGGAGGCGGCCGCCAAGGCGGCCGAGGCGCGCGCCGCGGGTGCGAAGCTCCGCTGGCACTTCATCGGGCAGCTGCAGCGCAACAAGGCCAAGTCGGTGGCCGGGTACGCGGACGTGGTCGAGTCGGTCGACTCGCTGCGCCTGGTCGCGGCGCTCGAACGGGCCTGTGCCGACCGTGCGGAACCGCTCGAGGCGCTCGTGCAGGTGAGCATCGACGGCGACCCGTCGCGCGGGGGCGCGGCCGGCGACGATCTCTGGCGGATATCCGACGCGGTGGCGGCCTCGCCGGCGCTGCGGCTGGGCGGGCTGATGGCGGTCGCGCCGCTGGGCTGGCCGCCGGACCGCGCGTTCGAGCAGCTCGCCGCCCTGCACGAGCGTCTGGTCGCGGCGCATCCGGCGGCGACCGCGATCTCGGCGGGCATGAGCGCGGACCTCGAGGCGGCGGTCCGGCACGGCGCGACACACGTCCGGATCGGCAGTTCTTTGCTCGGAATGCGAAACCCGCTGCGGTAGCCTTGCGGCGGGCAGCAAACTACATAGGTGTTGTTTATCGCTTCGCGGGGAACAGCACTGTGAGGATCATCCGGGCGGTGGACCGAGCCGGCCCCGGATCGTCCTCATTCACCGCGGGTCGCTCGTCCGGTTCGGACTCGGGCCCGTGCAAGGGGGGAATGCGGTACGCCAGGGGGCGCGGGCCGCTCAGCGGACAAAGGTGGGGGACATGGCTGGTCGGGTCGGCACTGACGCCGGGGTGCGGAGTGAGGTGGGGGCATGAGCGCGCTTCGGAAGGCGGGCGTCTGGCTGGGCCTCGTCGAGGAGGATGACGAGCGGTACGACGACCGCGAGTACCGCGAGCCCTCCTACCACCGCAACCGCGATCGCGATCGCGACCGATACTCGTCCGACCGGTACGCCGAGGACTTCGGCGACGAGGACGACGACGTCGAGGAGGAGCGGGCCGTCCCGCGGGCCCGTACCGACCGGTCCCGGATCTCCGAGCGGCTGTCCCGCGCCGACCTCGAGGACCACGATCGGGTGGAAAACGGCGATCGGGCACGCGTACGCTCCATCACCCGGTCGACGACGCTCAGCGAGCCCACCACCTCGTCGAGCTACGCCACTCGCGACAACCTCGCCCTGGCGCCGCAGCAGGTGCACACCCCGCAGCCGCAGCCGCGCCCGGTCGAGGAGGAGCAGCGCTACCAGATCACGACGCTGCACCCGACGACGTACCGCGAGGCCCGCACCATCGGCGAGCATTTCCGCGACGGCGTGCCGGTCATCATCAATCTCACCGAGATGGATGAGGGCGACGCCCGGCGCCTCGTCGACTTCGCCGCCGGGCTGGCGTTCGGCCTTAGGGGTACGATCGAGCGCGTGACCAACCGGGTTTTCCTGCTCTCGCCGGCAAATGTCCAGGTCACCGCGGAGGACAAGGCCAAGATCGCTGAGGGTGGGTTCTTCAACCAGAGTTGACCCTAACGAGGGACCCTCAGACGTGCTGTCGATCCTTTTCCAGATCCTCTACCTCATCGTCTACGTCTTCTTCCTGATGATGCTGGCCAGGTTCATCCTGTCCGCCGTGCTCCAGTACGGACGCCGGTGGCAGCCCGGCCGAGGCGCGTCGGCGGCACTCGAGTCGGTGTGGACCGTCACTGATCCCCCTCTCAAGGCGTTGAGGCGTGTGATCCCACCGCTGCGCATTGGTAACGTGAGCTTGGACCTGGCTTTCATCGTGCTGCTGGTTATCCTGTTCGTGCTCATGGAGTTCGTGCTGAGAAATCTGATCCTGACGTACAGCTAGACAGACGCACAGCTAGACAGCAGCCCCAACCGCGGCCGCGACTGACCCGAGGAGTTTCGATGCCGCTGACCCCGGCCGACGTGCATAACGTCGCCTTCAAGAAGCCCCCGATCGGCAAGCGGGGGTATGACGAGGAGGAGGTTGACGCCTTCCTTGACGAGGTCGAGCGTGAGCTCGCCCGTCTGATCGAGGAGAACAACGAGCTGCGCGCTCAGGTGGAGCGCGGTGGCCGGGGTGGCGCGCCAGCCGTCTCGGGTGCCGACCCCCGCCTCGCGGCGGAGCTCAACGATGTGAAAGCGCAGCTCGACCGCGTGCAGCGGGACAAGGCGCAGGCCGAGCAGGCCGCGCGTCAGATGCAGGCCGAGCTGGAGCAGGTGCGGGCGCAGGGCGGCCCGGTTGGCGCGCCCAGCGGCGCCGGTGGTGGCGACGGCGAGCAGCAGGCCCTCCGGGTGCTGATGATGGCCCAGCGCACCGCCGACGACCACGTCGCCGACGCCCGCCGCGAGGCCGACAAGCTTCTCTCCGACGCCCGGTCTAAGGCGGAGGAGGTCACCCGCGAGGCCCGCGCCAAGGCCGACGCCCTCGAGCGGGACGCGCGTCAGCGGCACCAGGAGGCCATGGGCGGCCTGGACGCCAAGCGCTCCGCGCTGCAGAAGCACATCGAGGAACTCAAGCAGTTCGAGCGCGAGTACCGCACTCGGTTGAAGGCGTACCTCGAGAGCCAGCTGCGCGACCTCGACGGCCGGGGCCAGGGCCTCGACGCCGAGCTGTCGCGTGCCGACTCGAGCCGCGCGGTCGGTGGTTCCGGCGGTCTCGCCGCGGCCGGCCTCGCCGGCTCGTACGGCGGCACCCGCACCGGCGCCATCGAGTCCGGGCGCTGACCGTAACCACGTTCCCCTGGGTAAATCGCCCCCCGGAACCCGACGAGGATGAGCCATGATCGTTGCTAGCCTGCTGCTCATCCTCGTCGCGGTGACGCTGCTCGTGCTGGGTCTCACCGGCGGATCGAGCAACCTGCTGATCAGCTCGATCGTGGCCAGCCTGCTGGCCGCGGTCGCCCTGGTGATCGGCGCGCGCCAGTCCGGCGCCGCCCGCCGCGCCGCGGGCGAGCGGACGGCCGAGAGGCCGGCGCCCGGCCCCGCCGCGCCCGAGTACGCCGCGGAGCCCGCGCCGGCGGACCGCATCACCGAGGATTTTGCCTCGCAAGACGCGACCTTCACCGCCGAATCGGCCCAGTCCGATTTGTCGGACAAGCGGGATACTGTCCGGCTCGACCCGATCGCCTACGACGACCTGGATCTCGAGGAGCCGTCGCCGGCGGCCGACCGAAGCTATGCCGATCAGGCCTACCCGGATCAGGCCTACACGGATCAGGCCTACCCGGATCAGGCCTATGCCGATCCCGCTTACGTCGACGAGGCCTACGACGCCGGACGTCGCGACGCCGTCGCCGGCATGACCGGCGCCTCGGGCGCGCGCCGCGACGAGCCGGCCGCCGAGCCCGACCGCGACCTCGCCGCCGAGGCGATCCAGGCAGCACGCAGCGAGCACCCCGACGAGCACCGCTGGCGCCGGCCCGACGCCGGTGCCGCCCATGCCGATGCCGCTCCATCCGGTGGCGGGCCGGGTGCCCCCACCGAGGCCGCCGGCGGGCTGGGCGCTGCCGCGCACGCTGCTGGGCCGGGCGGTGCCGCTCAAGCCGCCGGGCAGGGCGCCCCGCACGCTGCTGGGCAGGGCGGTGCCGCGCACGCCGCCGGCGCGCCGGGTGCCGGCGGGACGGCCGCCCATGCCGAGGCGTCCGCGGTGGCCGAGCACGACGCCGCGTTCGAGCTCGACGAGGCCGACGACGACGATCCGGCCGATGAGCCGCTGCCGCAGAAGGTGAGCCCGACCGACGCCGTGCGGGTGGCCCGGCTCGACACCGAGGTGCTGGTGGTCGACGGCCGGCCGCGTTACCACCTGCCGGAGTGCCCGCACCTGGTCGGCCGCCTCACCGAGCCGATCCCGGTGAACGAGGCGGTCGAGCTCGGCTTCAGCCCGTGCGGCCTGTGCCGCCCGGTCGACCGCCTCGTCGCCGCCGCCGCCCGGCGCTGATCCTGAACGGGCCGCCTCACCGCCGGCCACGCGGGGCCGCAACCGGGCAGGAGTGCAGCCGCAACCGGGCATGAGCGCAGCCGATCCCCGAACGGGTCTGATCACAAACAACCGCCGCGGAGCGGAGGGGAGCCGGCCGGATCTGCACAATGGGGCATGGTCACGCGTCGCCCTCCCGAATCCGAAGGTCTCTCCGTCGTCGTCCGGGTGCGGCCGGGCGCCGGGCGAAACCGGGTCGGCGGCCGCTACGACGGGCCGCACGGGCCGGCGCTGATCGTCGCGGTGAGCGCGCCGGCGGTCGACGGGAAGGCCACCGAGGCGGTGCGGCGGGCGCTCGCCGACTCGCTCGGGCTGCGCGCGGCCGAGGTCGAGCTCCGCTTCGGACAGACCAGCCGCGACAAGGTCTTCACCGTCCCCGCCGGCGAAGAGGTCCGCACCAGGCTGACTGCCCTCCGTGATCGCGATTGCCGCCGGTGAGATGGCACGTGGTCTTCCGACGCCCGCGGGGTTTGCGGGTGGCGGAAAGCCGCCTGCCATCTCACCGGTTACCAGGCAATCGCCCGCGGAGCGAAGCGAAGCCAGTTAGCTCTGTTCCGTGACCGGGCATCTCGACGTCGCGCTGCTCATCGCGGCCGCGGTGCTGCTGGTGGCGGTGGCGGCGGTGCGCCTGTCCACCCGGCTGGGGCTACCCAGCCTGCTCGTCTACCTGGCGCTCGGCATGGTCCTCGGCGAGGGCGGCCTCGGCATCCGCTTCGACGACGCCGAGCTGACCCGGACGCTCGGCTTCTGCGCCCTCATCGTGATCATCGCCGAGGGCGGCCTCACCGCGCGGTGGAGCACGCTGCGGCCGGTGCTGGGGCTCAGCGCGTTGCTGGCGACGGTCGGCGTGGTGGTGAGCATCGCGGTGGTCGGCGTGTGCGCACACCTGATCTTGGGTCTGAATTGGCGATTGGCGCTGTTGTACGGCGCCGTGCTGTCCTCGACCGACGCCGCCGCGGTCTTCGCGACCCTGCGCCGCATGCGGCTGCCGTCGCGGCTCGTGGCCACCCTGGAGGCCGAGTCCGGCCTCAACGACGCGCCGGCGGTCCTGCTGGTCGTGCTGCTGAGCGCCACCGGGGTGGCCATGCACCCCTGGTGGTACGAGGCCCTGATCGTCGTCTACGAGCTGGCCGCCGGCGCCGCGATCGGGCTGGCGGTGGGCGCGGCCGGCCGGTGGACGCTGCGGCGCGCGGCCCTGCCCTCGGCCGGGCTCTACCCGATCGCGGCGGTCGCCCTCACCGTCTTCGCCTACTCGGCCGGCGCGGTGGCCCACGCCTCCGGCTTCCTCGCCGTCTACGTGGCCGGGGTGATGCTCGGCAACGGCCGGCTGCCGCATCGCCGGGCCATCCTCGGGTTCGCCGACGGCCTCGCCTGGGTCGCGCAGATCGGCCTGTTCGTGCTGCTCGGACTGCTCGCCTCGCCGGGCCGGCTGGGCGGCGCGCTGGTGCCCGCGGTCGTCGTCGGGGCGGCCCTGGTGCTGCTCGCCCGGCCGCTGTCGGTGATCGTGTCGGCCGTGCTGGCCCGCCCGTTCCGCGTCCCGCGCCGGCCCGGCCGCTATGCCCTCACCGGCGCCTGGTCCTTCGGGCGGCGCGGAGATCCGCGGACCTTCCGGGTGGGCTGGCGGGGCACGGCGTTCCTGTCCTGGGCCGGGCTGCGCGGCGCGGTGCCGATCGTGCTGGCCACCATTCCCCTCTCGGCGGGGACGCCGGGCGCGGACGGCCTCTTCGACGCGGTCTTCGTGCTCGTCATCATCTTCACGTTGCTGCAGACCGGCACGCTCGGGCCGGCGTCGCGCCTGCTGCGGGTCACGGCGCCGCACGAGCCGGCCGAGATCCACGTGGAGACCGCGCCGCTCGAGAACATCGCCGCGGACCTGCTGCAGCTGGACGTGGCGCCCGGCTCCCGGCTGGCCGGCGTGCACATCGACGAGCTGCGGCTGCCGGCCGGCGCGTCGGTCACCCTGGTCGTGCGGGACGGCGCCGGCTTCGTGCCGGGTCCGGACACCCGCTTGCGTACGGGCGACGCCCTGCTCATCGTGGCGACGGCGGCCGTGCGGGACATCGCCGAGCGGCGGCTGCGCGCGGTGAGCCGCCGGGGCCGGCTGGCCCGCTGGTTCGGCGAGGAGGGCCGCGAGGAACCGGCCGGCCGGTGAGCCGAGCGGTAAGGTATCCGACTGGGGGATTTATGACCTTTACTCCCACAAGATCGGAAGCACTTGTTGTCGCTGCCGGATACGTTCCGTATCCTTGCCACCCTCCGGAGTGCGCGGCGGTCGGTTCAGCCGCGCCATTTGTGCAGGTGGGGCACGATCTACGGGTCCCGGCACCACCGTCGCGGTCGGGGGGCCGCGGCCGGCACGACAAAGGGGACCCTGCCCCGGGTCCGAAGACCGCTGATCGCCGCGCCGGGGGGTGCGGCTGAGGGAGCGACCATGGCCAAGTCAACCGACACCGGCACGACCACGACCGCCAAGGCCGCGACGAAGCGGACGCGCACCGCGGCCGAGACCGAGAAGATCCGCGCGGCGCTGGTCGAGCGCCGCGACGAGCTGCAGCGCGAGTACGACAACTCGCTCAGCGAGCTCACCGAGCTGCAGCGCGACCGGCTGGCCGATTCGGCCGGCGACGACCAGGCCGATACCGGCACCAAGACGTTCGAACGTGAGCAGGAGATCACTCTCGCGAACAATCTGCGGGACCGGATCACACAGGTGGAACGCGCCATCGACCGGCTCGGCGAGGGCAACTACGGTTGGTGCGAGCGGTGCGGCAACCCGATCCCGGTCGAGCGACTGGCGGCGTTCCCCTCCGCTACCCTCTGTGTGTCCTGCAAGCAGCTGGAGGAACGACGCTGAACGCCGACGAGGCAACATCGGCCGAGGTGACGCCGGAGCCGGGCACCCGGCCGCGGTTCAGTGGCCGGGCCATCGTGGTGCTCGGGATCACCGCCGTCGTCGCGGTGGCGCTCGACCAGTGGGTCAAGTGGCTGAGCACCGAGCATCTGACCGAGGGCGAGCCCGTACGCATCCTCGGGGGTTTGATCTATCTGTCCCTGCTGCGCAACAGCGGGGCGGCGTTCAGCCTGGGCAGCGACCACACCTGGGTGTTCCCGGTGATCACCTTGGTCGTCATCGGCTGGATCGCCTACATGGCGACCCGGCTGCGCTCGATCCCGTGGGCGATCTCGCTGGGGCTGGTGCTCGGCGGCGCGTTCGGCAACCTCGCCGACCGGCTGTTCCGCGCGCCCGGCCCGTTCCGCGGCCACGTGGTCGACATGATCAGCGCCTTCGCGCCGTACGGGGAGAAGTTCGCGGTGTTCAACATCGCCGACAGCTGCCTGACCGTGGGCGTGGTGCTGGCCGTGCTCCTCGAGCTGACCGGGCGGCAACGGGACGGTCGTCAGGTCGTACGGAAAAAGCCGGAGGTGGCGTGAGCGAGCGCACCGAGCGCGAGTTGACCGCCTCGCGTGACCAATCGACCGAGGGCCACGAGTCCACGCCCAGTGGAACAGCACGGTGACCCAGCGCTCCCTGCCGGTGCCCGACGGGCTGGACGGCATGCGGCTCGACCAGGCCGTCTCCCGGTTGTTCGGGCTCTCCCGCACGGCCGCGGCGAGCCTGGTCGAGGCCGGTGACGCGCTGGTCGACGGCTATCCGCGGCCCAAGTCCGACAAGGTCAGCGCCGGCTCCTGGCTCGAGGTCACGCTGCCCGCGCCGGCGTCCGCGCCCACCGTCGTGGCCGAGCACGTCACCGGGCTGACCATCGTCTACAGCGACGACGACATCGTGGTGGTGGACAAGCCGGTCGGCGTGGCCGCGCACCCGAGCCCCGGCTGGACCGGGCCGACCGTGGTCGGCGGCCTGGCCGCGATGGGGCAGAACGTCGCGACCAGCGGCGCGGCCGAGCGGCAGGGCGTCGTGCACCGGCTCGACGTCGGCACCACCGGGCTCATGGTGGTGGCCAAGAGCGAGCTGGCCTACAGCGTGCTCAAGCGGGCGTTCAAGGAGCGCGAGGTCGACAAGCGGTACCACGCGGTGGTCCAGGGCCACCTCGACCCGCTGCGCGGCACCATCGACGCGCCGATCGACCGGCACCCGACCGCCGACTACCGGTACGCGGTGATGAACACCGGCAAGCCGAGCGTCACCCACTACGACACGATCGAGGCGTTCCGCGCCGCCAGCCTGGTCGACGTGAAGCTCGAGACCGGCCGCACCCACCAGATCCGGGTGCACTTCTCGGCGCTGCGTCACCCGTGCGTCGGCGACCTCACCTACGGCGCCGACCCGACGCTCGCGGCCCGGTTGAAGCTGAGCCGGCAGTGGCTGCACGCCCGAGAATTGGGGTTCCTCCACCCCCGAACGCACGATGAGGTTCGGTTCATCAGCGATTACCCTGACGACCTGAAGTACGCGCTCGACGTCCTTCAGGACGCGAGCTGACCTCGGGAGCTTTGTCACATGGGACCCGCGGATGGTGTGCGGGGACCGGTGGTCGGCGCCGTGCTGCTGCGGGCAGCGATCGGACTCGCCGTCGTGTCGGCCTTCGCCCTGCTGCTCGCGGCGCTCTGGGTCAGCCAGCGTGACGACCCGCCACCGGATTCGCCCCTCGGCGATCTGGTGCGCGTCGGTGTCGTCCAGGGCCAGTCGGTGCCGGGATACCTGCGCAACTCGCGCGCGGAGCTGTCGGCGCTGACCGGCCCGTCGGCGCCCGCGGCCGGCGACACCTGGGCGCTGGTCAGCCTGGACAAGTACGTGACGCCGGGCGCGCTGCCCGCCCTGTTCGAGGCCGCGGCGGTGGGCGAGGTCTACGCCCGGGTGCCGCTGGCCGGGAAGCACACCCAGGTGGTGCGGATCCCGGTCCTCCGGCTGCCCGCCGACGTCATGTCCGGCATGCTCGACGCGGCGCTGCAGCGCGACCAGGAGAAGGCGGAGTACCTCCAGCTCGGGCGGCGGCTCATCGGGGACGACGCGAACGTGGCGCGGGCCCGCCGGGCGTACGAGTCGGCGGCCGCTCAGGCGGGGGCCGAGGCCGACGCGTACCGGTCGGGGTGTGCCTGTGTCTTCGCGGCCGTGATCCGCGCCGCCCCGGCCGGGTTGCAAGCGGTCGCGGAGAGGCCGGGCGTGCGAGCGGTCGATCCCGCGCCCGAGGTGCGACAGCTGGATCACGCGGAGTTCCGGCCGCTGCTGCCCGAACAGGACGGGACGATCCCGGCGGAACCGAGCGGATCTCCGATTCCTGTGCCAAACGCCGGTTCAGCCATTGCCTCGCGGACACCCGCGCCGATACTGTCTTCGTCCGGGCTCCCTGTGACGTCGGACTCACCGGCGAGTTCCGTTGCCCTGACCGATCCTTCTACCGCGGCGCCGTCCGCAATAGAGGCGAGTGCTGCTGCAGCACCTCGAGGCCCTTCCGCGCGTTAGTTCTCTCGTCCGCGAAACGTACGGATGGCCACTCGATCACGACCGTGGCGCCGAAGTTCGATCAAGGAGAATGACCGGGGATGGTCGGTCGGGCAGTGGCCCGAATAGGGTTCGCTCCGTAGCCTGTCATGGGCAACGAGGCACCGTGGGCATCACCGGGAGTTTGGGCAGGGAGGACGAGCCGTGGATGGGACCGAGACCGGCTGGGGCCGGCCTGCGGAACCAGCCCCGCGTTGGCGGGCGCTGCTCGACCGGGCCCGGCACGGCCGTGCCGCCGACGAGCAGCCCGAGCCGGAGCGCGAGGCACCGCCGCCGCCCCAGCAGCAGCAGTTCGGGCAGCCGTTGCCGCGACGGCCCTACAATCCGCTGGATTCCCGTGCGTCTCAGCATGCGCCGTCGTATGAGCCGCCCTCCTATGAGCAGCCGGCGTACGAGCAGCCGCGCCCGGTGCCGCCGCGGCCGCCGATCAATCCGCTCGACCCGCGGCACCAGGTGCGCGCCGCGGCCGCCGCCGCGCCGCCGGCCGCCCCGGCTCCCGCGTCCGCGCCGCCGGTCGAGCAGCCGCACAGTTATTTCAGTCCCTCGCCGGCGCGCTCGGCGCCGGTGGCCCCGCCGCCTCCGCAGCGCGACTACCCCCAGATCCGCGCGTCCGCCGCGCCGGTGCGCCCGCCGGCTCCGGCGCCCGCCCCGGCCCCTGCCCCGGCTCCCGCTCCGGCACCCGCGCCCACCTCGCCGGCCGGCGCCCGGATCGAGTGGCGGCAGACCCAGCCCGACAACGAGCTCGAGCGGGCCATGGCGGTGCTGCGGCGCAAGCTCGGCAAGCCGCGCGTGCTGGCCTTCGCCAACCCCAAGGGCGGCGTGCACAAGACCACCGCGACCGTGCTGGCCGCCGCCACCATCGGCAGCGTCCGCGGCCGTGGCGTGCTGGCCTGGGACGACAACGAACTGCGCGGCACGCTCGGCCTGCGGGCCGGCAGCGCCCGGCACGCCCGCACCATCAAGCACCTGCTGGCCGACCTCATGCAGATCGAGGCGCTGCACGGCGACGGGCTGCTCTCCGAGCTCGACAGCTACCTGCGGCACGCCGCCGACGGCTCCTACGACGTGCTCGCCGGCGAGGAGAATCCGCGGTTCGCCCAGCGGCTCGACCAGGGCACCGTGCGCCGGGTGATGGACCTGCTGCGCCGCACCCACGACGTGATCTGCGTCGACACCGGCAACAACGTCGAGAGCGTGAACTGGCAGACCGTGATGCGCCAGGCCGACCAGCTGGTGATCACCACGGTGCCGCGCGAGGACGCCGCGTTCACCGCCGACTGGATGCTCGACGTGCTCGACGAGAGCGGCATGGGCGACCTGGTCTCCAGCGCCGTGACGTTGATCTCGTGCCCGTCGCCGGGGCCGCTGCCGATGCTCAACGACTTCGCCAAGCACTTCGCCACCCGCACCCGGGGCGTGGCGATCGTGCCCTATGACCCGTCGCTCGAGGTGGGATCGTCGATCGAGTACCAGGACCTCCAGGCGGAGACCAAGCAGGCGTGGCTCCGGGCCGCCGCCATGATGATCGAACCCTTCGCCGAGTGACGCTCGAATCTGTCGTACCGGCGGACTAGAGTCGCGGGGTCACTACAACTCAAGGGGGTCCTGGGGTGTCTGACTCGTTCGTGCATCTCCACGTGCACACCGAGTATTCGATGCTCGATGGGGCCGCCCGAGTCAAGGAACTGCTCGCCGAGGCGTCCCGGCTGGGCATGCCCGGCGCGGCGATCACCGACCACGGCAACATGCACGGGGCGTATGACTTCTACACCCAGGCCACGGCCGCCGGGATCACCCCGGTCATCGGCGTCGAGGCGTATGTGGCGCCCGAGTCCCGCCTCGACAAGGCCCGCATCAAGTGGGGCCGCCCCGAGCAGAAGGGCGACGACGTCTCGGGTAACGGCGCCTACACCCACATGACGATGTGGGCGCGCAACGCGGTCGGCCTGAAAAACCTCTTCCGGCTCAACTCGCGGGCGTCGATGGAGGGCCAGCTCGGCAAGTACCCGCGGATGGACTTCGACATCATCGCCGAGCACGCCGAGGGCATCATGGGCACCACCGGCTGCCCGTCCGGCGCGGTGCAGACCCGGCTGCGGCTCGGCCAGTTCGACGAGGCGCTCAAGTCCGCGGCGATGTATCAGGAGGCCCTGGGCAAGGACAACTACTTCCTCGAGATCATGGATCACGGCCTCTCGATCGAGAAGAGGGTCCGCGACGGCCTGCTCGAGATCGGCAAGAAGCTCGGCATCCGGCCGCTGGTCACCAACGACTCGCATTACACGTACGAAGCGCAGGCCGAGGCCCACGACGTGCTGCTCTGCGTGCAGACCGGCAGCAACGTCGCCGACCCCAACCGGTTCCGCTTCGACGGCAACGGCTACTTCGTCAAGTCGGCCGACCAGATGCGCGCCGTCGACTCCTCCGAGGCCTGGCAGGAGGGTTGCCGCACCACGCTGCTGGTGGCGGAGAAGGTCGACACCGACGGCATGTTCACCTTCAAGAATTTGATGCCCCGGTTCCCGATCCCCGAGGGCCGCACCGAGGAGGAATACTTCCGCGAGGTGGCGTTCGAGGGCCTGCGGCGGCGCTTCCCGGACGGTATTCCCGAGACGCACCTCAAGCAGGCGGAATACGAGCTGGGCGTCATCATCCAGATGGGCTTCCCGTCGTACTTCCTGGTGGTGGCCGACTTCATCCAGTGGTCCAAGCGCAACGGCATCGCGGTCGGCCCGGGTCGTGGCTCGGCGGCCGGCTCGCTGGTGGCGTACGCGATGGGCATCACCGACCTCGATCCGCTGCCGCACGGCCTGATCTTCGAGCGGTTCCTCAACCCTGAGCGCATCTCGATGCCCGACGTCGACATCGACTTCGACGAGCGCCGGCGCGGCGAGGTGATCAAGTACGTGACCGACCGGTGGGGCGAGGACAAGGTCGCGCAGATCGCCACCTTCGGCACGATCAAGGCCAAGGCCGCGATCAAGGACGCGGCCCGGGTGCTCGGCTTCCCGTTCGCGGTCGGCGACCGGATCACCAAGGCGATGCCGCCGGACGTGATGGGCAAGGGCATCCCGCTGTCCGGCATCTTCGACCGGGAACACAAGCGGTACAGCGAGGCGGGCGAGATCCGCACGATGTACGAGCAGGACCCCGACGTCAAAAAGGTGATCGACACCGCGCGGGGCATCGAGGGCCTGATCCGGCAGACCGGCGTGCACGCGGCCGGCGTGATCATGTCGGCCGAGCCGATCATCGACCACATCCCGCTGATGCGCCGGGCCTCCGACGGCGTGATCATCACGCAGTTCGACTATCCGACGTGCGAGACGCTCGGCCTGCTCAAGATGGACTTCCTGGGCCTGCGCAACCTGACGATCCTCGACGACGCGGTCAAGAACATCAAGCTCAACCACGACCTCGACCTCGACCTGCTGCAGGTGCCGCTGGACGACCCGGCGGCATACGAACTGCTCGCGCGCGGCGACACCCTGGGCGTGTTCCAGCTGGACGGCGGGCCGATGCGGTCGCTGCTGCGGCTGATGAAGCCCGACAACTTCGAGGACATCTCCGCGGTGCTGGCGCTGTATCGGCCCGGCCCGATGGGCGTCGAGTCGCACACCAACTACGCCCTGCGGAAAAACAAGCTCCAGGAGATCACCCCGATCCACCCGCAGCTCGAGGAGCCGTTGCGCGAGATCCTCGAGCCGACCTACGGCCTGATCGTCTACCAGGAGCAGGTGCAGCGGGCCGCGCAGATCCTGGCCGGCTACAGCCTGGGTCAGGCCGACCTGCTCCGGCGCGCCATGGGCAAAAAGAAGAAGGAGATCCTCGACAAGGAGTTCATCCCGTTCCGGGACGGCTGCCGCGAGCGCGGCTACTCCGACGAGGCGATCCAGGCGGTGTGGGACGTGCTGGTCCCGTTCGCCGGGTACGCGTTCAACAAGGCGCACTCGGCGGCGTACGGACTGGTGTCCTACTGGACGGCGTACCTCAAGGCGCACTATCCGGCCGAGTACATGGGCGGTCTACTCACCAGCGTCGGCGACGACAAGGACAAGATGGCGATGTATCTGGCCGAGTGCCGGCGCATGGGCATCCAGGTCCTGCCGCCCGACGTCAACCAGTCCGCCGGGCCGTTCACCCCGGTCGGTAAGGACATCCGGTTCGGCCTCGCCGCGGTCCGCAACGTCGGTCACAACGTGGTCGAGGCGATCGCCCGGTGCCGCCAGGAAAAGGGCGAATACCAGGACTTCTACGACTTCCTGTCCAAGGTGGACGCGGTCGCCTGCAACAAGAAGACGATCGAATCCCTGATCAAGGCCGGGGCGTTCGACTCGATGGGGCACACCCGCAAGGGCCTGCTGGCCGTGCACGCGGAGGCCATCGACGCGTACGCGGATGTGAAGCGCAACGAGGCGGCCGGTCAGTTCGATCTCTTCGGCGCGTTCGGCGACACCCAAGGCGGGGGCAGCGCGGCCACGGTAGCGATGCCGACGATCGGCGACAGCGAGTGGGACAAGCGCGACAAGCTGGCCTTCGAGCGCGAGATGCTCGGCCTGTACGTCTCCGACCATCCGCTCGCGGGTCTCGAGCAGCTGCTCGCCAACGCGGCCGACACGACCATCGCGGCGCTCAACGAGGAGGGATCGGTCCCCGACGGCCAGGTGGTCACGCTCGCGGGCATCCTCACCGGCGTGCAGCGGCGGATCACCAAGCAGGGCCGGGCGTGGGCGTCGGCGACCCTCGAAGACCTGGCCGGCGGGGTCGAGACGCTGTTCTTCCCGAACACGTACGAGGTGATCGGCCAGTACATCGCCGAGGACGCGATCGTGGTCGTCAAGGGCCGGGTCGACCGGCGCGACGACACCCCGCGCATCATGGCGATGGACATGAGCCTGCCGGACATCAGCCACAACCCCGACAGCAAGCCGGTCACGCTCACGATGCCGATCACCCGGTGCACGCCGCCGCTGGTCTCCGAGCTCAAGGAGATCCTCACCAGCCACCCCGGCGACTCCGAGGTCCACGTCCACCTGCAGAACGGCAGCCGCACCACGGTGCTGCGGCTCGGCGCCGTCCGGGTGGCGCCGACGCCGGCCCTGCGCGCCGACCTCAAGACGATCCTCGGCCCGTCCGCGGTCGCCTGAGTTTCGCCAGGTGGGTTCGGGTGAGCCGGGGCGAGCACGACGTTTCGCGAGCGAAGCTGGCAGGATCGTAGGGTGAACCCGAGTCAGGAGCCGGCCCGGAGCCCGGAGCCGGCGCAGCCGCCCGGCCCGCCGTCACCCGATCCGACGGCGGACCCCGGCGCCTACAGCCCCGCCGGCGGCTATGAGCTCGCGCATCCCACCGGGCCGGGGGCCGGCTTCGCGGCGAAGTGGTGGGGGATCGCCGCGGCGCCCCGCCGGCCGTGGAAGCGGACCGCGTCGGTGGCGGTGCTGAGCGCGGTCGCCATCTTGGTGCTGGGCGGGCCGCTGGGCCTGCTGTGGGCGTGGATCGCGCCCCACGTCCCGGTCGTCGCCACCGGGAAGGAGATCGTGGTTAACGACCCGTCCCCGGAGGAGTACATCGCGGCCGACGGCTGGTACACGCTGCTCGGGCTCGGCTTCGGCCTGCTCGTCGCGGTGATCGCGTGGCTGGTGCTGCGTCGTGACCGCGGGCCGTACCTGCTGCTCGGCGTCGTGGCCGGCACGCTCGGCGCGGGCTATCTGGTGGCGCCCTGGGTCGGCGAGATGATCGGCCGGAGCGGGTACGAGCAGTGGCGCGAGACCGCGGTCCGCGGAGCGACGTACCTGGCGCCGCCCGAGGTGCACTCCATCGGCCCGATGCTGGTGCCGGCGTTCGCGGCCGCGATCGTGCTCACCCTGCTGGCCGGCTGGTCCAACGACCCCGACCTCGACGAGCCCGGCGCCAAGCCCGGCTACGGTCCCAACGCGGCCGCCCACCACGGCACGCCACCACCTTGGCCCGGCACCACCGCGGCAGAGCCGCCCGGCCACCCGCCGGCCGTGCCCGGCCACGCGCCCCCGGCCTTCGGGCACCCCGCAGCGGAGGGGTCCGGCCATCCCGGCGCGGAGGTATCCGGCGATTCGTCGGCTGGGCGCGGGCGGCCCGGTCCGGGGCCGTCCGAGCACGCGTCGGCCCATCCCCACGCCGCACCGGAGCCGCCGCGCGCTTGACCGGCCGCGTCCCCGCGGGACGAGCCGTTGTCGATCGCGACAAGCTGCCCGCCCGGGGGGCCGCGCCGGAGCGGCCGCGCTCTTGACGCGCGCGCGATCTTGATGATCCGCCGCGCGGAACGAGCGGGAAGTCATCAACGGTGAATTGTTGCGCCTGCCTGAGCGGCCTCGCTCGGCGGGCTAGCCGCGATCTTGATTAGCCGCTGTCAGCCGCGAACGGCAACTCATCGGGGCGCGGGGTGCAAGTCGCCGGGCGCGGGGCGTGCAGGCGTTGGGTGCGGCCGCGAGCGAGCGTGCGGGCGAGACGGTGCGGGCGAGACGGTGCGGGCGAGACGGCGCGGGCGACAGGGCACCCAGCGTCAGGGTGCGGCGGGTGCTTGGTCAGTTGGGGCTGGCGGGGCGGGCCAGGTCGGAGAGCGGGACCGGGACGGCGCGGACCCGGGCCAGCAGGCCGGCCTCGCGGTTGAGCAGCTTGAGCTCGGCCCGCAGCCGGGTCGCCGTGTCGGGGGCGGCCAGGAGGAGCTGACGCTCGTCGGTGGTCAGCTGGGCCGTGGCGGCGATCAGGTGGGACAGGACCGTCGGGTCGCCGGGGACGGTGTCGATGACCTCGGAGTCGGGACGCAGCAGGTCCAGGTACGTACGGAAGGCCGCCAGCGCCCTGGGCGCGAGCTGGGCCGCGGTCTCGTCGGGCGACTCGTCGGGTAGCCACTCGACCTTCGCCGTCAGGTAGGGCTCCTCGCCCTGGCGGACGTCGACCAGGGTGAAGCGGCGGCGGCCGACGGTCATGATGTCGAAGCGGCCGTCGGGCAGCTCGGTGACCTGGCGCAACTCGGCGGTGCAGCCGACCGGATAGAGGTCGTCGAGCCGGACCGGCGGCGGCTCGGGGACCGGGCCGTCCTCGGCCTCGGGGGACGGCGCCTCGACGCCGCGGCGCAGGGTGACCACGCCGAACTCGTGCGGGCCGTCCTCGGGGCTGGCCACGAGCTCACGCACCAGCGACCGGTAGCGCTCCTCGAAGATGTGCAGGGGCAGCACGAGCCCGGGAAACAGCACCGTACCCAGGGGGAACACCGGTAGCCGCTCACTCACCAGCTCAGCCTATCGGCACCCCCTCCATGGTCAACCCGTCCGGGAGCGCGCGGCGGACGCGGGTGGAAGTGATCACCGTCCCAAGGCCTGGGCCGGGCTGTGGCCGACGAGGAGATCACCGGTTCGCCGCCTAGAATTGGCGCGTGCTGAATCGGACTGACCTGCGCGGGTCCCAGAGGGACCCGCGCGGACTGCTGCCCCGTGCCCGGCTCGACGTCTCCGCTGCCGTCGAGCGGATTCGACCCACTGTCGAGGCGGTCCATCAGCATGGCTTCGGCGCGATCAAGGAGGCCACGACCAGGTTCGATGGCGTCGAGATCGAGCGGTTGCGGGTGCCGCGCGCGGCGATCGCGGCGGCGGCCGAGAGCCTCGACCCCGAGGTCCGGGCCGCGCTGCTCGAGTCGATCAAGCGGGCCCGCAAGGTGCACGCCGACCAGCGCCGGTCCGACGTGACCACCCGGGTGGTGGACGGCGGCACGGTCACCGAGCGGTGGGTGCCGGTGAGCCGGGTCGGCCTGTATGTGCCGGGCGGCCTGGCCGTTTATCCGTCGACCGTGGTGATGAACGTGGTGCCCGCGCAGGAGGCGGGCGTCGAGGGCCTGGTCGTGGCGAGCCCGCCGCAGAAGGAGAACGGCGGACTGCCCGACGCGCGGGTGCTGGCGGCGTGCGCGCTGCTCGGCGTCGACGAGGTCTACGGCGTCGGCGGCGCCCAGGCGATCGCGATGCTGGGCTACGGCTCCGACGGGGTGGATGCCGAGGACCGGTGCGAGCCGGTGGACGTCATCACGGGTCCGGGCAACATCTGGGTGACGGCGGCCAAGCGGCTGCTGCAGGGGGTTGTCGGCATCGACGCCGAGGCCGGTCCGACGGAGATCGCGATCCTGGCCGACGAGACGGCCGATCCGCGGCACGTGGCGGCCGACCTGATCAGCCAGGCCGAGCACGACCCGATGGCGGCGAGCGTGCTGGTCACCGACTCCGAGGCGCTGGCGGCGGCGGTCGAGGCCGAGCTGACCCGGCAGGTGGCATCGACCAAGCACGAGCAACGGGTGCTGACCGCGCTCACCGGCGAGCAGTCCGGCGTGGTGCTGGTCGACGACCTCGAGCAGGGGTTGCGGGTGGTCGACGCGTACGCGGCGGAGCATCTGGAAATCCAGACGCGCGACGCGCGGCAGTGGGCCATGCGGGTCCGCAACGCCGGCGCGATCTTCGTGGGCGCCTGGTCGCCGGTGTCGCTGGGTGACTACGCGGCCGGCTCCAACCACGTGCTGCCCACGGCGGGCTGCGCGCGGCACTCGTCCGGCCTGTCGGTGCAGTCGTTCCTGCGCGGCATTCACGTCGTCGAGTACGACGAGCCCGCGCTGCGCGACGTCGCCGGCCACGTGGTGGCCCTGGCCAACGCCGAGGACCTGCCGGCGCACGGCGACGCGGTGAAAGTTCGCCTTCAGTCCGATCACGGGCGGCGGGCGGGGCGGTTGGACGGGAGGTTCACCCAGTGACCGACGAGCTGACGGTCGATGACCTGCCGATCCGGGAGGATTTGCGGGGGCAGTCGCCGTATGGGGCGCCGCAGCTCGACGTCGCGGTGCGGCTGAACACCAACGAGAATTCCTATCCGCTGCCCGACGAGGTGACCGAGGCGATCGGCAAGGCGCTGCAGGCCGAGCTGCGTGACCTCAACCGCTACCCCGACCGGGACGCGGTGGCGCTGCGCACCGACCTGGCCGACTACCTCGGGCACGGCCTGACCACCGCCCACCTCTGGGCCGCCAACGGGTCCAACGAGGTGCAGCAGCAGTTGCTGCAGACGTTCGCCGGGCCGGGTCGCACGGCGCTGGGCTTCGGGCCGTCGTACTCGATGCATCCGCTGTTGGCCCAGGGCACCGGCACCCGGTGGATCGGCGCGCTGCGTGACCCCGATTTCGGGCTCACCCCGGCGGCGGCCCGCGAGCAGCTCGCGCGACACGACCCCGACCTCGTTTTCCTCTGCTCGCCCAACAACCCGACCGGCACGGCGCTGGACCCCGAGGTGATCACCGCGGTGCTGGCGAGCGCGCGCGGCATGGTGGTCGTCGACGAGGCGTACGCGGAGTTCGCGCGGGCGGGCACGCCGAGCGCGCTCGGCCTGATCGCCGGCCACCCCCGCCTGGTGGTGACCCGGACGATGAGCAAGGCGTTCGGGTTCGCCGGGGGCCGGCTCGGGTATTTCGCGGCGCACCCGGCGGTCGTGGAGGCCGTCCAGCTGGTGCGGCTGCCGTACCACCTGAGCTCTTTGACGCAGGCGGCCGCGCGCGCCGCGCTGGCCCACCGTGACGTCCTGCTGGCGACGGTCGAGGCGATCAAGGAGCAGCGTGATCGCATCGTGGTCACGCTGCGGTCGCGCGGCTTCCGGGTGGCCGACAGCGACGCCAACTTCGTGCTGTTCGCTGTGTCACCAGGCGAGGCGAGCGGCGATCAGAAAACCGCTTGGCAGCGACTGCTCGACCGGGGTGTATTGATCCGCGACGTCGGCCTGCCGGGCTGGCTGCGGGTGACCGCCGGCACCCCCTCGGAGACCGACGCCTTCCTCGAGGCAGTGACATCGGAGGCCCTGCGATGAGCCGCACCGCGCGCGTGGAGCGCGTCACCAAGGAGACCAAGGTCCTCGTCGAGATCGATCTCGACGGCACCGGCCAGGGCGACCTGAGCACCGGGGTCGGGTTCTACGACCACATGCTCAACCAGCTCGCCAAGCACGGCGGGTTCGACCTGACCGTGCGCACCGAGGGTGACCTCGAGATCGACGCGCACCACACCATGGAGGACACCGCCATCGCGCTCGGCGAGGCGTTCGCGCGGGCGCTGGGCGACAAGGCGGGCATCCGGCGGTACGGGTCGGCCACGATCCCGATGGACGAGGTGCTCTGCCGGGCGGCCGTCGACCTGTCCGGCCGGCCCTATGTGGTGCACGACGAGCCCGAGCTGGCGCCGTACATCGGCCCGGTCTACCCGACCAGCATGACGCGGCACATCTTCGAGTCGTTCGGCTTCGCCGCCAAGGTGACCCTGCACGTGAGCGTGCTCCGCGCGGCCCGCGACGGCGGCAAGCCGGACGCGCACCACGTGGTGGAGGCGCAGTTCAAGGCGTTCTCGCGGGCGCTGCGCGAGGCGGTCGAGATCGACCCGCGCAACGCCGGCGCGCTGCCCTCCACCAAGGGTGTCCTCTGATGGCGATCGTGCTGTTCATCGTGGCCGGCTTCCTGGCCGGGGGCGTGATCCAGCTGGTGCGGTCGGGCGCCTCCAAGTTCAGCGTGGGCCTGGTCGCGCTGCTCTCCGTGCTCGCGACCGCCGGCGGGGTCGCCTGGCTGCTGCCCGGGGGCGACTGATGACGTCGGTGGTGGTGCTCGACTACGGGTCGGGCAATCTGCGATCGGCCGAGCGGGCGGTGGCCCGCACCGGCGTGGACGTGACGGTGACCAGCGATCTCGGCGCGGCGGCCGCCGCCGACGGGCTGGTCGTGCCGGGCGTGGGGGCCTACGCGGCGTGCATGGCCGGGATCGAGGAGCTGGGCGCCGGCCCGATGATCGCCGAGCGCGTGCGCAACGGCAAGCCGGTGCTCGGTGTCTGCGTGGGGATGCAGATCTTCTTCGACTCCGGCGTCGAGCACGGCGTGGAGACCAAGGGGCTCGGCCTGCTCCCCGGCGTGGTCACCAAGCTCACCGCCGAGCGCATCCCGCACATGGGCTGGAACACGGTCGACGTTCCCGAGACGTCCGACCTGTTCCAGGGGGTCCCGCCCGGGACGCGGTTCTACTTCGTCCACTCGTACGCGGCCTCGGATCTTGAAGCGTTGCAGCGGGCCGGCGCCAAGGTGACCACCGCGACCCACGACGAGCCCTTCGCGGCGGCGGTCGAGCTCGGCTGCCTGTCGGTCGCGCAGTTCCACCCGGAGAAGTCGGCGGACGCGGGCTACGCGCTGCTGCGCAACTGGGTCGCCGGGCTGTAGCGGCCGGTGTCCAAGGAGCGTGCGAGAAGGCGCGCCGAGCGGCTCGCCGTGCAGGAGCGGGAACGCGAGGCCCGCGCCCGCAAACAGGCCCGCCGGCAGCGTCGCCGTGCCCTGGCCCGGCGGCTGACCCCGCGGATCGGCCGGCCCGGGCGGATCTATCGGCGCAGTCGTGGCGAGCGGTTCGGCATCGTGCTGGTGCCGGTGCTCGCCGCGGCCGCGGTCTGGCTGTTCGTGCCCGACCTGGCGCTGCGCATCGTGCTCACCATCGTGATCGTCATGGCCCTGCCGGCCCTCGTCGTAGTGATCCTGGGTAAGAAAGCCTAGAAGGAGAGATCGTGACCCTCGCTCTGTTGCCCGCCGTCGACGTCGCCGACGGCCAGGCCGTCCGCCTCGTGCAGGGCGCCGCCGGTTCGGAGACCTCCTACGGCGATCCGCTGGAGGCCGCGCTCGCTTGGCAGAACGACGGGGCCGAGTGGGTGCATCTGGTCGACCTCGACGCCGCCTTCGGGCGCGGCTCCAACGCCGGGCTGCTCGCCGACGTGGTGCGCCGGCTCGACGTGAAGGTCGAGCTCTCCGGCGGCATCCGCGACGACGCGTCGCTGACTCGGGCCCTCGCGACCGGCGCGGCCCGGGTCAACATCGGCACCGCCGCGCTCGAGGACCCCGAGTGGTGCGACCGGGTGTGCGGCGAGTACGGCGACCGGGTCGCCATCGGGCTCGACGTGCGCGGGCGGACGCTGTCGGCACGCGGGTGGACCCGCGACGGCGGCGACCTGTACGAGGTGCTGGCCCGGCTCGACAAGGCGGGCGCGTCCCGCTACGTCGTCACCGACATCACCAAGGACGGGATGATGAAGGGCCCGAACCTGGAGCTGCTGCGCGACGTGTGCGCGGCCACCGACAAGCCGATCATCGCCAGCGGCGGCGTGTCCACGCTGGACGACCTGCGGGCGCTGGCCACGCTCGAGCCGATCGGGGTGGAAGGGGTGATCGCCGGCAAGGCCCTTTACGCCGGCGCGTTCACCGTGCGCGAGGCCCTCGCCGCGCTGGCCTGACGCCAGGACTCCCGCAGCGCCCGCTCGGCGGCCTTGATCGCCGGGCGGGCCGCGGCGGCGTCGCGCCAGGCGACCACGACGCGTCTTTTCGGCTCGGGGCTGAGGCGGACGATCCGGACGCCGGCCGGCAGGACCGCCGGGCGGGCCAGCCGCGGGATGATCGCCACCCCGAGCCCGGCCGCGATCAGGGTCAGCTGGGTCTCGAACTCGCCGACGTGGAAGTCGGGCTGCACGCCCGGCTGCACCCGGAGCAGCCACTCGTGGCAGATGTCGCCGGCCTTCGCCGAGATCCACCGCTCGTCGCGGCACTTGGCGAGCGTCGTCGTCCCGGTCAGCCGGTGGCCGCTCGGCACGATCAGATCGGCCACGTCCCACCCCAGCTCGACGTGCGTGACGCCGGCCGGATAGCGCAGCGCCACCTCGGGCCAGTCGTCGAGCACCGCCAGGTCGACGTGCCCGCGGTGCAGCGCCTCGAGCCCCTCGTGCGGATTCGCCTCGACCAGCCCGGTGGCGAGCTGCGGGTGATCGGCGGCCAGCCGGTGCAGCGCCCACGGCAGCAGCGCCCGGCAGGCGGTCGCGAACGCCGCCACGGTGAGCCGGCCGGTCACCGTGTCGCGGTGCGCGGCCAGCGCCGACTCGGCCTCGTCGACCGCAGCCAGGACCCGCTCGGCGTGCTCGGCCAGGACCCGGCCGGCCTCGGTGAGCCGCAGGCCGCGCCCGTCCTTCTCGACCAGTGTGGCGCCGGTCTCGCGCTCCAGCTTGGCGAGCTGCTGGGACACCGCCGAGGGCGTGCAGTGCAGCGCCTCGCCGGCGGCCAGAACGGTCTTGTAGCTGGCCACGGCGTGCAGGGCCCGCAGCCGACCCAGGTCAATCATGTAGCCAACCTACATTGTCGCTGTAGCACTATTCGATGGTGCTTAATCGTAGGCAAGCCGCAGGCTCGACGGTGTGAGACCTCGTGACCTTGCGCGCCGACCTCGGCGCGTTCCTGCTGATCATCGGCGCCGCCGCGGCGTGGGCGCTGTCCAACATCGTCACCCGCAAGGCCGCGCCGCCCGACACGCTGCGCTTCATGGTGTTCCTGGCCCGCGGCGAGCCGATCCACGCCGTCGACGTGATCGGCGGCGTCCTGGTGATCGGCGGCATCCTGATCGGCCTGGCCCGGCGGCGCCCGGCCGGCCGGCGGCATCCTGATCGGGGCCCCTGCCGTGGCGGCAACTACGCTTGACGCATGACGGTGGCGGTGCGCGTTATTCCCTGTCTCGACGTCGACGCGGGACGCGTGGTCAAGGGGGTCAACTTCGTCGACCTGCGGGACGCGGGCGACCCGGTCGAGCTGGCGGCCGCCTACGACGCCGCCGGGGCCGACGAGCTGACGTTCCTCGACGTGACCGCCTCCTCCGACGACCGCGGGACGATGCTCGACGTGGTGCGGCGCACGGCCGAGAGCGTGTTCATCCCGCTCACCGTGGGTGGCGGGGTGCGGTCGGTCGAGGACGTGGACGTGCTGCTGCGAGCGGGCGCCGACAAGGTCGGGGTCAACACGGCGGCCATCGCGCGGCCCGAGCTGATCAGCGAGATCGCCGAGCGGTTCGGCAACCAGGTGCTGGTGCTCTCGCTCGACGTGCGCCGGTCGGCCGGCCAGCCGAGCGGGTGGGAGGTCACCACGCACGGCGGGCGGCGCAGCGCGGGCCTCGACGCGATCGAGTGGGCCCGGACGGTGGCGTCGCTGGGCGCGGGCGAGATCCTGCTCAACTCGATGGACGCGGACGGGACGAAGGCGGGCTTCGACATCGACCTGATCCGGGCGGTGCGGGCCGTGGTCGACATCCCGGTCATCGCGAGCGGGGGAGCGGGTGCGGTCGAGCACTTTCCGCCGGCCGTGGCCGCCGGGGCCGACGCGGTGCTCGCGGCCAGCGTCTTCCACTTCGGAGACCTCAGCATCGGCGAGGTGAAGGAGAGCCTGCGAGCGGCCGGCAACCCGGTCCGCTGAGCCCGGCGCGACATCGGCCGGGCGTCGGCACGGCCGTCGGGCCGGGGAGCGTCAGCGGCCGTCGGCGAGGCGGAGGGCGTACTCGCGAACGGCGGCGTTGTAGGTCCGCTCGTCGAGCACCCAGCCGGAGTCGCCGGGGGTGCTGGCCCTGTTCAGTTGGGCCTGGAGCGTCATCACGGCGGAGGACAGCCCGCTGAACGGGCGGGTGCGCCAGAGCTGCTCACCGGCCGGCGCCACCTCGACGAGGTCGTCCTCGACCACGATCAGGCCGGCGCCCGCCAGCCGGCGTACCGAATCTTGGAGCTCTTGCCTCGACGGCACGGCGTGATGCAGGAAGTCGGCCGCGGCCAGCACGTCGGCGAGGCTCGCCCCGGTGATCGGCAGGGCGGCGTGGGCGGCCCGGTCGCGCTCGAGGCGCTCGGCGATGACCGCGGACACGAAGATCCAAGCGTCGTTCCACTGCCAGCCGCCAGCCCCCATGCGGCAATGATGCCGTGTCGCGGGCCGCACCGGGAAGCAATTGTGGCCGGATGATCACCAACCTGTGTCAGTCCACAGGAGACATCTGCAAGTTGCGCGTTTCGGGGACCGTGCAGAGCGGGAGGAAGAAGTGGACGAGCGGTCCGATCGCGAGCGCATAAACGACCGTTCCCACACCAACGGTGCCACCCAGGAGGAACCCGATGCCGAGGACGGACAGCTCGATAGTGGTGCGAACGAGGCGGATCGACAGCCGCGGGAACCGCTGCACGATCCCGGTCATGAGGCCGTCGCGCGGGCCGGGACCCATCCGGGCGCCGATGTAGAGGCCGGTGGCCAGGCCGTTGATCAGGATGCCGCCGATCAGGTAACCCGCCCGGGCGGGAATGCCCTCGCCCGGCGGCAGCACGGCCAGGGCGCCGTCGACCACGAAACCGATCACCACGAGGTTGGCGATCGTGCCGAATCCGGGGCGCTGGCGCAGCGGGATCCACAGCAACAGGATCGGGATGCCGAGCAGGATCACCACCCAGCCGAAGCTGATCCCGGTCACCTCGGACAGGCCCTGATGCAGCACGTCCCAGGGGTTGAGACCCAGGTCGGACTGGACCATGAACGCCATGCTGACGCCGTACAGGGCCAGCCCTGTGAAAAGCTGGATGAGACGACGGTCTCCGTTGCGCAGCATAGCCATGGGTGCCACTCTGAAGGCCAATTCGACGATGACGTAGAGCCAATTCGCGGGAGGTGGCTGTGACGAGCTCGGTTCGAGGGGCCCAACTGGCTCGCCTGCTCGGTCAGTGGCATGCGCTGCCGGGCCGCCATCGCCGGCCCGATTACGCCGCCCTCGCCGCCGCCGTCCGGGGGTTGCTCTCCGACGGCCGGCTGCCGCTCGGCGTCCGGCTTCCCGCCGAGCGGGAACTGGCCGAGGCCCTCGGGATCAGCCGCACCACGGTCAGCGCGGCGTACCGGGCGCTCCGCGAGACCGCCCACCTCACCAGCCGGCGTGGCGCCGGCAGCTGGACCACCCTGCCGCAGGGCCACCGGGTGGCGACCTCGGGCCTGTGGGCGGCCGGCGACGACGGCGACGTCATCGACCTCGGCGTGGCCGCCTCGCCGGCCCCGGACGAGCTGATCGGCGCGGCCCGCGCCGCCGCCGACGACCTGCCGCGATACCTGGGCAGCGCCGGGTATCACCCGACCGGGCTGGTCGAGCTGCGCGAGGCGGTCGCGGACGACTACACCGCGCGGGGGGTGGCCACCTCGGCGGAGCAGATCCTCATCACCGCCGGCACCCAGCAGGCACTCGACCTGGTGCTGCGGCTCTCGGTGCCGGCCGGCGCGCCGGTACTGGTCGAGTCGCCGACCTATCCCAACGCGCTCGCCGCGCTCTCGGCTCGCCGCGCCCGGATCAGCACCCACGGCCTCGACGCGGCCACCGGCTGGGACGGCGAGCTGCTGCTCGGGGCGCTGCGGCAGGGCCGGCCGCGGGTCGCGTACGTGATCCCGGAATTTCAGAATCCGACCGGCCATCTGATGGACGCAGCGCTGCGGGAGCGCCTGGTCGCGACGGCGCACACGGCGGGAACCGAGCTGATCGTGGACGAGTCCTTCGTGGATCTCTCGCTCGACGGCGCCGAGATGCCGCCGCCGGTGGCCGTCTTCGACCGGCACTCCCGGGTGGTGTCGATCGGCGGCATGAGCAAGGCCTACTGGGGCGGCCTGCGGATCGGCTGGGTGCGGGCGTCGGCGCCGCTCGTGCAGCGCCTGGCCGCGATCCGGGTCGGCGTCGACATGGCCAGCCCGGTGCTGGAGCAGTTGGTGGCCGTCCGGCTGCTGGCCCAGGCCCCGCAGATCGTCGCCGCCCGCCGGGCCCAGCTGCGCGGCCGGCGCGACGCCCTGCTCGGCGCGCTCCGCGATCACCTGCCCGAGTGGACCGTCACGGTGCCGGCCGGCGGGGTGATGCTCTGGGCCGAGCTGGACGGGCCGATCTCCAGCGCGCTCTCCCGCGCCGCCGAGGACGTGGGGGTCCGGCTCGCTCCGGGACCCCGCTTCGGCCTCGACGGCACGCTCGAGCGTTTCCTGCGGCTGCCGTTCGCCCTCGACGAGGAGACGCTCACCGAGGCGGTGAAGCGGATCGCGTCGGTGCGCTACGACCTCGACCGGGGAGCGCGGCCGACGTGGCGTGCGCCCGCGGTCATCGCGTGACCCAGGCGCCGTCGCGCATCAGCAGGCGGCCGGGGAGCTCGTTCACCTCGCGCCACGCCTGGATCTTCACCGGCTTCAACGCGAGGAACACGTACGAGTCGCCGGCGGTTCGCGGATCCCAGTCGTTCCGCTTCGCGTAGGTCTCGCCCACCGCGCCGGACTCGGTGACCGGGATGGTCTCGTCGAGGACCGCCTCGATCAGCACGACGTCGCGGGTGGGGCCCAGCCCGACCCGGGCCCGCCCACTCGCGGCGATGTTGCGCGCGGTGGGCGAGCGCCGGTCCGTGGCCAGGATGATCCGTTCCTCGACCCAGGCCAGCGTCAGCGGCACCAGGTAGGGCTCGTCCCCGCCCGCGGTCGCCACCCAGCAGTCGGCGACCGGCGCGGCCAGCCGGGCCAGGACGTCGGCCTTGCGCTCGGCGAACGGCCGCGGGTCACTCATCGGCGCCCTGGAACAGGCCGATGACGTTGCCGTCGCCGTCGCGCAGGTGCGCGGTGAGCCCGCCGCCCCCGACGTCCTTCGGCTCCTGCTCGACGGTCGCGCCCGCCGCGGTCAGCGACGCGACGGTCGCCTTGATGTCGTCCACGTGGTAGTACGTGATCGGCCCGGTGGCGAGGTCGCCGTGCGGGTTGAGACCCACTTCGGGGGAGCCCTCGGGGCGGAAGCCGACATAGTAGGGCGAGGACATGTAGGGCTCGGTGCCGAGCAGCTTGCTGTAGAGCGCGGTCGCGGCCTCCAGGTCCTTGACCGGGACGGTGATCGTGCGAATGGCCATGGGATCCTCCCTCTGTCACAGCGGACCCGAGCGGTCCGTCAAAGGCTATGACGGACGCCGAGCGGAGAGTGTGACGATGAGCGAACTCGAGATTCTGGCGGCCCGGTTCGAGGCGGACCGGCCGCACCTGCGGCAGGTGGCGCAGCGGATCCTGGGCTCGGCCCACGAGGCCGACGACGCGGTCCAGGAGGCCTGGGTACGCCTGAGCCGCTCGGACACCAGCGAGGTCGGCAACCTGACCGGCTGGCTGACGACGGTCGTCTCCCGGGTCTGCCTCGACATGCTGCGCTCGCGCCAGGCCCGCCGGGAGGATCCGGCCGAGCTCCCGGTGGTGGCGGCCGAGGGCGCCGACCCCGAGCAGGAGGCGGTGATGGCCGACGCGCTCGGGCCGGCGCTGCTGCTGGTGCTCGACACGCTGAGCCCCCGCGAGCGGCTCGCCTTCGTGCTGCACGACATGTTCGCGGTCGACTTCCCGCAGATCGCCGAGATCGTCGGGTGCTCGCCGGCCTCGGCCCGTCAGCTGGCCAGCCGGGCGCGCCGCCGGGTGCAGGGGTCCGAACCGGAGGACTCCGGGCAGATGGCCCGGAAGCGCGAGATCGTGGATGCGTTCCTCGCGGCCTCCCGCGGGGGCGACTTCACCGCCCTGCTCAACCTGCTCGACCCCTCGGTGACGCTGCGGGCCGACGAGGCGGCGGTGGCGATGGGCACGACCGCCCTCGCCGAGGGTCCGGAGGCCGTCGCCGGCGTCTTCAGCGGGCGGGCCAAGGCCCTGCGGCACGCCTTCATCGACGGCCTGCCCGGCCTGGTCTGGGCGCTGCAGGGCGAGCCGAAGGTGGCCTTCGCCTTCACTGTCGACGACGAGGACGGCCGCGTGACCGGGATCGAGCAGATCGCCGACCAGGCCACGCTGGCCGCCCTCGAGATCGAGTTCTCCTGAGTCGGATCAGATCTGGGCCAGGGAGCCCGCGTACATCTGGTCGATCTGGGTGGCGAAGTTGGTCTCCACGTTCCGCCGCTTGATCTTCATGGACGGCGTGACCTCGCCGGCCTCGATGCTCAGGTCGCGCGGGAGGATGGCGAACTTCTTCACCGTCTCCCAGCGGTTGAGCTTGAGGTTCAGCTCCTTCACGTACCCGTCGATGAGCTGTTCGGTCTCGGTGGCGGCGACGATCTCCGCGTACGCCTTGCCGTCGAGCGGCCCGCCCTTGGCCCAGCCCAGGATCGCCTCCTCGTCGAGCGAGATCAGCATGGTCACGTAGTTGCGGGCCTGGCCGACGATGACCGCCTGTGACGTGTACGGACACACCGCCTTGAACATGCCCTCGATCGCCGACGGCGCGATGTACTTGCCGCCGGACGTCTTCACCAGGTCCTTCTTGCGATCGGTGATCTTGAGGTAGCCCTCGTCGTCGAGCTCGCCGATGTCGCCGGTGCGCAGCCAGCCGTCCTCGGTGAACGCCTCCTCGGTCTCCTGGGGCAGGTTGTGATAGCCCCGCATGACCGGCGCGCCGCGCAGCAGCACCTCGCCGTCGGAGTCGATCTTGCACTCGAGGTCGCCGAGCGCCTGCCCGACCGTGCCGATCTTGAGCTGGCCGGCCCGGTTCACGAAGTTGCCCGCGCTGGTCTCCGTCATGCCGTACCCCTCCATGATCGGAAGGTTCGCGGCCGCGAAGAACTCGGCGATGTCGCGGCTCAGCGGCGCCGAGCCGCTGACCAGCACCCGCAGCCGGCCGCCGAGCCGGGTCTGCAGCTTCGAGAAGACCAGCTTCTCGGCGAGCGCGTACTTGAGCTTGAGGCCGGCCGGCAGCGGCTTGCGGGCCTGCTCGAGCGCGACCTTCTGCTTGCCGGTGGCGACCGCCCAGCCGAAGATCTTGGCCTTGGCGCCGCCGGCATCGAGCGCGGTGGTGACGGTCTTGTTGTAGACCTTCTCGAAGATGCGCGGGGCCGCGCACATCAGGGTCGGCTGGACCACGGCCAGCATCTCGACCAGCTTGTCGACCCGGCCGTCGATGTACGTCGGCACGCCGACGTGGATGATGCCGCAGAGCAGCGTCTTGCCGAACGAGTGCGACAGCGGCAGCCACAGGTACTGAAGGTCCGTCGACTCGAACAGGCCGAGGTCCTCCTGGGCGACGCCCTCCCAGGTCCAGCCGCGATGCAGCAGCTGCACGCCCTTGGGGCGACCGGTGGTGCCGGAGGTGTAGATCAGCGTGGCCAGGTGGTCGGGGACGAGGCTCGCGACGACCTCCTCGATCAGCTTGGGGTTGTCGCGCAGGGCCGCGGCGCCGCGCTGCTCGAGCTCGGCCAGCGTGAGCTGCGGCGGGGTGGCCCCGGCGTCGGCCTGGCCGTCGAGCAGCACCACGTGGGTGACGCTGGTCTCGGCGCCCGAGATCTTGAGCGCCTGCTGGGGGTTCTCGGCGATCAGCACCTTCGATCCGGAGTCGGACACGATGTAGCTCGCGTCCTCGGGCTCGGTGGTGGGGTAGACGGTCGTGGTGGCCGCGCCGGCGCAGTTGATGCCCAGGTCGGCGAGGACCCACTCGTACCGCGTGCCGGACAGGATCGCCACCCTGTCCTCGGTCGCCACGCCCAGCGAGCGCAGGCCGGCGGCGATCGCGGTGGCCCGCTCGCTCACCTGGGACCAGGTCTGCCAGACCATGGCGGTGTCGTCGGCGTTGGGCGTCGCGAACGCCTGGCCGTTCGGAGTCGCCGCCACGCGCTTGTAGAACATGTCGGGAATCGACCGGTAGGGAACCTCGAGAGCCATCGGTGCCGCCTTATATGTACATCGACCGGGGGAGACGGGGTAACGCGTTTGTTACCGCAGGGTATTGAAAGTGCGGCCGCAGGGCTAGTACCAGCCCCTGGGACAAGTCTATCGACGAACCGGGCGCGGCCGCTTCGTCACGACGCGGACCCCCCTCGCTCGGTGGAAAGGCGGGCGGACGGGCCGATCCGCACGGTGCGGATTCCCGAGGCCAGCGTCGCGGTCAATGCCGCCACCGTCACCGTCACGGCGAAGGCGAGGATCGTCCGGCCCGGGCCCCACAGGGTCACGAACACCCCGGAAAGCACCGGCGCGGTCGCCGCCGCCGACATCGCCGCCAGCAGGATGACGCTCAGCACCCGGCCCTGCAGGCGGTCCGGCGTGATGGCCGCCTGATAGCCGAACAGTGCGGCGTTGCAGGACGGGCCGAGGAAGACCGCCATGGCCACCGGCACCGCCGCGGCGACGCTGGTCGTCAGCCAGGCGCTGCACGTCAGGACGGCCGCGGCCGCCCAGCAGATGAAGCGGATCAGCCGGGGCAGCGGCAGCCACCGCTGGAGAAGGGGCGCCGCGATCGCCCCGGCCAGCCCGCCCACGCCGACGATGGTCGAGGTCAGCCCGATCACGCCCGGCTCCACGCCGTGGCGCTGCAGCGCCACGATGATGGTGAAGGTGACGCCGCTCAGCGCGAAGTTCAGCGGCGCCAGGATGATCATGACGGCCCGCAGGAACGGGTTGCCGAAGACGAACCGCAGTCCCTCGGCCAGGGCGGCGGCGTGGCCGGCCGACGGCTCGTCCCGTTCGGCCTGGAGTGGTCGGCGGATCAGCGCCACGCCGGCGAACGAGATCAGGTAGGACAGCGCGTTGCCGAGGAACGGCAGCGCGTGGGTGACGCCGAAGAGCAGGCCGCCGAGCGGTGGGCCGGCCAGCGACGCGCTGTAGGTGCGGACCTCGTTGCGGGCCACCGCGTCCGGCAGTTGCGCGGTGGGGACGATGCTACGCAATGCGGCGTGCTCGGTCGTGTTGAACAGCGCGCCGCAGGCGGCGTCGAGCACCGCGACCACGATGATCACGGTGAGCGTGGCGCGCCCGGCGGCGACCGCCGCGGCGAGGGCGAGGAAGGCGAGCAGCCGGACCACGTCGCAGGCGAGCATGGCCCGGCGGCGGTCGACCCGATCGGCGAGCAGGCCCGCGGGCAGGCGGGTGGCGTGCGCCACGACCAGCGCGATGGTGCCGACGACGCCGGCTCGCACCGGCGATCCGGTCAGCTCGAGGACGAGCAGGGGCAGGGCGAGCTGGGCGATCGCGCCGCCGAGGTCGGAGAGCGACTGGCTGGTCCAGAGGAGGTTGAACTCCCGGTTGCGCCAGAGGGTGCTCACACCACACCTCTCAGTGGCAGCCCGATCACTTAGCGCAAGCTATTGACTGCTCGCGATTTACGCAACGGTTCTGTACAGAATGGGGCGGTGGACCTGGTCATCGAGGCGGGCCGGACGGGCGAGAAGACCGTGGCCGTGTACCGCGCGCTGCGCGAGGCTGTTGTCGACGGGCGGCTCCCGGCGGGGCACCGGCTGCCGCCGACCCGGGTGCTGGCGGCGGATCTCGGCGTCTCCCGGGGCAGCGTGGCGACGGCGTACGAGCGGCTGGTCGCCGAGGGCTATCTGTCGGCGCGGGTCGGATCGGGCACGTTCGTGGCCGCGATCGCGCCGCGGGCGCCGTCGCGCAAGACGGCCGCGGATCCGCTGCGGCCCCGCAAGGGCTGGGCGTTCGAGCCGACGCCGACCAGCGGGGACGGGCCGGCGCCGCGATACGACTTCCGCACCGGGATCCCGGACGCCCGGCTGTTCCCGTTCGACGCCTGGCGGCGGCTGGTCGCGGCCGAGATGCGGGTGGGCGCGAACAACCCCGGAACATACGCGTCGCCGGCCGGGCATCCGGCGCTGCGGGCGGCGATCGCCCGCTACCTCGGGTACTCCCGCTCGCTGCGGGTCGGGGCGGACGACATCGTGGTCACGAACGGCACTCAGCAGGCGCTCGACCTGGTGGGAAAGGTGCTGCTGCGGGCCGGGGACGTGGTGGCCGTGGAGGAGCCGGGGTATCCGCCGGCCCGCCGGCTGTTCGAGGCACAGGGGTGCCGCGTGGTGGGCGTGCCGGTCGACGAGCACGGCCTGGTCGTGGCGGCGCTGCCCGCCGGATGCCGGCTGGTCTACACGACGCCGTCGCATCAGTTCCCGCTCGGGCGGCCGATGGGGCTGGGGCGCCGGCGCGAGTTGCTCGACTGGGCCCGGCGCCGGCCGGCGGCGATCGTCGAGGACGACTACGACAGCGAGTTCCGCTTCTCGGCGCGGCCGCTCGAGCCGCTGTTCAGCCTGGACGAGGCCGGGCGCGTGCTCTACGCCGGAACCTTCTCGAAGAGCATGCTCCCCGCGCTGCGGAGCGGTTTCCTCGCCGTGCCGCCGGGCCTGCGGGACGCCGTCGCCGCCGCGCGCCAGCTCAGCGACGGCTACGGCTCCCCGCCACTGCAGGCCGCCCTGGCCCGGTTCATCGACGACGGCCTGCTGGCCCGCCACGTGCGCCGGATGGGGAAGGAATACGCCCGCCGCCACGCCGCGATCTGCGCCGGTTTGTCGAGGATTCCCGAGCTGGTGGTCCTTCCGTCGGCGGCGGGATTGCACGTCACCGCCCTGCTCACCGCCGGCCGGACGCCGCCGGTGGTCGGCGCGGCCCGGCGCCAGGGCCTGGCCATCGAGGACCTGACCGGCTACGCCACCTCGCAGGCCGGCTTCGTGTTCGGCTTCGGCGCGGTCGACCCCGAGCTGATCGACGAGGGAATGGCGCTCTTCGCCGAGCTCCTGGCCCGCCATGCCTGATAGGCCACCGCGCCGGCCGCCACCACGAGGCTGAGCAGAGCCGGCGGCCCGGTCAGCAGGAGCAGCCCGAGCACCGCCACGAACGCCACCCCCGCCCACCGCCGGGACGCTCCGGGCGGGAGCAGCCGCAGCGCCGCGGCCGTCCCGAGCACGTACACCAGCGTGAAGCAGCCGGTGACCAGCAGCATCGAGGTCTGCAACGCGACCGGCAGGGTCACCGCGCCGAGGCTCGCGACCAGCACGAACGTCAGCGACCGGCGCTGGGTGCCGAACACCTTGGCCGGCAGCGCGCCGTCGCGGGCCAGCGCCGCCCCGAGCCGGGACGCCCCGGCCAGGTACGCGTTCACCGCCCCGATGGTGAGCAGCACCGCCACGACCGCCGTGACCGCCCGGACCGGCCCGCCGACCCCGACCGCCAGCAGGTCGGCCAGGGGCGCCGGGCTGTCGCCGAGGCCCGGCCCGAGCACCAGCACGCTGGTCGCGGCGACCGCGAGGTAGAGCACGCCCACGACGGCGACCGCGATGGCGGTGGCCCGGGGCACGTCGCGCCGGGGATTGCGGTAGTCCGGCGACAGCGAGGAGACCGCCTCCCATCCCGCGAAGCCCCAGACCAGCACCGCGGCGGCGGCGCCGATGCCGGCCCAGCCGTGCGGCGCGAACGGCTGCAGGTTGGCCCAGCGGGCGTGCGGCAGCGCCGTCGCCACGGTGACCAGCAGCAGGATGGCGAGCGCCCCGGTCAGCCAGAGCTGCACCCGGCCCGAGACGCGCAGGCCGAACCAGTTCATCACGAAGACCAGGCCGACGATCCCGAGGAACGTGAGCAGCACCGTGCGCCGTCCGCCGCCGACGACGTCCGCCACGTAGTTGCCGGCGAACGCGGCCGCGGCCGGCGCGCCGAGCGGCACGGCGAAGTAGAAACACCACCCGACGGCCGCCGCGGCGCGGGGCCCGAATGCGAGCCGGACGTACGTGGAGACGCCGCCGCCGTCCGGGTGCCGCGCGCCGAGCGCCGCGAACGTCCAGGCCAGCGGGGCGGAGAGCAGGATCAGGGCGGCCCAGGCGACCAGCGAGGACGGGCCGGCGACGCCGGCGGCCAGGGCCGGCATCGAGATCACGCCGGTACCGAGGACGGCGCCTATGCTGAGCGCGGTGCCCTGTGCCACGTTGAGCTTCATACCGTGAACCTACGGCCCGGATTGGCTCGACGTCTGGGCCAATCCGTGGCCAGTGGATTGGCCCAATCGAGGGCCCGTGGACGCTCGCCCGGGGCCCGGCGCGTGCCGACGTGATGGTGGACACATTGTCACCGCCGCAAACGACGGCAGGATGGTTGGTAAGGCCGGTGTTACCGGCGAAGGCTTACAGGTCGGGCGGGACATTGAGCGGCAGCAGGGCCAGCCGGGACGTGCTGGGACGGGGACTGCGGGTGCTCGGGCAAGCGATTCGGGACGAGCCGCGCCTGTTCACCATCGGGGTCGTCGGCAGCAGCCTCTTCGGGTTGCTGATCATCGCGAACTCGTACGTCGTCGGCGCGGTCGTCGGGCACGTCGTGGTGCCGGCCTTCGCCGGCCACCACGCCTCGGGCGGCACGCTGGCGCTGATCGCGGCGGTCTTCCTCGGGATCAGCGTCCTGCGGGTGGCCAGCATCTTCGGCCGCCGCCTCGGCGCCGGGTTCATGCAGTTCCGCCTCCAGGCGCGTTACCGCCGCGCGGTGACCCGGCGCTACCTGTCGCTGCCGCCCTCCTGGCACCAGACCCACGCCACCGGCACCCTGCTGTCCAACGCGAACTCCGACGTCGAGGCCGCGTTCGTGCCGATCGCGCCGCTGCCGTTCGCGGTCGGCACGATCGTCATGGTGCTCGCCGCGGTGATCTCCCTGTTCGTCACCGACTGGGTGCTCGCGATGGTCGGCGTCGCGCTGTTCCCGGCCCTGTTCGGGCTGAACGTCGTCTACTCCCGCTACATGTCGCCCCGGCAGATCCGCGCCCAGCAGATGCGGGCCAAGGTGAGCGCCGTGGCGCACGAGAGCTTCGACGGCGCGCTGGTGGTCAAGACGATGGGCCGCGAGGAGGACGAGTCCCGCCGGTTCGGGGTCTTCGTGACCGAGCTGCGCGACGCGCTGATCTCGGTGGGCCGGCTGCGCGGCCTGTTCGACCCGGTGATGGACAGCCTGCCCAGCGTCGGCACCCTGGCCGTGCTGCTGCTCGGCGCGTGGCGGCTCGAGACCGGCGCGATCAGCGTGGGTGAGTTGGTCACGGTGGCGTTCCTGTTCACCGTGCTGGCGTTCCCGGTCCGGGCGATCGGCTGGGTGGTGGCCGAGCTGCCCCGCTCAGTGGCCGGCTGGGAGCGCGTGCAATCGGTCCTGACCGCGACCGGCGATCTGCGCTATGGCCCGGAAAACCTGGAAAAATCCGGCCAGCCGGCCAGCTTGCGCTTCGAGCGCGTCGATTTCCGGTACGGCGACGGCCCGCTCGTCCTCAACGAGGTCTCCTTCACCGTCCCGGCCGGCAAGACAGTGGCCCTGGTCGGTCCGACCGGCTCCGGCAAGTCGACCATCGCCTCCCTCGCGGTCCGCCTGGTCGATCCGGCCGACGGCACGATCGCGCTGGACGACCGGGAGATCAGGGAACTCACCGAGGCCTCGCTGGCGAGCACCGCCGCCCTCGTACCCCAAATCCCTTTTGTCTTTGATGACACCGTCCGCGGCAACGTCACCCTCGAGCGCGCGGGCGTCACCGACGACGATGCCTGGCGGGCCCTGCGCCTCGCCCAGGCCGACGGCTTCATCGCCAAGCTCCCGGAGGGCCTCGACACCCCGGTCGGCGAGCGCGGCACCTCGCTGTCCGGCGGTCAGCGCCAGCGCATCACGCTGGCCCGCGCGCTGGCCGGCCGTCCCCGTCTGCTGGTCCTCGACGACGCCACCAGCGCCGTCGACCCCCGGGTCGAGGCGGCGATCCTCGGCTCGCTGCGGGAACGGGACGCGGGCGCCTCGATCCTGGTAGTGGCCTATCGCCGCGCCACGATCGCGCTCGCCGACGAGGTCGTCTACCTGGAGCAGGGCAAGGTCGTCGCCACCGGCACGCACACCGAGCTGCTGGCCGCCAACCCGGGATACGCCGACCTGGTGACGGCGTACGAGAAGGCCGAGCACGAGAAGGCCGCGCACGAGAAGGCCGCGCACGACGAGGCCGAGCAGGAGCGGGTCGACGCATGACCACCGCCGAAGGAACGTTCGCCACCGTCAAGCGCGGCCTCGCCCTCTCGCCCGAGCTGCGTCCCGGCCTGGCCGGCACCATCGCGCTGGCCATCGTGCAGATGTCCGGCCGCGTCGCCGTCCCGATCGCCGTGCAGCAGGGCATCGACCACGGCATCCGCGGCGCCGGCGGTCCCGACCTCGGGTACGTCGCCGAGGTCGTCGCGTTCACCGTGGTGGCCCTGGTGATCTCCACCATCGCCGGGTATCTGATGACCCGCCGCCTGTTCACCGTCAGCGAGACCGCGCTCGGCGCCCTGCGCTCGCGCACGTTCCGGCACATCCACGACCTGTCGATGCTGCACCAGCAGTCCGAGCGGCGCGGCTCGATGGTCTCCCGGGTGACCAGCGACGTCGATCAGATCTCGATCTTCCTGCAGTTCGGCGGCGTGCAGCTGCTGCTCTCCTCCGGCCAGCTGCTGGTGTCCACGCTGGTCATGTTCTTCTACTCGTGGCAGCTCACCATCGTCGTGCTGCTGGCGTTCGGCCCGGCCGTCGCCGTGATCCGCCTCTTCCAGAAGCGGCTGGCCGCGGTCTACGGCGCGGTCCGCGAGCGCACCGGCGTGCTGCTCGGCGCGATCGCCGAGAGCGTGGTGGGCGCGATGGTCATCCGGGCGTACGGCGTGGCCGGCCGCACCGAGCAGCGCCTGGACACCTCGATCGAGAGCCTGCGGGCCGCCCAGCAGAAGGCGCTGCGCACCAGCGTCACCAGCTTCTCCTCGGGCGAGCTCGGCGCCGGCCTGGCGCTGGCCGGGGTCGTGGTGGTGGGCACGCTGCTCGGCGTCGACGGCGACCTCAGCGTGGGCGCGCTGACCGCGTTCCTGTTCCTGGTGACGCTGTTCATCCAGCCGGTGCAGATCGCGACCGACATGCTGAACGAGGCCCAGAACGCGGTGGCCGGCTGGCGCCGCGTACTCGATGTCCTTGATCTTGATCCGGACGTTGCCGACCCCGACGATGAGGGCGTTGACCTGCCGCCCGGCCCGCTGTCGGTGCGATTCTGCGATGTCTCCTTCCGTTACCCGGGCGGCCCGGTCGTGCTGGCCGATGTGGATCTCACGCTGGAGGCGCGCCGGAAGTACGCGGTGGTGGGCGAGACCGGCAGCGGCAAGACCACGTTCGCCAAGCTGCTCACCCGGCTGATGGATCCGGCCGAGGGCGAGGTGCTGCTGTCGGACACGCCGCTGACGAGCGTGAAGTTCTCGTCGCTGCGGTCGCGGGTGGTGATGGTGCCGCAGGACGGGTTCCTCTTCGACGCCACGATCGCCGAGAACATCCGCTTCGCCGAGCCGTCGCTCACCGACGCGCAGCTGGAGGTCGCGGTCGAGGAACTGGGCCTCGCCGACTGGGTGGCCGGGTTGCCGGCCGGGCTCGAGACCCCGGTGGGCGAGCGCGGCGAGGCGCTCAGCGTGGGGGAGCGCCAGCTGGTGGCGCTGGTGCGCGCCTACGTCGCCGACCCCGACCTGCTGGTGCTCGACGAGGCGACCAGCGCCGTCGACCCGGCGACCGAGGTGCGCCTGCAGCACGCCCTCGACCTGGTGACCCGCGGCCGCACCACGGTGGCGATCGCCCACCGCCTGTCCACCGCCCAGGCCGCCGACGAGGTGATAGTCGTGGACGCGGGCCGCGTCGTGCAACGCGGCCCGCACTCCGTCCTCGTCCAGGAAGAAGACTCCATCTACGCCAAGCTCTACGCGTCGTGGCTGGAGCAGACCCGATCTAGTTAGCGCGCGTAGAACTCCACCACCAGCTGCTCGTCGCAGAGCACCGGGATCTCTTTGCGCTCGGGGACGCGCAGGACCGTGGTGCGTAGCTCCTCCAGCGCAGTCGACAGGTAGGGCGCGGTGGGGCCGTCGAGGTGGGCGCCGGTCGCGGCGATCTGGAACGGCGGCTTCGGCCGGCTCGACTCGCGGACCTCGACGACCTGGCCCGGCCTGAGCCGGTAGCTCGGCCGGTCCACCTTCTTGCCGTCCACCGTGAAGTGCCCGTGCACCACGAGCTGACGGGCCTGATAGATGGTGCGGGCCAGGCCGGCGCGCACCACGGTGGCGTCGAGGCGGCGCTCGAGCAGCGAAACCATGGTCTCGCCGGTCTTGCCCTCGGCCCGGTGCGCGTCGTCGTACGCCCGGCGCATCTGGGCCTCGCTGATGTTGTACTGATGGCGCAGCCGCTGCTTCTCCAGCAGCCGCACCTGGTAGTCCGAGGCCTTGCGCCGGCCGCGCCCGTGCACGCCCGGCGGGAACGGCCGCTTCTCGAAGTACTTCACGCACTTGGGGGTCAGCGGGATGCCGAGGGCACGGGACAGCTTGGCCTTGGGCCGGGAGTTGTTCATGAAGTCTCCGGGAGTCAGTTGCGCTTGAGGCCGATTTATAGGTTAGCCTGCCCTTACTAAGGTAAGCCTAACTGGCCCGCGGAGGTACTTCCCATGCAGCCCACCCATGCCGAGGTCGCGCGCACGCTGGCCGCCGGTCACCTCCCCGCGGTGGCACACATCGCCTGCCGACCCGGCCCGCTCCCGGTCCGCCACGTGATCGACGCCCAGGGCCGGGTGCTGCTGCTTTCTCCCGCCGGCGGCGCCGTCGCGGCCGGGCTCCGGTCGCAGCCCGGCACCGGCGACACGGCGATGGTGCTCGACATCACCGATGTGCCGCCGGTCGCCGGCTCACCCGCGCTCGGCCGGGTCTGGGTCTCCGGCTGGGTCACCCGCCTCGACGGCGACGAGGCCCGGCGGGCCGCGCTCGACTACGCCGAGATCGACGCCTCCGGCGACCTGCTCGACGTGGGCGAGTCCAAGGTGCTGCACCGGCTGGACGTGGCCGAGGTCCGCTACGAGCGCAACGACAAGCTCGTGGAAATCGACCCCGACGACTTCGCGGCCGCCACCCCCGACCCGCTGCGCCAGATCGAGTTCGACCTGATCGCCGACCTGGCCGAGCACCACCTCGCCGAGATGAGCGCCTACGTGCGCCGCCAGCTCGGCCCGGCCGTCCAGCCCGCGAGCGAGCCGCGGGTCGTCCGGATGGACCGGTACGGCTTCCTGGTCCGCCTCGACGACAAGCTGGCCCGGCTCGCCTTCCCGCGCCCGGTCACCGACCGGCAGGATCTGGCGCACCTGCTGCACCCGGTGCTCTGCCACCGTTGTACGAGCTGAACACCTCGGGCATCGGGTCGTCGAGGAAGCGCTGCACGTTCGGCGCGATCGCGGCCACCAGGACCTCCCGGTCGGCGCTCGCCATCGGCTCGATCCGCAGCACGTAACGGCCGATCATCATGCCGGCGATCTGGGTCGCCACCAGCGACGTCCGCAGCGGCGCCTCCGCGGGGTCGAGGACCAGCGACGCGACCGCCCGGCGGAGGATCTGGGTGACCACGAACTCGCGCAGCAGCCGGGCCGTCCACTCGTTGCTCATCGCCGACCGGAACATCGCGACCGCCGCGCTTCCGGCCGGCGAGTCCCACACGGTCAGCGCCATCCGGACGAGCCGCTCGCCGGCCTGCTCGCGCGGCCCCGACAGCGCCTGCGGGATCAGCTCGCCCGGGTTGATCGGCGCGTTCATGGCGGCCAGGAAGAGCTTTTCCTTGGTGCCGAAGTAGTGGTGCACGAGCGCCGGATCGACCCCGGCGTCGCCCGCGATCGCCCGGATCGAGGACTGGTCGAACCCCTTCTCGGCAAAGGCTCTGCGGGCGGCCTCCAGGATGGACGCTTTGGTGTCCTGATTGCCGGGTCGCCGCCCGCTCCGCTTCACCAACAGACGCTCCTAGGGTGTGCGCCGCCGCAGCGTCGCGGCGGCCAGGACCAGCGCGACCACCGCCGCGCCGGCCACGATGATCAGATCGCGCCACATCGTCGACGTGGGCTCGGCCGACCTGCCGACCTCGATCAGCGCGTCGACCGCGTACGTCAGCGGCAGCACGTCGGCGATCGCCTGCAGCCAGCCGGCCATCTGCTCGCGCGGCACGAACAGCCCGCAGAGCAGGATCTGCGGCACGACCACCACCGGTAGGAACTGTACGGCCTGGAACTCGGTGCGGGCGAAGGCGCTGCACAGCAGGCCGAGCGCCACCCCGAGCACCGCGTTGACCACGGCGATCAGCACGACCAGGGCCGGGCTGCCCATGGTGTCGAGCCCGAGCAGCCAGTAGGTCACGCCGGTCGCCACCGCGCCCTGCACGGCCGCGGCCACCGAGAACGCGATGCCGTAACCGAACAGCAGATCCACCTTGCCGAGCGGTGTGGTGAGCAGCCGTTCGAGGGTGCCGCTGGTGCGTTCCCGCAGCATCGCGATGCTGGTGACCAGGAACATGATCACGAAGGGGAAGATGCCCAGCATGATCAGGGCGATCCGGTCGAAGGTCGCCGCCGAGTCCTCGTACATGAAATAGAGCAGCGCCAGCAGCAGCGCCGGCACCACGACGAGCAGCGCCACCGTCCGCCGGTCGTGCCGCAGCTGCCGCGCCACCCGGCCCGACGTCGAGAACGTGATGGCCACGCTCATGCCGCGACCTCCTGCCTCTGGCGAATCAGTCGGAGGAACGCCTCTTCCAGGTCGTCCGTCCCCGCCGCCGCGCGGACCGCGGCCGGGGTGTCGTCCGCGATGATCTCGCCCTCGCGGATCAACAGCAGCCGGTCGCAGCGCCGCGCCTCGTCCATCACGTGGCTAGAGACCAGCAGCGTCGTGCCCTGGCCGGCGAGCGCGTGGAACTTGCCCCACAGGTCGGCGCGCAGCACCGGATCCTGCCCGACCGTCGGCTCGTCCAGCACCAGCACGTCCGGCGTCCCGATCATCGCGCACGCCAGCGACGCCCGGCTCCGCTGCCCGCCAGACAGGTTGCCGACCAGCTGCCGCGCGGCATCCGACAGCCCGACATCCTTGATCGCCTGGTCGGCCTCGCGCGCGCCCAGCCCGTACAGCGAGGCGAAATACCGCGCGTTCTCCCGCACCGAGAGATCCGCGTACACGCTCGGCGCCTGCGTCACGTATCCCACGCGCCGGCGCAGCTCGGCGCTCCCGGCCGGCATCCCGAGCACCGTCACCGTGCCCGACTTGACGATCTGCACCCCGACGATCGCCCGGATCAGCGTCGTCTTGCCACTGCCGCTCGGCCCGAGCAACCCGGTCACGCTCCCCGCCGGAATCGCGCACGCGATCCCGTGCAGCACGCGCCGCCGTCCCCGCTCCACCACGAGATCTTCGATCTCGATCGCACTCTGAGATTTCATCACCTGATGAGTTCAACGCATGATGAATTTCAAGGCAAGTCAAAATCCTTATCTGTACGGCATCTGACAAGTCCCCCGTCCGCGGGACGGGCCGGGTGGGTGGCCGAGGCCGTCCCCGGCCGCCGGGCTGACCTGCGGACGCACGCTCACAGCGGCGGGCTGGCCTGCGGACCCACCCTCAAAGCAGAAGGCCGCGCCATCGATGACGGCGCGGCCTTTGTCGGCGTGATCGGGGATTACCGGGCGGGGATCACAGGGCGAGGATCCGGTCGAGGAACTCGCGGTAGCCCCGCATCGCCATGCGCATGCTCTCGGTGTCCGGGGTCGCGGTGCCACGCAGCGGGTCGAGCTCGTCCCGCTCGGCCAGCAGCGCCTCGGTGAGCTCGTTGACCGCGTCGGTGAGCAGGTCGTGCGCCCGGGTGAGCGCCCCCACCGGATCGTCCACGAACTCGGCCTTCACCTCGTGCCAGGCCGCCCGGAAGTGCCGGGTCGCGTCGTCGTCCCAGAACGCGATGTGCCCGGCGGCGACGTCGCCCGGCCGCAGCGGCTGCTCGTCGCCCCCCTCGTCCCTCTCGTCCTCCGCGTCCGGCTCCGGCGCGGCGCGGCGACCCCGGCGGGCCGGCGCGGCGTCCTCGAGGCTGGCCGAGCGGCGCGGCGCCGGCGGGCGCGGCGTGCCCTCGTCCTCCCATGGCCGGCGCTCCTCGTCACCGGCGCGCAGCGGCAACGCCGACGTCACCGGAACGGTCTCGATCGGCTCGCCTGGCGGCGTCACCAGCGGCCGAAGGTCATTCTCGACCCGCGCGCCCGGGTTGGCTCGCTCAGCGGGGTTGGTTCGCTCGGCCGGGTTGGTTCGCTCGGCCGGGTTGGTTCGCTCGGCCGGGTTGGTTCGCTCGGCCGGGTTGGTTCGCTCGGCCGGGTTGGTTCGCTCGGCCGGGTTGGTTCGCTCGGCCGGATTGGCTCGCTCGGCCGGGGAGTCGGTGGGCGCCGAGGCGGCGGCGCGAGGCGCCGGCACTCCCGAGACCGGACCGGCGGCCGGGTCGGGCAGCGCCGGCACATAGGACGGCGGCTGCCCATACGCGCCCGGGCCGAACCCCGGCGACGCCGACCCACCGGAGGTCGGCGCCCCCGAGGTCGGCGCGCCGGACGCTGATGTGCCGGAGGTCGGTGCCCCCGTGGTCGGCATGCCGGAGAGCGGGTTGCCCGTGCCCGGGGTGCCGGAGAGCGGGGTGCCCGAGATCGGGGCGCCCGACGTCGGCGTGACGATCGGGTTGGTCGAGGTCGGCACCGACGCCCAGCCGGTCGCCTGGCGGCGCGGCTCGGTGTCGCCCGTCCGGTCCGCGGGACCGTCCTCGGCCGGGACATCGCCGGGTGCGGTGAAACCGGGAACGCCGGCCCGTCCGTTCATGTCATCACGCCCGTTCTCGTCGCTTCGGTCCGGCGGCCCGCCCGCCGCCGGGCCATCCACAGTAGACGGCTCCGGGCCCGGCCTGCTCACCCGCCCGTTCAGGTCGGGGCCGCCGTGCCCGTTGAGGCCGGGCCGCGACTCGCCGCCGACGGTGCGCCCGCCGAGCAGAAAGCGCCCGTTGCGGCCGCCGAGCCCGAACCCGCCGAACGAACCGGTGTCCCGGTCCCACCCGTTGGCTCGCGAGGACTCTACGGCCTGAGCTGCACCTTCGCCGGTCTCCGACGCGCCGGAGTGATCTGGATCGCCCTCCGCACCCTCCCGGTGACCGCCGCCCGGCCCACTGCCGAGCCCATCAAATGCGCCACCGCCGAGGCCGCCCACGCCACTGCCGGGGCCGCCACCGCCGGGGCCGCCACCGCCGGGGCCGCCACCGCCGGGGCCGCCCGTGCCACCGCCGAGGCCGCCCGTGCCACCGCCGAGGCCGCCCGTGCCACCGCCGAGGCCGCCCGCGCTACCGCCGCGGCCGCCTGCGCCGCCGCCGAGGCCGCCCGCGCCACCCGGCCCGCCGGGCACCGGTCCGTTCGACGGCGATCCCTCGGGGCCGCCGGCCGGCCCATGGGCCGCCGACGCTTTGGGCACCGGTCCATTCGGCTGCGTTCCGTCCGGTCCGCCGCCGGGTCCGCCGGCCGGTCCGCGGGCCGCCGACGCGAAGGGCGCTGCCGTCAGCGGCGTACCGGGGAAGGCCGGCACCGGAGTCCCGTGCACCACGCCTCCCGGCGGGATCGGCCCGGCCTCGACCGAGCCGCCGGCCGGGCCGCCGACCGGGCCGTCGAGCGGGCCGTCGAGCGGGAAGACACCGCCGGCGGCCTGGTCCGAGCCGCGCCGCGAACCGAGCGCGACCATCTCCGTTTCACCCGGAAGGGCGACGGGAAGCTCACCCCGTTCCGCCTCGGCGGCCGGGTCCTCGCCGTCCCGATGGACCGGCCAGAAACGCGAGAGGCCGCGCGGTGGCCGGGTGTTGTCGGGGCTGGACGTCGGATCCATCGGTTGTGTGCTCCCGTCGCGAGGCTGAGAAGTTCACGACGTCGACGTGCTCGGGGACGTCGCGCAGCCCGACCCGCGGCCCGTGAGCTGGGTGGACCCTCATCCGGCGGGCGGGCGTCCACGCCCTCGACCGGGCGCGGCGCACGACGACGGTACCGTCCCGGGCCGCCGGGCACATCCCCCGTGCCCGGATCGTGGGCCGCGTCGCGGGGGCTGTCCGGGCGTTGTGAAGCGGGGGTGGAGAATCGGAGCGTGGCAGTCAAGACCGACCTGGATCCGGCGATCGCGGCCCGGCTCAAGCGCACCCCCGACGGCCTCGTCGCGGCGATCGTGCGCGAGCACGGCACCGGCGACGTGCTCATGCTGGCGTGGATGAACGACGAGGCGCTGCATCGCACGCTCACCACCGGCCGGGCCACCTATTGGTCGCGCAGCCGCAAGGAGTATTGGGTGAAGGGCGAGACCTCCGGCCACCACCAGTACGTGAAGGCCGTGGCCCTCGACTGCGACGGCGACGCCCTGCTGGTGACGGTCGAGCAGATCGGCGCCGCCTGTCACACCGGCGCGCACGACTGCTTCTTCACCGAGCTTCCGGTCGCGACTGAGCTTCCGGTGCCGCCCGGGTCGTCCACGCCGTCCGGAGCACCGGCCGCCGGTGCCGGCGCTGTCCCGGGAGAAGGCGAATGACCAGCGGCATGGTCCGGCCCGACGAGGCGACCTTCCTGCGGCAGCGCCGCCGGGTGGTGCCGGTGATCCGCCGCCTGCTCGCCGACGGCGAGACGCCGGTCGGGGTCTACACCAAGCTCGCCGGCGGCCCCGGCACGTTTCTGCTCGAGTCGGCCGAGCAGGGCGCCGGCCCGTCCGGCGCGGCCTGGTCGCGATACTCGTTCATCGGCGTCCGCAGCGCCGCCACCCTGGTCGAGCGCGACGGCGAGGCGGTCTGGCTCGGCGCCCCGCCGGCCGGCGTCCCGCGTGGCGGCGACCCGGTGACCGCCCTGCGTGAGACGGTGGCCGCCCTGGCCGAGGGCCTCGCCGACGACGACCTGCCCCCGCTGACCGGCGGCATGGTGGGCTATCTGAGCTACGACCTGGTCCGCCGCTTCGAGCGCCTGCCCGCCACCGCCACCGACGACCTGCGCCTGCCCGAGGTGGGCATGATGCTCGCGACCGACCTGGTGGTCCTCGACCACTACGACGGCTCGGCCATCCTGGTCGCCAACGCCGTGCTCGCCGACGACGCCGACGAGACCGCCCGCCGCGCCGCCTACCATCACGCGATCGGCCGGCTCGACGCGATGACCACGGCGCTCTCCCGCCCGACCCCGCCGATGATCTCCACTGTGGAGCGGCGGCCCGCCGGCGAGCCGGTGAGCCGCACCGCGCCCGGGGAATATCAAAAGGCGGTCGAGGAGGCGAAGGAGGCCATCCGCGCCGGCGAGTGCTTCCAGATCGTCGTGGCCCAGCGTTTCGAGCGGCCCACCGACGCCGACCCGCTCGACGTCTACCGCGTGCTCCGGGCGACCAATCCCAGCCCGTACATGTATCTGTTGCGCTTCGATGACTTCGACATCGTCGGCTCTTCGCCGGAGGCCCACCTCAAGGTCAGCGCGGACGAGGCCGGCGTCCGCCGGGCGCTGCTCCACCCGATCGCCGGCACCCGCTGGCGCGGCGCCACTCCCGAGCAGGACAACGCGCTCGCCGCCGAGCTGCTGGCTGATCCGAAGGAGCGCTCCGAGCACGTGATGCTGGTCGACCTGGGCCGCAACGACCTGGGCCGGGTCTGCAAGCCCGGCACCGTCGAGGTGCCCGAGTTCGCCCGCATCGAGCGGTACAGCCACGTCATGCACATCGTCTCGACCGTCACCGGCGAGCTGCGTGACGACCGATCCGCCTTCGACGCGCTGGCCGCGACCTTCCCCGCCGGCACGCTCTCCGGCGCGCCCAAGGTCCGGGCCATGGAGATCATCGAGTCGCTCGAACCGACCCGCCGCGGCCTCTACGGCGGCACGGTCGGCTACTTCGGCTTCGCCGGCGACATGGACATGGCGATCGCCATCCGCACCGCCCTGCTCAAGGACGGCACCGCGTACGTGGGCGCGGGCGCCGGCATCGTCGCCGACTCCGACCCGGCCGCCGAGGAGACGGAGACCCGCAACAAGGCCGCCGCCGTCCTGGCCGCCATCGCCTCGGCGGAAACCCTGCGCGCGGCCCGATGACCCGCCGCTCCTATTTCCTGACCCTGGTCGCCTGCCTGGCCGGCGCCGCGCTCTCCCTGTACGCGATCACCCGCACCTGGTCGGTCCACCTGAGCCCGCGCCCCGGCATGACCGACCTGCGCGAGGCCCGGACCGGCACCGACCTCGAGCCCTGGGTGACCGGCCTGGCCCTGGTGGCGCTGGCCGGCACCGGCGCCCTGCTGGCCACCTCCGGCTGGGCCCGGCGCGCGGTCGGCGCGCTGCTGGCCGCGGCCGGCCTCGGTGTGGTGATCGGCGCGATCGCCGGCCGCGCGGGCCTGGACCCGGGCTCGGCCGGCGCCGGCGCCACCGCCTGGCCGATTCTCTGCGCGCTGGGTGGCCTGCTCGTCGTCGCCGGCGGGCTCACCGCCGCCCGCCGCGGCCACCAGTGGCCCCGCATGTCGGCGCGGTACGAGCGCAAGCCGGCTCCGCCCGCACGCGTCGCCGGGACGGCCGTCCAGCCCGCCACTCCGGACGCGACTGCCGACCACCGCGCGGCCTGGGACGCCCTGGACCGGGGCGACGACCCCACCGCCGACTGAGCGAGCCGTCCGAGGCGGGCCACCGCGCGGCCTGGGACGTCCTGGAGGCGCCGGCCGACCGGATCGGGGCGACGACCGCACTGTGCCGGCGCTGCGGGGGCCGTCAGCCTCGTACGATATGCGGGGTTTTTGCGATCTTGCGGGAACGCACGGGACGGGCCGCGACCAGCGCGGCCACCTCGCGGGAGAGGTCGGCGCGGGCCTGGTTGCGGGCGCGGTCGGCCAGCATGGCGTCGAAAGCGTTGTCGCGGGCCGTGCGGACGTTAGCCGGGCCCACCACCGCGCGCTGCACGTTGGTGACCAGATCGGCGGCAACGGAGACGACGGCTCGGGAGACGGCTGCGATGCCGGCCGGCGGGGCCGGAACGGGCCTGCTGTCGGTCACGGTCAACTCCACGTCGATCACTCTCACTGGTAATTCCCGGAAGCAAGTGTGCCCCGGATCCAGCATGGCGGGGCCGTATTTCCCGGACATGACGATGCCGTCAACGCGCCGGAGCATCCACCGATCAGATGAGGTGGCGCAGCGCAGGCCCGTGCGATGCCTGTGACTGAACTGACAGGATGTCGTGACACCATGCATGGCAGGCGGCATTATGCCGCAGCCCACCTCGTGAGGCGCGCCATACCCCGGGGGCTTGCCGGGGACCGCCACCTCCTAGCATCGGGCGGAGGACACCCGGAGAGGGGAGTCATTTCGTGACATCCGATCAGCAGGCGGAAGCGGGCACTGGCGGACCGCAGAACGTGCTGGAGGAGATTCTCGCCGGAGTGCGCGAGGACGTGGCGGCCCGGCAGGAGCGGGTGCCGCTGGAGCAGGTTCGGGAGGCAGCGGCGGCGGCGCCACCGGCGATCGACGCGTACGCGGCGTTGCGCAAGCCCGGCGTGGCGGTGATCGCCGAGGTGAAGCGCTCGTCGCCGTCCCGGGGCGCGCTCGCCGACATCCCCGACCCGGCCGACCTCGCGGGCGAGTACGCGGCGGGTGGCGCCCGCTGCATCAGCGTGCTCACCGAGGGCCGGTGGTTCGGTGGTTCGCTGGACGACCTGGCGGCGGTGCGCGCGTCGGTGCAGATCCCGGTGCTGCGCAAGGACTTCGTGGTCTCGGCCTATCAGGTGCACGAGGCCCGCGCGCACGGCGCCGACCTGGTGCTGCTGATCGTGGCCGCGCTCGAGCAGAACGTTCTGATGGGCCTCCTGGAGCGGATCGAGTCGCTGGGCATGACCGCGCTGGTCGAGGTGCACAACGAGGAAGAGGCCGATCGGGCGCTGGAGGCGAACGCGAAGGTGATCGGGGTGAACGCCCGGGACCTGCGCACGCTCGAGGTGGACCGGTCGGTGTTCGAGCGGATCGCGCCGGGCCTGCCGAACAACGTCGTGAAAATCGCGGAATCGGGGGTGCGCGGGCCGCACGACCTGATTCGGTACGCCTCGGCCGGCGCCGACGCCGTGCTGGTGGGAGAGGGTCTCGTGACGCAGAAGTCCCCCCGGGACGCGGTGGCCGAGCTGGTCAACGCGGGTAATCATCCCGCCACTCCAAGGCCGGTGCGATGACCGTTTTGCCAGACATTTCCGGGCATTTTGGGCGCTACGGCGGCCGCTTCGTTCCGGAGGCGCTCGTCCGCGCGCTGGACGAGCTGGACGCCGCATATCGGACAGCCAAGACTGATCCGATATTTCAGGCGGAATTCGGAAATCTCCTCAAGAATTACGCCGGAGTGCCATCCCTGCTCTACCGCGCGGAGCGGCTGAGTGCGCGGGTCGGCGCCGACATCCTGCTCAAGCGCGAGGATCTGAACCACACCGGCGCCCACAAGGTGCGCAACGTGCTCGGCCAGGCCCTGCTGGCCAAGCGGATGGGCAAGCCCCGGGTGATCGCCGAGACCGGCGCCGGCCAGCACGGCGTGGCCAGCGCGACCGCCGCGGCCCTGCTCGACCTCGAGTGCGTGGTCTACATGGGCGAGATGGACACCGAGCGCCAGGCGCTGAACGTCGCCCGGATGCGCATGCTCGGCGCCACCGTGGTGCCGGTGACCAACGGCTCGCGCACTCTCAAGGACGCCCTCAACGAGGCCCTGCGCGACTGGGTGGCCAGCGTGGACTCCACGCACTACCTGCTCGGCACGGCGGCCGGGCCGCACCCGTTCCCCGAGATCGTCCGCGACTTCGTGGGCGGGATCGGCGTCGAGGCCCGGGCCCAGTCCCTCGAGCAGCTCGGCCGCCTGCCCGACGCGGTGGCGGCCTGCGTGGGCGGCGGCTCCAACGCGATCGGCATCTTTCACGCTTTCGTGCCCGACGAGGACGTGCGGCTGTACGGCTTCGAGGCCGGCGGCGAGGGCGTCGAGACCGGGCGGCACGCCGCGTCGATCACCGGCGGCTCGTCGGGGGTGCTGCACGGCGCCCGCACCTACGTCCTGCAGGACGAGGACGGCCAGACGGTCGAGTCGCACTCGATCTCGGCCGGTCTCGACTACCCCGGCGTCGGGCCCGAGCACGCCTGGCTGCACGACACCGGCCGTGCGGAGTACGAGCCGGTGACCGATGCCGAGGCGATGGAAGCGTTCCAGCTGCTCTGCCGCACCGAGGGGATCATCCCGGCGATCGAGAGCGCGCACGCGCTGGCCGGTGCGATCCGCATCATCCCGGCGTTGTCGGAAGAGATCGGCCGGCGGCCGGTCATCCTCGTCAACCTCTCGGGTCGCGGCGACAAGGACGTGCACACCGCGGGCGCCTACTTCGGCATCCTCGACGAGACCGAGACGCTGGTTCCGGGAGAGCAAGAGTGAGCATTACGGAGATTTTCCGTAAAGAGGATCGGGCTCTTCTGATCGGCTGCATGCCGGCCGGCTTCCCGACGGTCGAGGACAGCATCGCCTCGATGATCGCCATGCACGAGGCCGGCTGCGACGTCATCGAGGTCGAGCTGCCCTATTCCGATCCGGTGATGGACGGCCCGGTGATCCAGAAGGCGAGCGACATCGCCCTGGCGGCCGGCGTCCGCACCCGCGACGCCCTGCGCATCATCGAGGCGGTGACCGCCAAGGGCGTACCGGTCGTCCTGATGACCTACTGGAACCCGATCGAGAAGTACGGCGTCAACGCGTTCGCCCGCGACCTCGCGTCGGCCGGCGCCACCGGGATGATCACGCCCGACCTGATCCCCGACGAGGCGCAGGAGTGGATCGCCGCGTCCGACGAGCACCACATCGACCGCACGTTCCTCGTCTCGCCGTCCTCGACCGACGAGCGGATCGCGATGACGGTGGCGAACTGCCGCGGCTTCGTCTACGCCACCGCGCTGATGGGCGTCACCGGCGCCCGCACCGCGGTCTCGCAGCAGGCGCCCGACCTGGTCGCCCGCGTGCGGCAGGCCGACCGCGACCTGCCGGTCGGGGTGGGCCTCGGCGTCGGCAACGGCAAACAGGCCGCCGAGGTCGCCGCGTTCGCCGACGGGGTGATCGTGGGCAGCGCCCTGATCCGGTGTGTTCTCGACGCTCCGGACCGCGCCACCGGCCTGTCCCGGCTGCGTGCGCTCAGCGCGGAGCTGGCCGAAGGAGTGCGCGAAAAGTAGGCGTGCCCTGGTCGTCCGCCGCGAGCGTCGCGACGGTAGCGTGTGCACCCGTGATACTTGCCGCGATTCCGAGCCCGACGACGTCCGTCTGGCACGTGCTGGGCCTGCCGATCCGGGCGTACGCGCTCTGCATCGTCCTGGGCATCGTCGCCGCCGTCCTGATCATGGAGTATCGGCTGCGTGCCCGCGGTGTGGCCCACTGGGCCTCGCTGGACATGGCGGTGTGGGCGGTGCCGTTCGGCATCGTCGGCGCCCGCATATATCACCTGATCACGTCGCCGCAGGACTACTTCGGCGCCGGCGGGCACCCGATCGACGCGCTCTACATCTGGAAGGGCGGCCTCGGCATCTGGGGCGCGGTGGCCGGCGGCGCGCTCGGCGCGTGGATCGCCGCCCGCCAGCTCGGCCTGCCGCTGAGCGTCTTCGCCGAGTCGCTGGCGCCGGGGCTGCCGGTCGCCCAGGCGATCGGCCGGTTCGGCAACTGGTTCAACAACGAGCTGTACGGCCAGGCCACCACCCTGCCGTGGGGCCTGCGCGTGCACGACATGGACCAGAACAACCCGGGCCACGCGCTGACCATCGACGGCGAGCCGGTGACCAAGGCCGGGCTCTACCAGCCGACGTTCCTGTACGAGGCGCTGTGGGACATCGGCGTGGCGGTGCTGGTCTGGCTGCTCGACCGCAAGTACAAGTTCGGCCGCGGCCGGGCGTTCGCGCTCTACGTGGCGGCGTACACGGCGGGTCGCTTCTGGATCGAGATGCTGCGCATCGACGAGGCCAACCACATTCTCGGCATCCGGCTCAACGTCTTCGTGGCGATCATCGTGTTCCTGGCGGCGGTGGCCTACTTCGTGCTGGTGCGCGGCCCCCGGGCGTACGTGGTGCCGGACGACGCGCCCACCTCGGAGGAGGAGCGGGCCGAGCAGGCCGAGGGCCCGCACCGCGCGCCGAAGAGCTACCAGGTCGTCAGCGAGGCCCGCTTCGAGGCGTACCGGCGGACCGGCGTGCTGCCGCCCGAGACGCCCGAGGACATCGCGCTGGAGCGGGCCGCCGGCGGGCACCCGGTCGAGCCGGACCCGGCCGGGCCCGCGGGCAGCACCGAGGCGGTCCTGGCCACCGGGGCGGCCGCGACCAACGGGCCCGACGGCGCCACCGGCGGCGACGCCGAAGTGGACAAGCGCCCCGCCGACGAGAACTGACCCGCGACCGTGCGCACGGCCGTGGTGGTGGGCGCGGGGATGGCCGGCCTGGCCACCGCCGGCGCCCTGTCCCGGTCCGGCTGGCAGGTCACCCTGCTCGAGCGCGGCGAGCGGGTCGCGGCGCCGCCCACCGCGCTGGTGCTCTGGTCCAACGGGCGCCGCGCGCTGGAGGCGCTCGACCCGGACGGCGGCTGGTCGGCGATCGCCGCCGCGCTGCCCGACGGCGGGGTGCGCCGCCCCGACGGCCAGTGGCTGGTCGAGCCGCGAGCCCGGCTCAGCTCCGGCGCGGGCCCGGCGCCCGCGGTCGTACACCTGGAAGATCTTTATGACGCGCTGGTCGCCGGCCTCGGCGACCGCGTGGAGATCCGCACCGGCTTCGACGTGACCTCGGTGCGCGTCGGCCCCGGCCGGCGCCCGTCCGTCGGCGACGGCCGCACCCAGCTCGAGGCCGACCTGGTGGTGGCGGCCGACGGCATCGACAGCCCGGTCCGGCGCGCGCTGGCGCCCGAGTCGGTCGCGGTCGGCTCCGGCTTCGCGGCCTGGCAGGCGGTCATCCCGGCCTACCGGGCGCCCCGGCTGACCGACGAGCAGAAGGCCGGCGGCGAGACGCTCGGGGCCGGCTACCGCTTCGTCTCGATTCCGCTCGGCGACCGCGCCGCCGGCCGGGGCGGCATCTACTGGGTGGCCACCGCCGCCGGCGCGCCGCGGCCCGAGCCGCCCGCCACCCAGCTCGCCCTGCTGCGCCGCTGGTTCGCCGGCTGGCATCCGCCGGTGCGCGAGCTGCTCGAGGCCACCGACCCCGGCGACCTGGTGCCGCAGGAGGTGCGCGAGCTGCGGCCGCTGCCTCGGGCGTACGGTTTCCGCTCCGGACCCGGCGGCGTGGTCCTGCTCGGCGACGCCGCCCACGCCATGCCGCACCACCTCGGCCAGGGCGCGTGCCTGGCCTTCGAGGACGCCGCCACGCTGCGCCCGCTGGTGGCCGACGTCGCACCCGGCGAGCAGCTGATCGCGGCCATCGAGGCGTACAGCCGGCTGCGCCGCCCCCGCACCACCAGCGTCGTCCGGCAGACCCGCCGCATGTCCGCCGTCGTGCAGGCCCGCGGCCGCCTGGCCCTGCGCGCCCGCGACGCCGCCCTCAACCACATGCGCCCGCGCATCCTCGGCGGCCACGCCCACGGCCCCACCGACTGGACGCCACCGGAGTGCTGAGCCCACCGGAGCCGAGGTTCATCCGGCCCGGATGACAGCGCCTCGCGTGCGCGACCGGACCATGAATGGTGTGCTGGCCCGCCTCGACCGGTTTCAGCGACGGCACGGCGTGGCCGGCTTCCCGTACGCGGTGCTCTGCAAGTACCTCGACGACGACGGCCCCCGGCACGCCGCGCTGATCACCTACTACGGCTTCCTCAGCCTGTTCCCGCTGCTGCTGCTCGGCGTCGCGGTCGTCTCCCGGCTGCTCGCCACCAACCCCGAGCTGCGGCGCGAGCTGATCACCGCGATTGTCCCGCCCGCCCTGCAGGCCACCGTGGACGACGCCGCGGCGGCCCTGCCCACCTCCCCGGTCGCGTTCGTGATCGGTGCGATCGGCCTGATCTGGTCGGCGACCGGCGTGGTCTACGCGGCCTACCGCACCCTCAACCACGTCGCCGGCGTCCGCATGCGGGATCTCCCCAACCCGGTCGGCGCCTATTCGCGGGTCCTCGGTGTGGTTGTGGTGCTGCTGGCCGGGGTGGTGGCGGGCGGCGGCCTGGCGGTGGCGGGCGCGGCCATTCCCGGCGTCGGCGCGCCGGATCGCCTGCTGGCCGCCCTCGGCACCGCCCTGTCGGCGTTCGCGGTTCTGCTGTTCGGTGTTCGCATCCTCCTGGTGTGCCCCGCACAGCTGTCCGCGCTCTGGCGTCCCGCCGCCTCCGGCGCGCTGCTCCTGGCCGTGGTGTTGCACGTGGGCGGGCCCCTGCTGACCGCGCTGGTGCGCAACGCGGGCCCGGTCTACGGCGCGTTCGCCACCGTGGCCGGCCTGTTCACCCTGCTCTACCTGGTCAGCCAGGCGCTGGTCGCGGTGGCCGAGACCGCTGCCGTCCGCCGCGCCCGTCTCTGGCCGCGCGCGCTCGACACGTCCGATCCGACCGAGGCCGACGAGCGGGCGCTGGCCCTGCTGGCCCGCGAGCAGGAGCGGATCCCCGGCCAGGTGGTCGAGTCGCGCCTCATCCGCGACGCATGATGCGCCGGTGCTGGATCGGCCGAACGCTCGAAGCATGGCTGACTACCCACCCATCGCCGAGCACGGTCTGATCGGCGACCTGCAGACGGCCGCGTTGGTCGCCACCGACGGTTCGATCGACTGGTTCTGTGCGCCCCGCTTCGACTCACCGAGCATTTTCGGTGCGCTCCTGGACGCCGACTCCGGCGGCTATTTCCGAATAAATCCCGGCAGTTCCCGGGGGAAGCAGCTTTACGTCCCGGACACCGCCATCCTCATCACGAGGTTCATGACCGACGCCGGCGTCGGCGAGGTCATCGATTTCATGCCGATAGCCGGAAAAACCCGCACCGATGTCCACCGCCTGGTCCGTCTGGTTCGGTGCGTCCGCGGCACGATCACGTTCCATGCGGATCTCGCCCCCCGGTTCGACTACGGCCGCCGGCCGCACGAGACCCACCTGACCGAGAACGGCGCCGTCTTCGAGACTCCCGTCGAGGCGATGACGGTCCATATCGTCCGCGAGCCCGACGACCGGCGCCTGGCCCGGACCTGGCTGGACGACGGCGGCGACATCCACGTCGAGCTCACCCTGCACGCCGGCGACCTGCGCGGCCTGATCCTCGAGACGGGCACGAGCGGCCCGATCCGCGAGGTGCGGGTGGCCGAGGCCCGCCGCCTGCTCGACGACACCGCCCGGTACTGGGCCACCTGGCTGGACCAGTCCACCTATCAAGGCCGCTGGCGCGAGGCCGTGGAGCGGTCCGCCATCACCCTCAAGCTGATGACCTACGCGCCGTCCGGCGGACTGGTCGCGGCGCCCACCGCGGCCCTGCCCGAGCAGATCGGCGGCGAGCGCAACTGGGACTACCGTTACACCTGGGTGCGCGACGCCTCGTTCTCGGTCTACGCCCTGCTCGGCCTGGGCTTCACCGACGAAGCCGCCGACCTGGGCCGCTGGCTGGCCGACCGGGTCGACGAGCAGTCCGACGTCAAGGACGGGGGCCCGTTGCAGATCATGTACCGGGTCGACGGCGCGAGCGACCTGGTCGAGGAGTCCCTGGACCACTGGGAGGGCTACCGCGGCTCGGCGCCGGTCCGCGTCGGCAACGGCGCCGCCGGTCAGCTTCAGCTCGACATCTACGGCGAGGCGATGGACAGCCTCTACACCGCCGACCAGCTCGGCATCTCCGCCGGCCACGCCGGCTGGCGCAAGATCGCAGACCTGCTCTCCTGGCTCTGCGAGAACTGGGACCAGCCCGAGGAGGGCATCTGGGAGACCCGTGGCGGCCGGCAGGACTTCACCTACGGCCGCCTGATGAGCTGGGTGGCGCTGGACCGCGGCATCCGCCTGGCCGGCGAGCACGGCCGGCCCGCGCCGCTCGCGAAGTGGATCCGCGAGCGCGACGCCGTCTACGAGCAGATCATGGACCGCGGCTGGAGCCCGAACCGCCAGGCGTTCCGCCAGCATTACGCCACCGACGTCCTGGACTCCTCGCTGCTGCGCATGTGCAGCACCGGTTTCCTGGTGCCCACCGACCCGATGTGGCTCTCCACGCTCGACGCCATGACCACCGAACTGGTCACCGACAGCTTGGTCTATCGCTATGACCCCGAGGCCTCCCCCGACGGCCTCCGCGGCAGCGAGGGCACCTTCTCGCTGTGCACCTTCAACTACGCCGAGGCGCTGGCCCGGTCGGGTCGTCTCGTCGAGGCCCGGATGACGTTCGCGAAGATGCTCACCTACGCCAACCACCTGGGCCTCTATTCCGAGGAGATCGCCCTCACCGGCGAACAGCTCGGCAACTTCCCCCAGGCCTTCACCCACCTGGCCCTGATCAACGCCGCCCTGGTCCTCGACGAAACCCTCTAAAACTCCATATCGGACGATTTGGCCGCGCGCGCCACGGACCGCCCCCACCCGGTCTGGGTGGGGCCATTCAAGCAGGCCGGTGTGACAGTTTCGCGGCGTTGTCCCCAGGCAGCCGGCGGCCGGCGGGCTGGCGGTCGGCCGGCGGGCTGGCGGTCGGCGGGCTGGCGGTGGGCGGTCGGCGGGGCGGCGGATCAGAGGCCGGCCGCGGCCGGCTCGGCGATGCAGGCGGTGCCGATGCGGCGGAAGCCGACGCGGGCGTAGAGCCGGGCCACGTCGTCGTCGCCGGCCGAGAGGAAGATCAGCGAAGCGCCGGCGTCGAGGGCGTGGCGGGCCAGCGTCGCGGTGAGCTGGGACGCGTAGCCGCGGCCGCGCGCGGCGGGCAGCGTCGCCACGCCGGCGATCTCGGCGGTGTCGTGGTCGCGCATCAGCGCGCCGGTGGCGACGATGCCGTCGGTGGGCGATGTCACGACGGCTGTGACGTAACCCCCAGCGGCCGCGCGCTCGCGGAATCCGGCGACCAGCGCCTCGCTGAGCGTCTCGGTCGCCGCGTCCCGCTCCTTGGCGCCGGCCTCCTCGGTGACCAGCGCGGACTCGGCCTGCGGGGCTTCGGCGGCGGCCGCGGCGACCCCTTCGAGCGGGCTGGCCGCGGGCGGGCTGCCGAAGGCGAGCTGGGCGACGGCGCGCGACGCGGCCAGATCGGTGGCGTAGGACGGCAACGCCGGGTCGAGGATGCTGATGGTCGCGCCGGGGACCGGCAGGTCGGGCACGAGCGCGGCCGGTTCGAGCACCATGAGCGGGGCGAGCAGCACCTCGAGCCCGGCCGAGCGCGCCACGGCGAGCAGGTCGGGAGTGGTCTCGTGGACCCACTCGAAAGACTCGGGGATGCCCAGTTCGCGCTGCCGGCGGCGAGCCTCGGTAATATCGGCGGCGGACGGCGTTCCCGCCCCTATCCGGGGCCGGGCGTAATAGGGCCACCCCTCGCCCTCGCGAACGAAGAGCACGAGCCCTCCGAAGTCCTCGACCCGTGCGTAGGGTCGGGGGAGGGCGTCATAGAAACGCTCGAGCCTGACGAAGACGTCGGAATTCGGTTGCGCCACCGCGCGAGACTACCGAATGGCGCAGCGCCGCGCCTCTCGACAATTGCTTCCCGTACGTGCCGGTTCGTCCCGATCCAAGTGTGATCCATCCGAACTGGCGGAGATCGGTGCCCCGTCACGTAGACTCTAGAGACTTTGCAGGGCCGACGTCGTCCCGACCTTGATACGAAACACCAGTGACGACAGGAGGCCCGGTGGCATATCCGCACCCCCAGGGACCGATTCAGTCGGCGGCGGAAAGCAAGGCAGACAGCCGCGGGCCGATCCGTCCCGCGGCGGAAAACAGCATGCCGAACCGTGGACTGTACGACCCCGCGCAGGAGCGGGACGCCTGCGGTGTGGCCTTCGTGGCCGACCTGCACGGCCGCCGCTCCCACGACGTGGTGGCCAAGGGCCTGTCGGCGCTGATCCGCCTCGACCACCGGGGCGCCCGCGGCGCCGAGCAGAACACCGGCGACGGCGCCGGCATCCTCATCCAGGTCCCGGACGCGTTCTACCGCGCGGTCGCCGGTTTCGACCTGCCCGAGGCCGGCTTCTACGCGACCGGGCTGGTCTTCCTCTCCAACGACGCCGCGGACGCGGCCCGCGCGATCAAGGTGTTCGAGAAGTACGCGCTGGTCGAGGGCGGCGAGGTGCTCGGCTGGCGGGACGTGCCGGTGCGGCCGGACGGCCTGGGCGCGACGGCCGAGGAGGCCCGCCCGGTGATCAAGCAGGTGTTCCTCGCGGCACACCGGCTGACCGACACGCCGCTGGGCCCCAAGGACGAGCCGCTGAGCGGCATCGAGCTCGACCGGGTCGTGTTCACCATCCGCAAGCAGGCGGAGCGGGAGTCCTCGCAGCGCGGCGTCGGCGCGTACTTCCCGTCGCTGTCCAGCCGGACGATCACGTACAAGGGCATGCTGACGCCCGACCAGCTGCCGCGGTTCTTCCCCGACCTGACCGACGAGCGGGTGGTCAGCGCGATCGCCCTGGTGCACTCCCGGTTCTCGACCAACACGTTCCCGTCGTGGCCGCTCGCCCACCCGTACCGGTTCATCGCCCACAACGGTGAGATCAACACCATCCGCGGCAACAAGAACTGGATGGCCGCCCGCGAGGCGCTGCTGCGGTCGAACGTGCTGCCCGGCAACATCAAGCGGCTGTTCCCGATCAACACGCCGGAGGCGTCCGACTCGGCCAGCTTCGACGAGGTGCTCGAGCTGCTGCACCTGGCCGGCCGCACGCTGCCGCACGCGATGCTGATGATGATCCCCGAGGCGTGGGAGAACGACCCGGGGATGGAGGCCAAGCGCCGCGCGTTCTACCGCTTCCACGCCTCGCTGATGGAGCCGTGGGACGGGCCGGCCGCGGTGGCGTTCACCGACGGCACCCAGATCGGCGCGGTCCTCGACCGCAACGGCCTGCGCCCGGGCCGCTGGTGGCACACCGCCGACGGCCTGGTGGTGCTGGGCTCGGAGGCCGGCGTGCTCGACCTCGACCCGGCCGCGGTGGTGGCCAAGGGCCGCCTGCAGCCGGGCAAGATGTTCCTGGTCGACACGGCCGCGGGCCGGATCGTGCACGACGACGAGATCAAGGCCGGGCTGGCCGCGGCCGAGCCGTACGACGAGTGGCTGCACGCCGGCCTGATCAACCTGGCCGACCTGCCGGCCCGCGAGCACGTCATCTACACGCACGACTCGGTGACCCGCCGGCAGCAGGTGTTCGGCTACACCGAGGAGGAGCTCAAGATCCTGGTGGCGCCGATGGCGCGGACCGGCGCCGAGCCGCTGGGCTCGATGGGCACCGACACGCCGATCTCGCCGCTGTCGACCCGCCCGCGGCTGCTGTTCGACTACTTCCACCAGTTGTTCGCGCAGGTCACCAACCCGCCGCTGGACGCGATCCGGGAGGAGCTGGTCACCAGCCTGGCGACCACCATCGGTCCCGAGGCCAACCTGCTCGACCCGGGCCCGGCGTCCTGCCGGCAGATCGTGCTGCCGTACCCGATCATCGACAACGACGAGCTGGCGAAGCTGCTGTCCATCGACGACGACGGCGACCTGCCCGGCTTCAAGGCGGTGCGGGTCAGCGGCCTGTATCCGTTGCGCGACGGGGCGAAGGGCATCAAGGCCCGGCTCACCCAGATCTGCCGGCACGTGTCGGAGGCGATCGAGGACGGCGTACGCATCCTGGTCCTCTCCGACCGCGACGCCACCGCCGACCTCGCGCCGATCCCATCGCTGCTGCTCACCGCGGCGGTGCACCAGCACCTGGTGCGCGAGCAGACCCGCACCCAGGTGGCGCTGGTCGTCGAGTCGGGCGACTGCCGCGAGGTGCACCACGCGGCCGTGCTGATCGGGTACGGCGCCGCCGCGGTCAACCCGTACCTGGCCTTCGAGACGGTCGACGACCTGATCGCCACCGGCCCGCTCGCCGGGCTCGACCCTCGCACCGCGGTCCGCAACTACGTCAAGGCGCTCGGCAAGGGCGTCCTGAAGATCATGTCGAAGATGGGCATCTCGACCGTCACGTCGTACTGCGGCGCCCAGGTGTTCGAGGCCGTCGGCCTGGACAACAAGCTGCTGCAGCGGTACTTCGCGGGCACCAGCGGCCGGATCGGCGGCGCGGGCCTGGCCGAGATCCACGCCGAGGTGAAGGCGCGCCACGAGAAGGCGTACCCGGCGAACCCGGCCGAGCGCACCCACCGCCGGCTCGAGGTCGGCGGCGAGTACCAGTGGCGCCGCGAGGGCGAGGTGCACCTGTTCAACCCCGAGACGGTGTTCCTGCTCCAGCACGCGACCAGGTCGCGCCAGTACGACGTCTTCCGCAAATACACCTCGAAGGTCGACGCGCTCGCCGCCGAGGCCGGATCGCTGCGTGGTCTGTTCGAGTTCAAATCGGATCGAACCCCGATCTCGATCGACGAGGTGGAGCCGGCGAGCGAGATCGTCAAGCGGTTCGCGACTGGCGCGATGAGCTACGGCTCGATCTCGGCGGAGGCGCACGAGACCCTGGCGATCGCGATGAACCGGCTGGGCGGCAAGTCCAACACCGGCGAGGGCGGCGAGGACGTCGAGCGTCTCTACGACCCGGACCGGCGCTCCGCGGTCAAGCAGATCGCGTCCGGCCGCTTCGGCGTGACCAGCGAATACCTGGTCAACGCGGACGACCTGCAGATCAAGATGGCGCAGGGCGCGAAACCCGGCGAGGGCGGCCAGCTGCCCGGCAACAAGGTGTGGCCGTGGATCGCCAAGACCCGGCACGCCACCCCGGGGGTCGGGCTGATCTCGCCGCCGCCGCACCACGACATCTACTCCATCGAGGACCTGGCCCAGCTGGTCCACGACCTCAAGATGGTCAACCCGGCGTCCCGCGTACACGTGAAGCTGGTCTCCGAGATCGGCGTCGGCACCGTCGCCGCGGGCGTGGCCAAGCTCAAGGCCGACGTGATCTTGATTTCCGGTCACGACGGCGGCACCGGCGCGTCCCCGCTGAACTCGCTCAAGCACGCCGGCTCCCCGTGGGAGCTGGGCCTGGCCGAGGCCCAGCAGACGCTGCTGCTCAACAAGCTGCGCGACCGGGTCACCGTGCAGGTCGACGGCCAGCTCAAGACCGGCCGGGACGTCGTGGTCGCGGCGCTGCTGGGCGCCGAGGAGTTCGGCTTCGCGACCGCGCCGCTGATCGTGTCGGGCTGCATCATGATGCGCGTCTGCCACCTCGACACGTGTCCGGTCGGCATCGCGACGCAGAACCCGGTGCTGCGCGAGCGCTTCACCGGCAAGCCCGAGTTCGTCGAGAACTTCTTCCTGTTCCTCGCCGAGGAGGTCCGGGAGTACCTGGCCGAGCTCGGGTTCCGCAGCATCGACGAGGCGATCGGCCACGCCGAGGTCCTCGACATCCGGCCCGCCGTCGACCACTGGAAGGCGCACGGCCTCGACCTGTCGCCGGTGCTGTTCGTGCCCGACCTGCCCGAGGGCGCGGCCCGCCGCGGCGTCGTGGCCCAGGACCACGGCCTCGACAAGGCGCTCGACAACCAGCTCATCGAGCTGGCCCGCCCGGCGCTCGACGGCGGCGACAAGGTCAATGAGGAGCTGCCGGTCCGCAACGACCAGCGCAGCGTCGGCGCGATGCTGGGCGGCGAGGTGACCCGCCGCTTCGGCGGCGCCGGCCTGCCCGACGACACGATCTCCTTCACCCTGCGCGGCACCGGCGGGCAGTCGTTCGGCGCTTTCCTGCCGCGCGGCGTGACGCTGCGGCTGTTCGGCGACACCAACGACTACGTCGCCAAGGGCCTGTCCGGCGGCCGGATCGTGGTGCGGCCCGACGAGCGGGCGCCGTTCGTCGCCGAGGACAACATCATCGCCGGCAACACCATCCTGTACGGGGCGACCTCCGGTGAGCTGCTGCTGCGGGGACGGGCCGGCGAGCGGTTCGCGGTGCGCAACTCGGGCGGCGTGGCCGTCGTCGAGGGCGTCGGCGACCACGGCTGCGAGTACATGACCGGCGGCACCGTGGTGGTGCTCGGCCCGACCGGGCGCAACTTCGCGGCCGGCATGAGCGGCGGTCAGGCGTTCGTGCTCGACCTGGTGCCCACCCGGGTCAACCCGGAGCTGGTCGACCTCGCCCCGCTCACCGAGGACGAGCAGGGCGTGCTGCGCGGCCTGATCGGCAAGCACCTGGCCGAGACCGGCTCGGCGGTCGCCGACAAGCTGCTCGCGGACTGGCCGGCCGCGGTCGAGCGGTTCACCGCCGTGGTGCCGCGCGACTACAAGCGCGTGATGGAACTGATCAGGACCGCCGAAGCCGCCGGTCGCAACGTCGACGAGGCGGTTATGGGAGCCAAGAATGCCTGACCCCCACGGCTTTCTCCGGTACGAGCGGCAGCTGCCCAAGCGCCGCCCGGTGCCGGTGCGCATCCGCGACTGGCGGGAGGTCTACCCGCCGGCCGGCGAGGACCTCATCCGCGACCAGGCGACCCGCTGCATGGACTGCGGCGTCCCGTTCTGTCACGAGGGCTGCCCGCTGGGCAACCGCATCCCCGACTGGAACGACCTGGTGCGCACCGGGGCGTGGCAGGCGGCCGCCGAGGCGCTGCACGCCACCAACAACTTCCCGGAGTTCACCGGGCGGCTGTGCCCGGCGCCGTGCGAGGCCGCCTGCGTGCTCGGCATCGCCGACGACCCGGTGACCATCAAGCAGGTCGAGGTCGAGATCGCCAACCACGCGTTCGACCTCGGCTACGTGCGGCCGCAGCCGGCCCCGGCCGCCAGCGGCTTCAAGGTCGCCGTGGTCGGCTCCGGCCCGGCCGGCCTGGCGGCGGCCCAGCAGCTGGCGCGGGCCGGGCACGCGGTCACGGTCTTCGAGCGCGACGACCGCATCGGAGGCCTGCTCCGGTACGGCATCCCCGACTTCAAGATCGAGAAGCATGTGGTGGACGCCCGGCTCGCCCAGATGGCGGCCGAGGGCGTCGTCTTCGAGACCGGCGTGAACGTGGGCGTCGACGTCACCGCCGACGACCTGCGCGAGCGGTTCGACGCGGTGCTGCTGGCCGCGGGCGCGCTGGCCGGCCGGGACACTCCGTCCACCCCCGGGCGGCAGCTCAACGGCGTGCGCCTGGCCATGGAGCACCTGGTCCCGGCCAACCGCGTCGTGGCCGGCCTGCAGTACAGCACCCCGATCGACGCCGCCGGCAAGCACGTCGTGATCATCGGCGGCGGCGACACCGGCGCCGACTGCCTCGGCGTCGCCCACCGGCAGGGCGCGGCCAACGTCATCCAGCTCGACCAGTACCCGCTGCCCCCCGAGGTGCGGGCGGCCGAGCAGCACCCGTGGCCGACCTGGCCGGTCGTCCTGCGCAACTACCCGGCCCACGAGGAGGGCGGCGACCGGGTCTTCGGCGTCGCCGTGCAGGAGTTCATCGGCGACGACCAGGGCAACGTCACCGCGGTCCGGATCGCCGACGTGGTCGTCGAGCGCGCCGGCGGCGACCGCACGGTCACCGTCACCCCCGGCTCGGAGCGCGACCTGCGCGCCGATCTGGTGCTGCTGGCCATCGGCTTCGAGGGCACCGAGCAGCAGCCGCTGCTCGAGCAGTTCGGCATCAACCGCAACCAGCGGGGCGTGCTCGACGCCGACAACAGCTGGCAGACCGCGGCCGAGGGCGTCTTCGTCGCCGGCGACATGCACCGCGGCGCCTCGCTCATCGTGTGGGCGATCGCCGAGGGCCGCTCGGCGGCGGCTGCGATCCACGACTACCTCGGCGCCAAGGGCGAGCTCCCGGCCCCGGTCCGCGCGTCGACCCAGCCGCTCGCCGTCTGACCCCGCGCATCGGCCCGGCTGGCGTCTGACCTCCGCGTGGCGGCCCGGCTGCCGTCTGACCCCCGCCTGGCGGCCCGGCCGCTCGCCGTCAGGCGCCCTTTGCTCTGCTTACTCGTGGTAAGCGGCCCCCCTCCGGTGGGCCTGCGCACTCACGGAGCGTGTGCTTACCTGCGGTGGGCAGAGCAAAGGGCGTGCGCTTACCTGCGGGAAGCAGAGCAAAGGGCGCGTGCTTACCTGCGGTGAGCAGAGCAAAGGGCGTGTGCGTACCTGCGGTGAGCAGAGCAAGAGGCAGGGCGTTGAGGTGCTGGGGCTACGGTGGGATCCATGCGGATCACGGTGCTGGGTGGCGTGGGGGCGTATCCGGAGCGGGAGCGCGGGTGCAGCGGTTACCTGCTGCGGCACGACGGCTTCGCCCTGCTGATCGACCCGGGGTACGCGACGTACCAGGCGCTGCTCGGGCACGTCGCGGCCGGGGACGTGGGGGCGGTGCTGGTCACGCACGGGCATCCGGACCACTGCGCCGATCTGCATCCGCTGCTGCGCACCCGGGCGATGACCGGGGTGCCGGAGCCGCTGCCGCTGCACGCTCCGGGCGGGGCGCTGGACGCGGTGCTGGCACTCGACCGGCCGGTCACCCTGGCCGGCGCCTACCAGGTGCTCGACCTGCCGATGCCGGGGCGGCTGGCGATCGGGCCGTTCACGGTCGACACGGTGGCGTTGCCGCATTTCCTGCCGAACGCGGGGGTGCGGATCGCGGCCGGGGGAGCGAGCATCGCCTACACCGGGGACGCCGGCGACAAGCCGGCCTTCGCCGAGCTGGCCGGCGGCGTCGACCTGCTGATCGCCGAGGCCACGCACGCGACCGAGCTGCCGGCGCGTATGGTGGGCAATCTTGGCACCGCGATCGACGCGGGCGAGCTCGCGACCCGGGCCGCCGCGAAGGCGCTGTGGCTCACGCACCTGTGGCCCGGCAGCGACCCCGAGACCCACCGGACGGCCGCGGCGACCGCCTACGACGGCCCCATCACGGTCGCCGTTCCGGGGCTCGAGCGGGACGTGTCCTGAAGCGCCCACTCGCGCGAGACACGCGTCCACGGCCGTTCGCACGCACGTCGCTCGCGCCCGCACGGCGGGCACGGCCTCGTTGCGGTCGGTGACGGCGCCTGCCCCGTACCCGATAGGGGGTTGTCGTGACACCCACGGTGAGCGAACCGATTAAGCTGTCCCGCGCGGTCGTCGAAGCCCGCTCGTTGGCGCAGTGCACCCACCAGGAAGAGCACGTGGGAGGGCCTCGCCCACCGTTCATCCCCATGCCGGGGTCGGCCAGCGGGCCGATCCGAAAGAGAGACTAGCCTGATGGCTGTGACACGCCGCGTAAAGATCGTCTGCACCATGGGCCCCGCCACCGCATCCGCCGAGCGCATGCTCGGGCTCGTCGAGGCGGGCATGGACGTGGCCCGCATGAACTTCTCCCACGGCAGCCACGAGGACCACCAGAAGGTGTACGGCCTCGTGCGCGAAGCCGCCCGCCAGACCGGGCGCGCCGTGGCCGTCCTCGCCGACCTGCAGGGGCCCAAGATTCGGCTCGGCAAGTTCGCGAACGGGCCGCACGTGTGGAACACCGGTGACCTGGTCACCATCACCGGCGACGACATCATCGGCACCCCCGACCGGGTGTCGTGCACCTACAAGAAGCTCCCGCAGGAGGTCAAGGTCGGCGACCGCCTGCTCATCGACGACGGCAAGGTGGCGGTCGAGGTCGCCGGCGTCGAGGGCAACGACATCCGCTGCCTGGTCATCGAGGGCGGCCCGGTCAGCAACAACAAGGGCGTCTCGTTGCCCAACGTGGCGGTCAGCGTTCCGGCGATGAGCGACAAGGACGAGGAGGACCTGCGCTTCGCCCTGTCGCTCGGGGTCGACCTGGTCGCGCTGTCGTTCGTCCGCTCGCCCGACGACATCAAGCTCGTGCACAACGTGATGGCCGAGGAGGGCCGCACGGTCCCGGTCATCGCGAAGGTCGAAAAACCGGAAGCGGTCGACCACCTCGAGCAGATCGTGCTCGCCTTCGATGGCGTCATGGTGGCCCGCGGCGACCTCGGCGTCGAGCTGCCCCTCGACCAGGTGCCGCTGGTGCAGAAGCGCGCAGTGCAGCTGTGCCGGGAGAACGCGAAGCCGGTCATCGTGGCCACCCAGATGCTCGACTCGATGATCGAGAATTCGCGCCCGACCCGCGCCGAGGCCTCCGACGTGGCGAACGCGGTGCTCGACGGCACCGACGCGGTGATGCTCTCCGGCGAGACGTCGGTCGGCAAGTACCCGGTGCTCACGGTCAGCACGATGGCCAAGATCGTGTCGACCACCGAGGGCGGCTCGATCCCCGTCCCGCGCCTGCAGCACGACCCGCGCACCCACGGCGGCGCGCTCACCGTGGCCGCCTCGCAGATCGCCCGCAACATCGGCGCCAAGGCCCTGGTCGCCTTCTCGCAGACCGGCGACACCGTCCGGCGGCTCTCCCGGCTGCACTGCGAGCTCCCGCTCTACGCGTTCACCCCGGTCCCCGAGGTGCGCGACCAGCTGGCGCTCAGCTGGGGCGTCGAGACGTTCCTGACCGACTTCGTGCAGCACACCGACGACATGTTCCGCCAGGTCGACGCCAAGATGCTCGGCCTCGGGCTGGCCAAGCCCGGCGACTTCGTGGTCGTCGTGGCCGGCTCCCCGCCGAACGCACCGGGCTCCACCAACACGCTGCGCGTGCACCAGCTCGGCTCGCTCGTCGACCCGGCGACGGTGTGATCGCGTGCCCCCACTGAGCGGACAGGCCGCCGTCGACCAGCTTCTGGAGATCCTCGACCTCAAGCAGGTCGACGCGGCCACGTTCGTGGGGGAGAGCCCGCAGACCGGCGCCCAGCGCGTCTTCGGCGGGCAGGTCGCCGGCCAGGCGCTGGTGGCGGCGGGACGGACCGTCGATCCGTCCCGCTTCGTGCATTCACTGCACGGTTATTTCGTACGCCCCGGCGACCCCACCGAACCGATTCAGTTCACGGTGGAGAACATCCGCGACGGGCGGTCGTTCTCGGTGCGCCGGTCGGTCGCCCAGCAGCACGGGCGCACGATCTTCTTCATGTCGGCCTCCTTCCAGGTACGCGAGGAGGGGCTCGACCACTACCTCCCCGCGCCGGTCGGCGTGCCCGGCCCGCTGGAAACGCCGACGATGTCCGACTGGGTCTCGCGGTACCCGTCCCGGGCCGGGATCTTCGCCTCCTCGCCCCAGGCCATCGACGTCCGCTACGTCGGCGTGCCCGGCTGGGTGCCGCCCGGCGACCGCGTGGCCAGCGAGCAGCAGCGGGTGTGGATGCGGATCAACGGCGACCTGCCGGACGATCCGCTGATCCACGCGTGCGCCCTGACCTACGCGTCCGACCTGTCGCTGCTCGACTCCGTGCTGTCCGCGCACGGCGAGGTCTGGGGCCCCGGCGGCGTGATCGGGGCCAGCCTCGACCACGCGCTGTGGCTGCACCGGCCGTTCCGCGCCGACGAGTGGTTCCTCTACGACTGCACCAGCCCCTCGGCCAGCGGCAGCCGGGGACTGGCCACCGGGCGGATGTTCACCGAGGACGGCCGGCACATCGCCAGCGCCGTCCAGGAAGGGCTGCTGCGCCGGGTCGGCCAGCGCAGGTGATGGCCCCGCCGGCGGAATCCCGGTCCGGCGACTGACCGTTTCGCGGACTCCGCCCGGCGGGGCCGGGGACACATACCTCAGTGATGCTTCTCGTCGCCGACCGCGGCCTCCTCGGCGCCCTCCGGCGTGTCCGGCACGGCCGGCAGATCCTCCGGGATCCGATGCGCCGTCGTGCCCGTTCCGGTCACACCGGCCTGCGCGATCATCGAATCCAGGTCCTTCGTGGTCCGCAGTACCTCGTCGTGGAAAGTCTTCGGGTCCTTCGCGGCCCGGTGCTTCGCCTTCGGCGTCGCCTCGAAATCCGTCAGACCGGCGGAATAACCCGCGACACCCGCCTCGCGCTCCGGCGTCAGATGCAAAACCTCATGGCGTACGCCGGAAACCTCCCGCAACCGCAGGGCGGTCAGCAGATCGGCGATCGCGCGCAGCACACCCAGCCCGCCCAGCACCAGGATCACCGGATCGCCCGATCGGGCCAGCGGCCCCGCGGCGTAGAAGCCCAGCCCCACCTGCGCCACTCCCAGCGACAGCACCAGACCCCAGGTGCGATCGGTGCCCCGGTTCATCGTCGAAACCGCGACGTCCAGCGCGCCCCGCACCATCAGGAACCAGCCCACCAGCGCGGCCGGCGTCGCGAAGGTGGCATCCCGGTCCAGCCACAACACCGCCCCGGTCGCCGCGAACAGCACCGACATCCCCGCGTTCAACCACCAGGTGCGGGTGCCCGCCAGCGCCCGCACCGCCTCGCACACCGCCCCGAACAACACCACCGGCCCCGCCACCCGCGCCACATTCACCGGCTCCAGCCGCAGCACGCTCCACCCGGTCGCCAGCCACGCGACCCCGGCGAACAGCAGGAAAGCCCACATGCTGTCACGGACAACCGTCATGGGGGAGGAACCGGACCACAACATGAGGCCTCCAGCGGAAGGTGTCCCTGCCATGACAACATCCGCGCACCGGGCCGACCGGCGGTTCGCCCAGATTCACAGCCCGGGTTCAGGGCGCGCCCATCCGGGGTTCAAGGAGCGGCCGCCCGGGGTACAAGCACGCACGTCCGCCCACCCCCGGAGCCCACCCGTGCGACGCCCCACCCCCGCCGAACACGAACTCCAGGAGGCCCTCCGCGCCGCCCAGCGCGGTGACGCCCACGGGTTCGCCCAGCTCTGGCGAACCCTGCAACCGGCCGTCCTGCGCTACCTCCGCGTGGTCATCGGCGACCAGGCCGAGGACGCCGCCAGCGAAACGTGGCTCCACGTGATCCGCGACCTCGACCGCTTCGACGGCGACCTCGCCGCCTTCCGCGGGTGGCTCTTCCGCATCGCCCGGCACCGCGCCATCGACCTGCGCCGGCACCGCCGTTCCTTCCCGTGGCCCGGCGCCGACCTGGTCGCCCCCGACGCCGCCACCGTGGCCTTCGAACGCGGCAGCACCGACTGGGCGGTCGGCCTCATCGCCACCCTCCCCGCCGACCAGGCCGAAGCCGTCATGCTCCGCATCGTCGCCGGCCTCGACGTCGCCACCACCGCCCAGATCCTCGGGAAACGCCCCGGCGCCATCCGGATAGCCACCATGCGCGGACTCCGGCGCCTCGCCACACACCCCCAGGTAAACGCCCGAATCACCCGCGAACCGGCCGGGGAGGTGTAACAAAATGCGCACTCCGCGCGCTCTTCTTCATGCGATGCGCATCCGGAGAACCCACCGCATCGGCCCCGCCGAAGCCGAGCAACTGGTTGCCGGCGACCATCCCGGCCCCGCACACACCCCGCTGAAGAACCTCCTCGACGCCGCCCGTGCCCCGGCGACCGACCAGGAGCTCAGCGGCGAAAAGGCCGTCGTCGCCGCCTTCACCGCGCATCGCCGACGTGCTGCCCGGGCCGCCCGGCGCGCTCCGGCGAGAACGAGGACCGCAGTCGTGACCATCACGGCCGGCCTGGCTCTCCTGACCCTCTCCGGAACCGCGGTCGCGGCCCGCACCGGCAACCTCCCCCAGGAAGCCCAGCAGCACGCACACCGCCTGTTCTCGGCGCTGGGCGTACCGGCGCCGAGAACAGGCACCACCCCCGCACCCGTCCCCAGCGCGTCCCCCGCCCCCGTCCCCGGGGCTACCGCTACGCCGCGCGTCCTCGTGCTCGGCTGGTGCGACTCGTGGCGCGGCGCCACCCCGCTGAGCCGCGAGAACCGCCGGAAGCTGGTGGCCGCGGCCGGCGACGAGAAGAGCGTCGACCGGTACTGCGCCGACCTGCGCCGATCGGCGTCCGCGGCGCCGTCAGGCAGCCCCGGGACCGGGCGGCAGGGCCCGGCCACGACGCCGCGACCGGTCACGCCGCCGGAGCCGGGGGTGCCGCCGGGCCTGGTCACGCCGCAGCGTCCGGCCACGCCGCCGGGGTCGGGGGTGCCTACGCCGCCGCCGACGAGCGCGGGGCCGGCGGCGACCACCGGCGCACCGCGGGCGGCGACCGAACCCGCCGGCGGGCCGGGCCGGGGGCAGGGCCTGGGAAAGCCAGGAGCGGCGGCGCACAACGATGTGCCGATGCGAGCGGCACGGCCGGCGCGCGTGGCCGCGGCGTCGGCCGGGCCGCCGGTGAGGTCGAAATCGGCGCAGTCTGAGCCGAGGCGTGCAAGCGCGAGCGAGCGTGGCTCGAGGGCGGTGACGGGCGCGATGCAGTCGCCGCCGAGCTGACGACGCCCACCGGCGGTCAGCGCGGGGCGGTCACCCGGCCCGGGCGCCGCCAAGGTCAAGCTCACGGAGAGAGACCGGAACGCGCCCGTTTGGGTTTTCGCCGGGTGTGGGAACGGGCAAGATCGGGCATCGGGTCACCACTTGGGACCGACGAACTCGTCGAGGCGCGCCACCGCCTCCCTCCTGGCCACCGACAGCATGTTCGGGCGGCACATACGCCAGCCGATGCCGAGGCGGTCGAGGGATTCCTGGCATAGACCCATGATGTCGCGGGATTCGTTGGAGAAGTTGTATCGGAGATATTCGTAGGATTTGCTGCCGCGCCGTATTCGATTCGTAACCCGGCATCCATCGGAGTGAAATAGGCCGCGCAGGAATTGGCCGGGGTACCGATCGATGATCGGAATTTGCCATGCCGCCAGAAATATCGGTCGATGGTGCTTGTGCCCGGGCCCGTGCTGCGGTAGCAGGCAAGGCCAGTGTTTGGAGTAGCTCTGCACGCCGACGCATCCCTGTTTCTGTACTCGTTGGACATTGCGCGCGATGACGGCCACCATCGCGAGTTCGCACTCCTTGATCAGCCCTGGCCAAGCATCGGCGCAGAAGACTCGGAGCACCGGCACCCTGGCCGCGGTCACGAGGTGGCCATCGCCAAGGTAGAGACCGAGAAGGTAGGCATATGAGTCTTGATCGTCCGGCGGTCGTGGTGGCTTGGCGCACCGGGGGCATCTCGACGGTTCGGCGTCCAACTCGGCGCGACGGCGCGCGCGATCGCCGTAGAACCAGTGGCCCACGGTATTTCGGGACAGTCCCAGGGTGCTGCAAATTTGGCGGAAGGGAACACCCTGAGCACGCAGCCTCAAAGCGTGTTCGCGGATGTGGGGTGGATGCATGCCCACATCTTCGAACACGGGTACGACAGTTTTGTGTCCCCGGTGGGATTCGAACCCACACTGTATGGATTTTGAGTCCATTGCCTGCTGCCGATTGGGCTACGGGGACAGACGCCTCGGCCGGACCGGTGGTTCGATCCAGCCAAGCTCAGCAGGGGACAGCCTACCTACTAGGCTTAGGGCGGCGACACCCACATACCGGGGTGTCGCGACTTCGGGAGCGTTGGGGGTAGGGGTTCCGTGGCCGACACGCAGGCTGGGGCCGATCGCAAGCGGGTGCTGATCGCGGAGGACGAGGCCCTCATCCGGCTCGATCTGGCGGAGATGCTGGTCGAGGAGGGCTACGACGTGGTCGGGGAGGCCGGTGACGGCGAGACCGCCGTGCGCCTGGCCGAGGATCTTCGCCCGGACCTGGTCATCCTCGACATCAAGATGCCGATCATGGATGGGCTGGCGGCCGCGGAGCGGATCGCCGGCGGCCGGATCGCGCCGGTGGTCATTCTGACCGCGTTCAGCCAGCGTGATCTCGTGGAGCGGGCGCGTGCCGCCGGTGCGATGGCGTACCTGGTGAAGCCGTTCCAGAAGTCGGATCTGGTGCCGGCGATCGAGATCGCCCTGTCCCGGTACTCGGAGATCGCGGCCCTGGAGTCCGAGGTGGCGGGCCTGACCGAGCGTCTGGAGACGCGCAAGTCGGTGGAGCGGGCCAAGGGTGAGCTGATGACGAAGTATCAGATGACCGAGCCGCAGGCGTTCAAGTGGATTCAGCGGACGGCGATGGACCACCGGATGACGATGCGTGAGGTGGCGGATCGGATTCTGGCGGAGAGTCAGGAGGCCGGCGGCGCGCCGCAGGCCACGAGTTGATCTTCTCGTAACGCCTCTCATGTAACACCTGCCCCGGCCTGCGGATGAGCAGACGTAACGGTTCGGTGAAAGCCCGAACGAAGTCTTTTGGCAGGCCTGGAACCTGGGATAGCGTCCCGCCCCATGACGGGCGCGGTGTCGTCGTGGGGCACGCAAGTGCCAATCGGCGCGCGGTGGCTCGGTGGGTTCGGTATGGAGGAGGGTTCCAACCTTGAGGCAGGTTCTCGCACGAGCCATCGGCGGGGTGGCCATCATCGGGCTCATCGCCGGTGCCGCTGCCTGTAATAAAGATTCGGGTGGCAGTGACACCGCGGGCGGCTCGAACTGCGGCTACAAGCTCGCATTCTTCGGCGCTCTCACCGGCTCGGCCGCCAACCTCGGTGTGAACATCGAGCAGGGCTTCGAGCTGGCCGTCAACCAGTACAACCAGGCGAAGGGCTCCGACTGCATCACGGTCGCGAAGTTCGACTCGCAGGGTGCTGCCGAGGTCGCTCCCGGTGTCGCCCGGAGCCTGGTGGCGGACAAGAAGATCCTGGGCGTGGTAGGCCCGCCGTTCTCCGGCGAGTCCGAGGCCGCCAACCCGATCTTCGACGCCGCCGGCATCCCGACGGTGACGCCCGCGGCGACGCGTACGTCGCTGTCGGCGAACGGGTGGAAGGTGTTCCACCGCGCGGTGGCGAACGACGACGCGCAGGGCCCGGCGGCCGCCGCGTACATCAAGGACGTGATGAAGGCGCAGAAGGTCTTCGTCGCGGACGACCAGTCGGCGTACGGCGCGGGTCTGGCCGACGTGGTGAAGTCGAAGCTGGGCTCGCTGGTGGTGCAGACGGACAAGACCGAGGGCGACGGCAAGCAGACCGACTTCTCGGCGCTGGTGCAGAAGGTGCAGTCGAGCGGCGCCACGGTGCTGTTCTACGGCGGTTACTACACCAACGGCGGCATCATCCGTAAGCAGCTGACCGCGGCCGGTTGGAAGGGCACGATGGTCGGCGGCGACGGCATGAAGGACCCGGGCCTGGCCAAGGCCTCCGGCACGGCGGCGGCGGTCGGCACCGTGGTGACCTGCCCCTGCTCGCCGCCGGAGAACGCGGGTGGCACCTTCGTCAACGACTACAAGGCGAAGTGGAACGTGGCCGCCGGTACGTACTCGGACGTGGCGTTCGACGCGGCGAACATCTTCCTGCAGGGCATCGACGCGGGTAACACCACGTGGGAGAAGCTCAACACCTACCTGTCGACGGTGAACTACAAGGGCATCGCGAACACGTACAAGTTCACCGACAAGGGCGAGCTGGACCCGCAGTTCATCAAGGTCTGGGCGTTCAAGTTCGACCAGAGCGGCGACGCGGTGAAGGACCAGGAGATCAAGACCTCCTGATCGCGTTGATCTCTTCGTAGGGCCGGTGTGGCCGGATGATCTCCGGCCGCACCGACCTCGTCGTTTTGGAGCCCCTCTGTGAACTTTTCCGGTCTGATCGAGAATTTCGGGCCGCTCACCGTGGCAGGTTTGGCGCAGGGCGCGATCATCGCGCTGTTCGCGCTGGGGTACACCCTGGTCTACGGTGTGCTGCGACTGATCAACTTTGCCCATTCCGAGGTGTTTCTGGTCGGCACGTACGCCTGCCTGATCGTTTGGGGATGGTTCGGCCTGGACCAGAACTCGGCGCGCCCGGATTTCGGCGCGATGCTGGGTTTCATGGCGCTGGGCCTGGTAGCGGCCATTGTGGTCTCGGGCGTCGTGGCGCTGTTCGTGGAGCTGGTGGCCTATCGGCCGCTGCGCCGGCGCAACGCTCCGCCGCTCGCGTTCCTGATCACGGCGATCGGCGCGTCGCTGGCGATCTCGGAGTTCGTCGGTGTGGCGACGCACCGGAATCAGAGGGGTGTTCCGCCGATCATCCAGGCCAAGACGGTGATCACGATCGGCAACACGCACATCACGAACCTGCAGATCCTGATCGTGGTGCTGGCGCTGGTGATGATGTTCATCCTGGATCGTTTCATCAACGGTTCACGTCTGGGCCGGGGCATCCGCGCGGTGGCGCAGAACCCGGACAGCGCGGCGCTGATGGGCGTGAACAAGTCCCGGGTGATCTCGCTGGTCTTCCTGCTGGGCGGCCTGATGGCGGGCATCGCGGCGGTGATGTACGACCTGAAGATCGGCGTCACCAAGTACGACGCGGGCTTCCTGCTCGGCATCGACGCGTTCACCGCGGCCGTGCTGGGCGGCATCGGCAACCTGCGCGGCGCGCTGGTGGGCGGCATCCTGCTGGGCGTGCTGCAGAGCTATGCGGCCGGCCTGTTCGGCTCCAACTGGCTGCACGCGGCGGCGTTCGTCATCCTGGTCCTGATCCTGATGTTCCGGCCGTCGGGCCTGTTGGGTGAGTCTCTCGGAAGGGCACGCGCATGAGCGACACGGCGGTGGCTACCGAGAAGCCCAAGCAGAGCTTCCGGCACAACGGCGGGGTGCGGGGCTGGTTCGGCCGGCAACCGGGCTGGATGCGCGCGATCGTCGCGCTGGTGGCCGCGGTGCTGGCGTTCCTGCTGCCGTACGCCGGTGACATCCCGGTCATCGGGCCGCAGATCATCACGCAGGGTATCGACTGGCCGTCGGCCCTGTTCAACATGTCGTACTACGTGCTGCTGGCGCTGGGCCTGAACGTGGTTGTCGGCTACGCCGGCCTGCTCGACCTGGGCTATGTCGGCTTCTTCGCGGTCGGCGCGTACGGAACGGCCCTGCTGACCTCGAAGGACAGCGTGCTGTACTCGCACACCGGCTGGGCCTGGCTGGCCGCGGTGCCGGTGGCGCTGGCGGCGACGATGCTGGCCGGCCTGATCCTCGGCTGGCCGACGCTGCGGCTGCGCGGTGACTATCTGGCGATCGTGACGCTGGGCTTCGCCGAGATCATCCGGATCGTGGCGACGAACACCGAGACGTTCCGCGGCGACCGGGGGTTCACCAGCCTGCCGCACCCGCCGGGCACCTGGAACGGCGAGCCGATCTTCGGGGTGACCGACGCGATCCCGTACTTCTGGCTGGGTCTGGTCGTCATCATCGCGGTGATCTTCGGGGTGCGGAATCTCGACCGCAGCCGGGTCGGCCGGTCCTGGCTGGCGATCCGGGAGGACGAGGAGGCCGCCGAGATCATGGGCGTGCGGACCACCAAGTTCAAGCTGTGGGCGTTCGCGATCGGCGCGTTCATCGGTGGCCTGGGCGGCGTGATGTTCGCCGGCGAGCAGAGCTTCATCAACTCCTCGACGTTCATCCTGCAGTTCTCGATCCTGGTGCTGGCCGGCGTGGTCATGGGTGGCTCGGGAAACATGGCGGGCGCGATCCTGGGCGGCGCGCTGATCTCGTACATCCCGGACCGGCTGCGCGGCATCTCGGTGGGCGGCACCGACCTGTACGAGTACCGGTTCGCGCTGTTCGGCGTCGTGATCATCCTCATCATGATCCTGCGGCCGCAGGGCCTGATTCCGAGCCGGCGCCGGGCGATGGAGCTCAAGGACCGGGAGAAGGAGGTGGCTCCGCTGTGAGCGAGCCGCACATCGAGACTCCCGAGGAGCTCGACCGTCAGAATGCTCGTCCGGTCGACGAGCCGACGCCCACGGGTGGCCCGGGTGGCGGTGGCGAAGCCGTACGCGATCCCGATGCTCTTCTCGAGGTCGACCACGTGACTTTGCGCTTCGGCGGTGTGGTCGCGCTCAACGACGTCAGCTTCTCGCTGCGCAAGGGTGAGATCTTCGGCCTGATCGGCCCGAACGGCGCCGGCAAGACCACCTGCTTCAACGCGATGACCGGGGTGTACCGGCCGACGAGCGGTGGGATCCGGTTCCAGGGCGAGTCGATCGTCGGCAAGAAGAAGCACGAGATCACCCGGGGCGGCATCGCCCGGACGTTCCAGAACGTCCGGCTGTTCCCCGAGATGACGGCGCTGGAGAACGTCATGGTGGGCGCGGATGCGCACCACAAGACCAGCGTGGTCAGCGCGCTGTTCCGGCTGCCGCGGCATTGGCAGGAGGAGCGGTCGGGGCGGCAGCGTTCGCTGGAGCTGCTCGACTTCGTCGGGATCCGCCGCCGGGCCGGCGATGTCAGCCGCAATCTCTCGTACGGCGAACAGCGCCGGCTGGAGATCGCGCGGGCGCTCGCCACGAACCCGACGCTGCTGTGCCTGGACGAGCCGGCCGCGGGCTTCAACCCGGCCGAGAAGGTGGAGCTGCTCAACCTGATCCGGCGGATCCGCGACACCGGGGTGACGGTGCTGCTGATCGAGCACGACATGCGCCTGGTCATGGGCGTCACCGACCGGATCGTGGTGCTGGAGTTCGGCAAGAAGATCGCCGAGGGGACACCCGCCGAGGTGCGGGACAATCCGGCGGTCATCGCCGCGTACCTGGGGGTGCCCACCGATGCTGCTTGAGCTCGACAACGTCTCGCTGTCGTACGGCCGGATCCAGGCCCTGCACGGGATCAGCCTGACCGTCGGCGAGGGTGAGGTCGTCGCGCTGATCGGCGCGAACGGCGCCGGCAAGTCGACGACGATGCGGGCCATCTCGGGCCTGCGCCCGCTGTCGCACGGCGCGATCCGGTTCGACGGGCAGGACATCTCGCGGTTGCGCGCCGACCTGCGGGTGATCCGCGGCGTCGCGCAGTCGCCGGAGGGCCGGGGCATCTTCCCGGGCATGACGGTCCGGGAAAACCTCGAGATGGGCGCCTACACCCGGCGCAACCGGTCCGAGATCGACGAGGACCTCGACCGGGTGTTCGGCCTGTTCCCGCGGCTGAAGGAGCGCGAGAAGCAGTCCGGCGGCACGATGTCCGGCGGCGAGCAGCAGATGCTCGCGGTGGGCCGGGCGCTGATGACCCGGCCCAAGCTGCTGCTGCTCGACGAGCCGTCGATGGGTCTGGCGCCGATGCTGATCCAGCAGATCTTCGACATCATCGTGGAGATCAACCAGCAGGGTACGACGATCCTGCTCGTGGAGCAGAACGCCCAGCAGGCACTGTCCCGCGCGCATCGGGCGTACGTTCTGGAGACCGGGCGGATCGTGAAGGAAGGCACCGGCACCGAGCTGCTGCACGATCCGGCGGTCAAGGACGCCTACCTCGGCGTCGCATGACCGAAATTTTGCACCGTCATTTTAGGGAGACCTCAATGTTCCGCACCTCCCCTGGCCGTCGGGCGATCCTCGGGCTGGCCGTCGCGGTGGCGCTGACGACCTCGATGGCCGCCTGTGGTTCGGAGTCCGGTGACGACTCGGGCGCCGCTCCGGCGGCGAGCGCGTCGGCCGACACCGGCCTGGCCGACAAGGTCCCGGCCGACATCAAGTCGGCCGGTAAGCTGATCATCGGGACCGATTCGACGTACGCCCCGAGCGAGTTCCTGGACGCGGACGGCAAGACCGTCATCGGCTTCGACGTGGACCTGTTCAACGCGGTGGGCCAGAAGCTGGGCCTGACCACGGAGTGGCAGTCGGCGTCGTTCGACAGCATCATCCCGGGCGTCGCCACCAAGAAGTACAACGTCGGCGTCTCCTCGTTCACGATCAACGCCGACCGGATGAAGGAGGCCACCATGGTCTCCTACTTCCAGGCGGGCACCCAGTGGGCGGCCAAGACCGGCGCCACCATCAACGCCGACGACGCCTGCGGCAAGAAGATCGCGGTGCAGACGGCGACGGTGCAGGTCGACGACATCACCGCCCGGTCGAAGAAGTGCACCGACGCCGGCAAGCCCAAGATCACGATCGACCAGTACCAGGCCCAGTCGGACGCCACCAACGCGGTGGTGACCGGCAAGGACGACGCGATGCTGGCCGACTCGCCGGTGTGCGCGTACGCGGTGAAGCAGACCAACGGCCAGCTGGCCCTGGTCGGCGACATCTACGACTCGGCGCCGTACGGCTACGTGCTGCCCAAGGACCAGGCCGACACGATGGGCGCCGCGATCCAGGGCGCGCTGAAGTCGCTGATCGACGACGGTACCTACAAGACGATCCTGTCGAAGTGGGGCGTCGACGCGGGCGGCATCACCGACCCCGCGGTGAACCCCACGGTCTGATCCGTCGATGACCGACCAGACAACCACCGAGCGGGCACGGCCTGAACCGATCAAGGCCGTGCCCGTCCGGCACCCCGGGCGGTGGGTGACGATCGCGGTTCTCGCGGTGCTCACCGCCATGTTCGTGCACCTGCTGGTCACCAACGACCAGTTCCGCTGGAAGTTCATCTTCGTCTCGTACGAGCCCGGCAAGCGCGGCGTCATGTTCACCGAGCCGGTGCTCGAGGGCCTGCGCGGCACCCTGCTGCTGACCGTCACGTCGATGGCGATCGGCGTGGTGCTCGGCGTGATCGTCGCGATCATGCGGCTGTCCGACAACCGCATCCTCAGCGCGGTCGCGTTCGTCTACACCTGGTTCTTCCGGGCGGTGCCCCGGCTGGTGCTCTGCGTGCTGTTCGGCAACCTGAACATCCTGTGGGAGCGGATCGGCTTCGGCCTGCCGTTCGATCAGCAGATCGGCAAGCTGTTCGGCATCGACGATCTGAACGCGCAGTTCTTCAGCATCAAGGCCAGCGACCTGCTGGCCGGCTTCGTGGCCGGCATGCTCGCGCTGGGCCTGTCCGAGGCCGCGTACATGGCCGAGATCGTCCGGGCCGGCATCCAGTCGATCGACCCCGGCCAGGGCGAGGCGGCGACCGCGCTGGGCCTGTCCCGCGGGCAGGTGCTGCGCCGGGTGGTGCTGCCGCAGGCCATGCGGGTGATCGTGCCGCCGACCGGCAACGAGGTCATCGCGATGGTCAAGGACACCTCGCTGGTCGCGTTCGTGCCGGTCACCTTCGAGCTGTTCTTCCAGCTCAACGCGATCAAGGCGCGCACGTTCGTGGTGCTGCCGGTGCTGGTCGCGGCGGTGATCTGGTATCTGATCATCTGCACCGTGCTGATGATCGCCCAGTTCTTCGTGGAGCGGCACTTCGGCAGGGGATACGGTTCAACCGGCCGGGCCCGCCAGCGGCTGCGGAACATCGGCGTCGAACAGGGCGGCGCGGTCCCGGCTGGTTCGGAGGGGACATGACTGATATTTCCGGCGAGATGGTGCGCGCCGACAATGTGCACAAGTCGTTCGGCTCGCTCGAGGTGCTCAAGGGCATCGACCTGGTCGTGAAGTCGGGCGAGGTGTGCTGCGTGCTCGGCCCGTCCGGCTCCGGCAAGTCGACGTTCCTGCGCTGCGTCAACCACCTCGAAAAGATCAACGCGGGCAAGATCTTCGTGGACGGTGACCTGGTCGGGTACCACGAGCGCGGCGGCAAGCTGCACGAGATGAAGAACAGCGAGGTCGCCAAGCAGCGTCAGGCGATCGGCATGGTGTTCCAGCGCTTCAATCTCTTTCCGCACATGACCGTCCTCCAGAACGTCATGGAGGCGCCGTGCAAGGTCAAAAGAGAGGACCGGGCACAGGTACGCGACCGCGCCGAGAGCCTGCTCGAGCGGGTCGGGCTGGGCAGCAAGAAGGACAGCTACCCGGGCCAGCTCTCCGGCGGGCAGCAGCAGCGCGTCGCGATCGCCCGGGCCCTGGCGATGCGGCCCAAGCTGATGCTGTTCGACGAGCCGACCAGCGCGCTCGACCCCGAGCTCGTCGGCGAGGTCCTCGACGTGATGAAAGACCTGGCCCGCGACGGGATGACCATGGTCGTGGTGACCCATGAGATCGGCTTCGCCCGCGAGGTGGGCGACAACGTCGTGTTCATGGACGGCGGCGTGGTGGTCGAGCAGGGCCCGCCGTCGGAGATCATCGCGAACCCGCGCCACGAGCGAACGAAGGCATTCCTGAGCAAAGTGCTGTAAAGGCGACCGGGGCGGTCACGGTTCTTGTCGTACGCCGGGTCTAGAGTTCCCGACGTGAGCGAAGACGCCCTGACCCCCCGTTTGCTGCTGCTCGACGGTCACTCGCTGGCCTACCGCGCCTATTACGCGCTGCCGGTGGACAACTTCAGCACCGCGACCGGCCAGGCGACGAACGCGGTGTTCGGCTTCACCTCGATGCTGATCAACATGTTGCGCGACGAGAAGCCGACGCACATCGTGGTCGCGTTCGATGTCTCCCGCATCTCCTTCCGCACCGAGATCTACCCGGAGTACAAGGCGGGCCGGTCCGAGACGCCCAAGCCGTTCCTCGGTCAGGTCAGCCTGATCAAGGAGGTGCTCGAGGCGCTGCGCATCCCGGTGGTGGAAAAGGCGGGCTACGAGGCCGACGACGTGATCGCGACGCTCGCCACCCAGGCCCGCGCCGCCGGCATGGAGGTGATCATCTCCACCGGCGACCGGGACGCGTTCCAGCTCGCCGAGGAGCACGTCACGATCCTCTACCCGGTGCGCGGCGTCTCCGAGGTGTGGCGCATGACGCCTGAGGCGATCGAGGCGAAGTATTTCGTGCCCCCGTCGCGCTACCGCGACAAGGCCGCCCTGGTCGGCGAGGCCAGCGACAACCTGCCCGGCGTGCCCGGGGTGGGCGACAAGACCGCGGCCAAGTGGATCAGCGAGTACGGCGGCCTGGACGGCATCGTCGCCAACGCCGACAAGATCAAGGGCAAGGCGGGCGACAACCTGCGCGCCCACCTCTCCGCGGTGCTGCTCAACTACCAGACCAACAAGCTGGTCTGCGACCTCGAGCTGCCGCTGCGCCCCGAGGACGTGAAATGGCACGGGTGGGACCGCGAGGCCGTGCACCAGGTCTTCGACGCGCTCGAGTTCCGGGTCCTGCGCGAGCGGCTGTATTCGTACCTCGAGGCCGTCGAGCCCGAGGCCGAGGCCGGCTTCGACATCTCGGCCGCGGTGCTGGGCGCCGGCGCCGTCGCGGGCTGGCTCGACAAGCACGCCCTGGGATCGCCGGTCGGCGTCGCGGTCACCGGCACCTTCGGCCGCGGCACCGGCACGCTCACCGGCATCGCGGTGGCCACCGGCGACGGTCCGGCCGCCTGGTTCGACCCGGCCGCCCTCGACGAGGCCGACGAGCAGGCCGTCGCGCGCTGGCTGGCCGACCCCGACCGGCCCAAGGTCGTGCACGACGCCAAGCCGGCGCTGCTGGCCATGCGCGCCCACGGCTGGCGCCTCGAGGGCGTGCGTGTCGACACCGCCCTGGCGGCCTACCTGGCCAAGCCCGACCAGCGGGCGTACGACCTGGTCGACCTCGCGCTGCGCTATCTCAAGCGCGAGTTGCGCGTCGAGGAGCACGACAACGAGCAGCTCACCATCGACGGGCTCGGCGACCAGGGCGCGGCCGAGGAAAACCTGATGCTGCGCGCCCGGGCCACCCTCGACCTGGCCGACGTGCTGACCGAGGAGCTGTCCCGAGACGAATCCACCTCCCCTGATTCGCCTGTCGGCCAGGGTGCTTCGCAGACCCTGCTCACCGAGGTCGAGCAGCCGCTGTCGCGGGTGCTGGCCGAGATGGAGCACCTGGGCATCGCCGCCGACACGCAATACCTCTCCGAGCTCGAGGCGCACTTCGCCGCCGAGGTCAAGGCCGCCCAGCAGGCCGCGCACGAGGTGGTCGGGCGCGAGTTCAACCTCGGGTCGCCCAAGCAGCTGCAGGAGATCCTGTTCAACGAGCGGGGCCTGCCCAAGACCAAGCGCATCAAGTCGGGGTACACGACCGACGCCGACGCCCTGCAGAGCCTGTTCGCCCAGACCGGCGACCCGCTGCTGGCCCACCTGCTGCGCCACCGCGACGTCGCCAAGCTCAAGTCGACGGTCGACGGGCTGCTCAAGTCGGTCTCCGACGACGGCCGCATCCACACCACGTTCAACCAGACGGTCGCCGCGACCGGCCGGCTGTCGTCGACCGACCCCAACCTGCAGAACATCCCGATCCGCACCGAGGAGGGCCGCCGGATCCGCCGCGCCTTCGTCGTGGGTGAGGGCTTCGAGCAGCTGATGACGGCCGACTACAGCCAGATCGAGATGCGCATCATGGCGCACCTGTCCGGCGACGACGCGCTGATCGCCGCGTTCAACTCGGCGTTCGACTTCCACGCGGCGACCGCGTCCTCGGTCTTCCACGTCCCGGTCGAAGAGGTGGTCCCCGACCAGCGCCGCAAGATCAAGGCGATGAACTACGGGCTCGCCTACGGCCTGTCCGCCTTCGGCCTGTCCAACCAGCTCAACATCCCGACCGACGAGGCCAAGGGCCTGATGGAGGAATACTTCGGCCGCTTCGGCGGCGTCCGCGAGTACCTTCAGGCCGTCGTGCGCCGCGCCGTGCAGGACGGTTACACGGCCACGATCCTGGGCCGCCGGCGCTACCTGCCCGACCTGTCCAGCGACAACCGCCAGCGCCGCGAGATGGCCGAGCGGATGGCGCTGAACGCCCCGATCCAGGGCTCGGCCGCCGACATCATCAAGGTCGCCATGCTCCGCGTCGACGCCGCGATCAAGGAGGAAGGCCTGCGCTCCCGGATGCTCCTGCAGGTCCACGACGAGCTCGTCTTCGACGTGGCCCCCGGCGAGCGCGAGGTGCTGGAGGCGCTGGTCCGCCGCGAGATGGGCGGCGCCCACCCGCTGTCCGTCCCGCTCGAGGTCTCGGTCGGCTCCGGCCGCGACTGGAACGGCGCCGACCACTGACCCGCCAGGCGGGTCGCGCCCCACGCGGCGGGTCGCGCCCCCGCCGGGCTTTCGTCGCGGGCGTTCGTTTCGCGTGCGGGCAGCGGCTGCGGGCTGGCCTTTGCGAGTGCCCGTTGCCAGCAGGTGCTGTGCGGGCGCCCGGCCCGGGCCTCCGCCCCGGCCGGTTTGCGCCGGGCGTCCGACCCGGAGGCCGGTCGACGGCGGGCGAGTGCCGCCCACTGTGGGCCGGCGTTTGCGTGTGTGCCGCCATTGCGGGGCGGCATGTGCGGTGCGGGGTCGCCCCTGCGGCGAGCCTTTGCGGGCGCCTGCGCGCTTGCCGCCATTGCGGGCGGGCTTTTGGCGCGGGTGCCCGACGGCCTTCGCAGTGCAAGCGCCTGTCCTTGCGCGGCCGACGCCGCTTGGGTTCCTGTGCGGGGGAGTCCGCCCCCGGACGGTGCCGAGCCCGCGTGGGCGCGGCGCTGTGAGGCTAGTGACGGGATGCTGTGAGATGGCTGCGCACGTGCCGGGTGCGGTGTCGTCCTACAGGTTGTAGATGTAGATTCTGCGCGGCTGGACCGGAGAGCGGAGGTGTCGTGGTCGGCGAGAATTGCCGGTTCGGGAACACGACTGACCGGCGTGTGCGATGTGGTGGGTTGGGGCCTTCGGAAAGGCTGGGCCGATGGTGAGCAAATCGACCGGGGACGCCGCCGCGGCGCTCGACGGCCCGCCGATCGCGCGTGGTCCGATGGACCCGGCGCAGGCGACGAGGTTCGCCCCCATGTTCAAGGCGCTCGGCGACCCGGTGCGGCTGCGGCTGCTCTCGATGATCGCCTCGGCGGGCGGCGGTGAGGTCTGCGTGTGCGACCTGACCGGCGCGTTCCACCTGACCGGGCCCACGATCTCGCACCACCTGCGGGTGCTGCGCGAGGCCGGCCTGGTCGACAGCGACCGGCGCGGCACGTGGGTGTACTACCGGCTGATCCCGGCCGGCCTGACCGTGCTGGCCGCCCTCCTCGACGCCGGAACCTTCATCTCCGGCGTCTGACCCGCCGAACCGGCCGCCCACTCCCGGTGATCCGTTCCTGGACGTGCCGCGCACCTTCGTGCTCGGTCATGCTCGCGTCCTACCCGGCAGCGGATCGGGATACGGCGATCGGTGCCGCGCCGCCACGATCGGAGAAACGGCGATCGGCGCCGCCGCGCTCTGCCGCGGGCAGGAGAAACGGCAGTCGGTGCCGTCCCGCCCCGCGGCGGTCCGGAAACGCGGTCAGTGGCGGGGTGGGTTGGCGGGCGGGGGCGCCGGCAGGTCCGCCACGAAGATCGCGGTTCCCGGGAACAGGCGGCCGCGCAGCGGACTCCACTGGCCCCAGACCTGCTCGTGGCCGGCCGGCCACTCCGGCTCGATCAGGTCGCGGAGCACGAAACCGGCCGCGACCAGCTCGCGGACCCGGTCGCCGAGGGTGCGGTGCTGCTCCACGTACGTCGGGCGGCCCTGGTCGTCGACCTCGACGTAGGGCCGGCGGTCGAAGTACGAGTTCCGCGCGATCAGGCCGGTCTCGTCCGGCTCGTCCCAGAAGATCCAGCGCATCGGGTGCGTGATCGAGAACACCCAGGCGCCGCCGGGGCGCAGCACCCGGGCCACCTCGCCCATCGCGGCGCCGGAGTCGGACACGAAAGGTATCGCGCCGAAGGCGGTGCAGACGACATCGAATACGCTGTCCGCGAACGGGAGCGCCAGGGCGTCGGCTTGCACGAGCGGCACGCGTACGCCGGAACGCTCCTCGCCCGCACGCGCCTGCCGCAACATGCCCGCCGAGAGATCCATGGCAACCACCTCGGCGCCCTGGCCGGCCAGCCAGCGCGCGCCGGAGGCCGCGCCCGCGCCCAGCTCCAGCACCCGCCGGCCGCGCACGTCGCCCAGCAGGCGGGCGTCCGCCTCGCGCAGGCCCTCGGGGCACCACACGAAGTCGACGTCGCCGAGGAAACTGCCGTGTTCTGCCTGGTAGTCGTCGGCGTCAAGATCCCACCAGGAGCGGCTGGCGCGGCGGCTCTCGTCGTCGGTCACCGGGCGGCGGACCACCGACGTCTCGGTCTCCGGGACGGCCGTCCCGGGACTCGGAATTTCGATCACCCGACCTACGGTACGTCAGCGCGCTCCGCCGTCCTGATTTCGGCACATTACGGGCATGCTGCGGAGTTTCCACCGAACATTGTGCCGCCGTGGTCAGGAGGGCTTGCAACCTGTGGTAATGCGCACGGTAAGCTAGTCGATGCGCTCGCGGATCGTGTGCCTCGGCAGGGAGCAGGCTCCGTGGTCGTCGGTCGCAGCATGATCGACTGCAAGGATCTGATCTTTCCCGGTCCGGTCTTTCTTTCTCGGTTGTGCCGTGCCCGGCGGCAGTTCCGGCGGGCGCGAGAGACACCACAATCCATCCGTTCGGAGCAACTGTCCACATGACGAGCAGCATCGAGGCCACCTCGAGCGCCAACCGGGTCACCGTCGACGATCTCGGCTCTGAGGAAGCTTTCCTCGCCGCCATCGACGAGACCATCAAGTACTTCAACGACGGCGACATTGTCGAAGGCACCGTCGTCAAGGTCGATCGGGACGAGGTCCTGCTCGACATCGGCTACAAGACCGAGGGCGTGATCCCCTCGCGCGAGTTGTCGATCAAGCATGACGTGGACCCCGCGGAAGTGGTGTCGGTCGGTGACCACATCGAGGCTCTTGTTCTCACCAAGGAGGACAAGGAAGGCCGCCTGATCCTGTCCAAGAAGCGCGCACAGTACGAGCGCGCCTGGGGCACGATCGAAAAGATCAAGGAAGACGACGGCGTCGTGCGCGGCTCCGTCATCGAGGTCGTCAAGGGTGGCCTTATCCTCGACATCGGTCTCCGCGGCTTCCTGCCGGCCTCCCTGGTCGAGATGCGCCGCGTCCGCGACCTGCAGCCGTACGTGGGCCGTGAGCTCGAGGCCAAGATCATCGAGCTGGACAAGAACCGCAACAACGTGGTCCTGTCCCGCCGCGCCTGGCTGGAGCAGACGCAGTCCGAGGTGCGCACCGAGTTCCTCAACAAGCTGCAGAAGGGCCAGGTCCGCAAGGGCGTCGTGTCCTCGATCGTCAACTTCGGCGCGTTCGTCGACCTGGGCGGCGTGGACGGCCTCGTGCACGTCTCCGAGCTGTCCTGGAAGCACATCGACCACCCGTCCGAGGTCGTCGAGGTCGGCCAGGAGGTCGAGGTCGAGGTGCTCGACGTCGACCTGGACCGCGAGCGCGTCTCGCTGTCGCTGAAGGCGACGCAGGAAGACCCGTGGCGTCAGTTCGCCCGGACCCACGCGATCAACCAGATCGTGCCGGGCAAGGTCACCAAGCTGGTTCCGTTCGGCGCGTTCGTCCGCGTCGACGACGGCATCGAGGGCCTGGTGCACATCTCCGAGCTGGCCGAGCGGCACGTCGAGCTGCCCGAGCAGGTCGTGCAGGTGGGCTCCGACGTCCTGGTCAAGGTCATCGACATCGACCTGGAGCGCCGCCGGATCTCGCTGTCGCTCAAGCAGGCCAACGAGGGCTTCGTCGAGGGCGAGGAGCACTTCGACCCGACCCTCTACGGCATGGCCGCGACCTACGACGCCGAGGGCAACTACATCTACCCGGAGGGCTTCGACCCGGAGACGGGCGAGTGGCTCGAGGGCTTCGAGAAGCAGCGCGAGGCGTGGGAGAAGCAGTACGCCGACGCCCGCGAGCGCTGGGAGGCCCACACCAAGCAGGTGCAGGCGTCCCGCGACGCCGACGCCGAAGCCGCGCTCAACCCCGCCCCGGCCGCCGCGCCCGGTGGCGCTGCCACGTCGTCGTCGAGCTCGTCCAGCTCGCCGGCCCCGGCGCGCGCCGCCGAGGAGCCGTCCGGCACCCTGGCCACCGACGAGGCCCTCGCCGCTCTGCGCGAGAAGCTCGCCGGCGGCAAGAACTGAGGTAGCAGCCGCAGCAGCAGCCGAAAAGGCCGCTCCGACTCCGGTCGGGGCGGCCTTTCGCCGTCCTCAGGCACCGCCACCGCAACGTCGATGAATTGCGGTGCGCCGCGAACGGCAAGTCATCAACGATGAGGTGTGGTGCGCTGCGCGCGGTAAGTCATCAACGATGAGGTGGCGGCGGCTGGGGACGGCAAGTCATCAACGATGAGGTGCGGTGCGCTGCGCGCGGTAAGTCATCAACGATGAGGCGGGGCGCGCGGGGTGCGGGAAGTCTTCAAGATCGCGGGTGAGGAGGAGACGCGGCTCGGGCGAGCGACGATACTGGAGCGCGTGCTGAGGGTCGGTTTGACGGGCGGGATCGGGGCGGGCAAGAGCGCGGCGGCGCAGCGCCTCGCCCATCACGGTGCGGTGATCATCGATGCGGACAAGCTGGCCCGCGAGGTGGTGGCGGCCGGCACGCCGGGGCTCGCCGAGATCGTCGAGGCGTTCGGCGCGGGCGTGCTCACCGCCGAGGGCGAGCTCGACCGGCCGGCGCTGGGTGCGAAGGTCTTCGGCGACGAGGCGGCCCGCCGCCGGCTTGAAAAGATCATTCATCCACGCGTACGGGCTCGGACCGTCGAAATGACGCAGTCCGCGCCGCACGACGCGATCGTCGTCAACGACGTGCCGCTGCTGGCCGAGACCGGCCTGGCATCGTCGTACCACCTGGTCTTGGTCGTGGAAACGCACCGTGACCTGCGCCTGCAACGTCTCCATGCAACCCGCGGCATGTCGGCGGAGGAGGCCCTCGCGCGCTTCAGCGCGCAGGCCGACGACGCGCGGCGCCGGGCCGTCTGCGACGTCGTGATCGAGAACAACGGCACTCTCGAGCAGCTGCACGGGCAGATCGACGTGCTGTTCCGGGAACGACTCGTGCCGTTCGAGGAGCATGTGCGGCTCGGCCGGAGCGCGCCCGCCGGCCACGAGCTCCACATCGCCGACCCCGACCCGACCTGGCCCGAGCAGGCGGCGCGGCTGATCGCCCGGATCCGGCACGCGGCCGGGGCGGACGCCGAGGTGGAGCACATCGGCTCGACCGCGGTCCCCGGCCTGCCCGCCAAGGACATCATCGACCTGATGCTGGCCGTGCGCACGCTCGACGAAGCCGACGCGCTCGCCCCCCGGCTGGCCGAGGCCGGTTTCCCGCGGCGCGACGGGGAGTGGGCCGACAATGCGCGCGGCCTGCCCGGCGAGACCTGGCCGAAGAGGCTGCACGGCAACGCCGACCCGGGCCGGCCGGTCAACCTGCACGTCCGGGTGACCGGGTCGCCGGGGTGGCGGTTCGCCCTGCTCATGCGGGATCACTTGCGCGCCGTGCCGGCGGCACGCGAGGAATACGCATCGGCGAAGGCTCAGTGGGCCATGCAGCACACCGACCGATTTGCGTACGGCGACGCGAAGGAGCCCTGGTTCGACGCGGAGGCGCACGCGGCCGACGATTGGGCGGAGGAGACGGGTTGGACGCCCGGGCGCTGACGAGAAGGGGCGCTCGCGGCGGCCGGTCTGCGCTCAGCGCGACCATCGTGGGAGCGCCTCCGGAGAGCCGGGGCGCATCAACCACGAGCCGATCGGACGGACCGTGTGGTGATCCGTCAGCGATACCGGGCGGCCGCCGCGAGCGGCCTACCCGAACAGGCTAGGCGAGGCCGGCGACGGCGGACAACAGCGGGAATGTGCACCCTCAGCACGGGGTTCGCAGAAGTTGTCATACCCCCGACGTACGGTTGGACCCATGGCGCTCGACATCCCAGTGCTCGACGGCCGATTCGAGGTCGTCAGTGAATTTCAGCCCGCCGGTGACCAGCCGGCGGCCATCGACGAGCTGGAGCGACGGGTCCGGCGCGGCGACCGCAACACAGTGCTGCTCGGCGCCACCGGCACGGGCAAGAGCGCGACCACCGCGTGGCTGATCGAGCGGCTGCAGCGGCCCGCGCTGGTGCTCGCCCCCAACAAGACGCTCTGCGCGCAGTTGGCCAAGGAGTTCCGTGAGCTCCTGCCCAACAACGCCGTCGAATACTTCGTCAGCTATTACGACTACTACCAGCCCGAGGCGTACATCGCCCAGACCGACACCTACATCGAGAAGGACTCCTCGGTCAACGAGGAGGTCGAGCGCCTGCGTCACTCGGCGACCATGTCGCTGCTGACCCGGCGCGACGTGATCGTGGTGGCGACCGTGAGCGCGATCTACGGCCTCGGCACTCCCCAGGAGTATGTCGATCGCGCCGTCCGGCTCAAGGTCGGCGAGGAGGTCGATCGCGACAAACTCCTGCGCCGCCTGGTCGACATCCAGTACTCGCGCAACGACATGTCCTTCCAGCGGGGCACGTTCCGGGTGCGCGGCGACACGCTCGAGATCATCCCGGCGTACGAGGAGCTGGCCGTCCGGGTCGAGCTGTTCGGCGACGAGGTGGAGAAGCTGTACTACCTGCACCCGCTCACCGGTGAGGTGATCCGCGAGGTCGACGAGCTGATCATCTTCCCGGCCACGCACTACGTGGCCGGCCCCGAGCGGATGGAGCGGGCGATCCGCGACATCGAGGCCGAGCTCGAGGAGCGGCTGGCCGAGCTGGAGCGGCAGGGAAAGCTGCTCGAGGCGCAGCGGCTGCGCATGCGCACGACCTACGACGTCGAGATGATGCGCCAGGTCGGCTTCTGCAACGGCATCGAGAACTACTCGATGCACATGGACGGCCGGACGTACGGTGAGCCGTCGTTCACCCTGCTCGACTACTTCCCCGACGACTACGTGACGATCATCGACGAGTCGCACGTGACGATCCCGCAGATCGGCGGGATGTACGAGGGCGACGCCTCTCGCAAGCGGATCCTCATCGAGCACGGCTTCCGGCTGCCCAGCGCCGCCGACAACCGGCCGCTGCGGTTCGACGAGTTCCTCGAGCGGGTCGGCCAGATGGTGTTCCTTTCGGCGACCCCCGGGCCGTGGGAGATGCAGCAGGCGCAGGGCGAGTTCGTCGAGCAGGTGATCCGGCCGACCGGCCTGGTCGACCCCGAGGTGGTGGTCAAGCCGACCAAGGGCCAGATCGACGACCTGATGCACGAGATCCGGCTGCGCACCGAGCGCGACGAGCGGGTCCTGGTGACCACCCTGACCAAGAAGATGGCCGAGGACCTCACCGACTACCTGCTGGAGAACGGCATCCGGGTGCGCTACCTGCACTCCGAGGTCGACACGCTGCGCCGGGTCGAGCTGCTCAAGGAGCTGCGCAAGGGCGACTACGACGTGCTCGTCGGCATCAACCTGCTGCGCGAGGGCCTCGACCTGCCCGAGGTGTCGCTGGTCGCGATCCTCGACGCCGACAAGGAGGGCTTCCTGCGCAGCGGGCGCTCGCTGATCCAGACGATCGGCCGCGCCGCCCGTAACGTGTCCGGCCAGGTCCACATGTACGCCGACAAGGTCACCCCGTCGATGCGCGACGCCATCGACGAGACCGACCGGCGCCGTGCCAAGCAGATCGCGCACAACGAGGCCAACGGCATCACCCCGCAAGCGCTGCGCAAGAAGATCCACGACATCCTCGACGACATCTACCGCGAGGCGGAAGATACCGACGCCACGGTCAACAACGGCCCGATGGTCGGCGGCGGCGGCCGGCAGATGTCGCGCGGCAAGGCGCCGGTGCCCGAGACCCGGTCCAAGGGGCGGGCGTCGGCCGGCGCGGCCCGCGAGGGCATGGCGCGGGCCGAGCTGGCCCAGCTCATCCAGGATCTGAACGACCAGATGCTGGCCGCGGCCCGGGAACTGCAGTTCGAGCTGGCCGCCCGGATCCGCGACGAGATGTCCGAGCTCAAGAAGGAGCTGCGCGGCATGGATATGGCAGGCGTGAAGTAGGCAGTGTTGGCTAGCCTCGCCGGGTGACTTCGGACGGGACCCGGGCGACTCCTGACTGGACGACGCTCGATGGGCTGGCGTTCCCCTGCGAGGTTGCCGGTGGGCTTCCGGCTGCCTTGGTGCGGCTGGCGGAGCGGTGCGTGCGAGCCGATGGCGGGATGCCGCTTGCGGTGGAGCCGTGGTTTCTGCGGCGGCGGTGGGCCGCGGCGGGGGGACGGACCTTCGCGCTGCGCGGGGACGATGGCGAGTTGCTCGCGGCCGGAGCCGTGTGTCCGGCCGGCGACGGGGTGGTCGTGACCGGTCTGGTCGACCCGGGCGCGCGGGGGCGTGGGCTGGGCGCCCGGGTCCTCGATCGGGGACTCGCTCTGGCGGCCGGCGTTGGCTCCGAGCGGGACGGCGATGTGGCCCTGCCGGTGACGGTGACCGTTGAGACCGAGTCGCTGACCGAGGAGGGCGCGGCGCTTTTCGCCTCCCGGGGGCTTCGGCAGGTCTTCGCCGAGGACGTCATGCGGATCGAGCTTGAGGATCCGGCGTCCGCGAGCTGGCCGGTCGGCACGGTGGTGAGCGAATGGTCCGGCGACACGGCTGGGCGGTTCCATGGCGTCTACCGGGAGTCGTTCAAGGACCGGCCGGGGTTTCCGGATGAGGCGGCGGCGGAGTGGATCGCCGAGTATGCCGAGGACGACGAGTTCCGGCCGGGGTGGTCGGTGCTGGTCAGTCTGCCCGGGCTGGGCGACGCCGGGTACGTCACCGCGGCGCTCGGGTGGATTGTGCAGGTCGGGGTGGTGCCGCAGGCCCGCGGGCGGGGGGTCGGGGCGGCGCTGGTGCGGGAATCGCTGGGCCGGATGGCGGCGGACGGGGCGAGCGAAGCCTGGCTCAACGTCAACGTCAACAACCCGGGGGCCGCGGCGCTGTATCGGCGACTGGGGTTCGCCGACCGGGGGCAGCGCGCCCGCTACACCAACGAGCTAGCCTCCTAGGAAGCCCGAGGTGCAGCGGCGCGGGTCGCGGCAGAGGCCCGACGGGTCGGGGTGATCGCGTGGAGCCCTTGGTGCGGATCAGCCCGGCGGTCGCGGCAGGGGCGCGACGGGCCGGGTGATCGCGTGGTGGCAGCCGCCGGAGGCGGGGGACCTGGCTGTGTGGTTTGGGGACTGGGTCGAGTCGTACCCGTCAGGCTTTTGCGCTCTGTAATTCGCGCTTTCGATCCCGGCTGGATTTGGCCAGGCTGGCGAGAGTGGCGACGCCCAGCGTGCCGATGATGACGAGCAGGCTCAGCCAGATGGGGATCTCGGGGGCCCAGTGCACGCCCTCGCCGCCGTTGATGAACGGCAGGCTGTTGGTGTGCAGGGCCTCGAGGAAGAGCTTGGCGCCGATGAAGGCGAGGACCGCGGCCAGGCCATAGTTGAGGAAGACCAGGCGCTCCAGCAGGCCGCCCAGCAGGAAGTACAGCTGGCGCAGGCCCATCAGGGCGAAGACGTTCGCGGTGAAGACCAGGTACGGCTCTTTGGTGATGCCGAAGATCGCGGGGATCGAGTCGAGGGCGAACAGCAGGTCGGTGGTGCCGATCGCGATCATCACGATGAGCATCGGGGTGAACAGGCGCCTGCCGGTCATCGACACGGTGGTCAGGCGGCCGTCGCCGAACTTCGACGAGACCGGCAGGGCCCGCTTCGACCAGCGGATCAGGATGTTCTCCTTGAAGTCGTCCTCGTCGTTCTCGCCCTCCTTCAGCAGCGTGATCGCGGTGTAGACCAGGAACGCGCCGAAGATGTAGAAGACCCAGGAGAACTGGGCGATGAGGGCGGCGCCGGCCGCGATGAACAGGCCGCGCATCACCAGGGCCAGCACGATGCCGATGAGCAGCACCTTCTGCTGCAGATGCCGCGGCACGGCGAAGCGGGCCATGATGATCACGAAGACGAAGAGGTTGTCGACGCTCAGCGAGTACTCGGTCAGCCAGCCGGTGTAGAACTCACCGGCGGGGGTGCCGCCCGCGACGATCCAGACGCCGATGCCGAACAGCACCGCCAGCCCGACGTAGAACGTGACCCAGCCGCCCGATTCCTTCATCGAGGGTTCGTGCGGTCGCCGGCCGATGATCAGCAGATCGACGGCCAGGACGGCGACGAGGGCGATGAGGGTGACGATCCACACCCAGGCGGACACGATCAACGAGGACCTCCGGCAGACACGGTTCGGCGCCGCGCCTGCTCGGGAGAGCTAGCACAGCGACGTGCGGCTGTCGGAGGTCTCTTCCGCCACCCGCGATGAAGCGGGTGACCGCCGGCCCCGGGTTCACCCACCCGGGTGTTCCGTGTTGACGAGACCGGCGCGAGGGAATACTCCCCTCCTACGGCAGCCATTGTGTCTCATGACGAGGCCCAATGGCACAGCACCCCGGAAAAGCGTGGCGGGGCTCTCTGCCCGTAACGCCCATCCGGCTGTTCATTTCTTACCAGCCTAGCCCTTATCGGACCGGCGGGCTCCCGTCTGCTCCCAGGTGAAGATGAGTGACTTCGGCCTGCTCGCGGTCGGAGGCCCGCCTTCGGCCGCTACTGCTGCTGGTGCTTGCGGCGGGCGGCCTGCCGGCCCCGGGTCTGCTGGTCGAGGATGACCTTGCGGATCCGGACGGCGGACGGGGTGACCTCGACGCACTCGTCCTCGCGGCAGAACTCGAGGGCCTGCTCGAGGGAGAGCTTGCGCGGCGGGATCAGCTTTTCCGTCTCGTCGGACGTCGACTGCCGCATGTTGGTGAGCTTCTTCTCCTTGGTGATGTTGACGTCCATGTCGTCCTGGCGGGAGTTCTCGCCGACGATCATGCCTTCGTACACCTCGGTGGTGGGCTCGACGAACAGCTGGCCGCGCTCCTGGAGGTTGGTCATCGCGAACGCGGTCACGACGCCGGCCCGGTCGGCCACCAGCGAGCCGTTGCTGCGGGTGCGCAGCTCGCCGAACCAGGGCTCGTAGTCCTCGAAGAGGTGGTGCATGATGCCGGTGCCGCGGGTCTCGGTGAGGAACTCCGTACGGAATCCGATCAGGCCACGGGCCGGGACCAGCCACTCCATGCGCAACCACCCGGTGCCGTGGTTGGTGAGCTGCTCCATGCGGCCCTTGCGGGTCGAGAGCAGCGTGGTGATCGGGCCCATGAACTCGTCGGGCGCGTCGATCGTGAGGCGCTCGACCGGCTCGTACACCTTGCCGTCGACGATCTTGGTGACCACCTGCGGCTTGCCGACGGTCAGCTCGTAGGACTCGCGGCGCATCTGCTCGACCAGAATCGCCAGCGCGAGCTCGCCGCGGCCCTGCACCTCCCACGCGTCGGGGCGCTCGGTGGGCAGCACGCGCAGCGACACGTTGCCGATCAGCTCGCGGTCGAGGCGGTCCTTGACCATGCGGGCCGTGACCTTGCCGCCCTTGGCCCTGCCGACCATCGGCGACGTGTTGGTGCCGAGAACCATCGAGATGGCCGGCTCGTCGACGGTGATCAGCGGGAGGGGCTGCGGGTTCTCCGCGTCGGCGAGGGTCTCGCCGATCATGATCTCGGGGATGCCGGCGATGGCCATGATGTCGCCCGGGCCGGCGCTCTCGGCCGGCTTGCGCTCGAGCCCCTCGGTCATCAGCAGCTCGGAGATGCGTACGTTGCTGATCGTCCCGTCGGTCTTGCACCACGCGACGGTCTGCCCCTTGCGGATCCGCCCCTCGTGCACGCGGCACAGTGCGAGGCGGCCGAGGAATGGCGAGGAGTCGAGGTTGACCACGTGGGCTTGCAGCGGCGCGTCCTCGTGATATGTCGGCGCGGGGATGGTCTCGAGGATCGTGGTGAACAGCGGCTCGAGGTTGTCGCTGTCCTGCGGGACCGTGCCGTCGGCCGGCTGGCCCAGCGAGGCGATGCCGTCGCGGGCGCACGCGTACACGATCGGGAAGTCGATCTGCGTCTCATCCGCATCAAGATCGAAGAACAGGGCGTACGTGTCGTCGACGACCTCCTTGATCCGGGCGTCGGGGCGGTCCACCTTGTTGATCACCAGGATGATCGGGAGGCGCGCCTGGAGTGCCTTGCGGAGCACGAAGCGGGTCTGCGGCAGCGGGCCCTCGGATGCGTCGACCAGCAGCACCACGCCGTCGACCATGGTGAGGCCGCGCTCGACCTCGCCGCCGAAGTCGGCGTGGCCGGGGGTGTCGATGATGTTGATGGTGACCGGGTCGCCGTCGACCGGCTGATAGCTGATGGCCGTGTTCTTGGCGAGAATGGTGATGCCCTTTTCCCGCTCCAGGTCCATGGAGTCCATGACGCGATCGGTCATCTCGCCGCGCGCATGTGACTGACCGCCCTGTCGGAGCATGGCGTCGACCAGGGTGGTTTTGCCATGGTCGACGTGAGCGATGATGGCGACATTGCGGAGGTCGGTGCGGGTCTGCATGCCTCCCATTGTCCCCGGCCTCGGTTGCTGCTACGGGTTCGGGGTCAATCGACGTGACGTGCTCCGGATCTTGCGCGCTTTGCCCGGATCAGGGGGCAGCGCCGGGTGGCCGGGCCCTGTTAGCGTTCGCGGTCGGCGTCTCACGGGGAGGTTCAGCGTCGATGGGTTCACGGTGGAAAGTGCTGGCGGCGGCGGTCGCGCTGGTCGTGGCGGCCGGCTGCGGGCTGACCGGCGGCAAGGACGGGGACGCGGCATCGGTCGCGGCCAACGAGCCGACCTTCGAGCCGACCAGCGAATCGCCGACGCCCATCGAGGAACCGACGACCGAGCCGCCGTCGGCCAAGCCGTCGAAGTCGGCGACGAAGAAGGCCAAGCCGAAGCCGTCGAAGACCACGCCGACCGGGCCGGTCAACAACTTCGAGCACGCCGCCTGCTTCCACGTCGAGGGTAAAGCGGTCAGCAAGAAGTCCGCGAAGTCGGCGCTGAACGCGGCCGCCGCGAAGCATTACTGGCCGACCAGCGCGCCCAGCTTGACCGTGCCGTCGGACGTGGTGCGCGCGGTGGCGTGGAACGAGAGCGGCTGGCAGTCCAACGTCGTGAACTGCGACGGCGGCTTCGGCCTGATGCAGCTGATGCCGGACACGGTCTCCATGATCAATAACCGCTTCGAGCAGACGTACGACGTGAAGGACTACAAGCAGAACGCGATCCTCGGCGCGAACTACCTCGCCTGGCTGACCAAGTACATCGGCGACAACTACTTCGGCGGCAACTACAGCCTGTCGACTTCCAAGTGCTCGTCGACGTCGTCGTGGTGCCTGCTCAACACCGTGATCGCGGCGTATCACGCCGGCGTGGGCACGATCGAGCAGGCGGCATCCAGTAAGAAGCTGCCGAGCACCCAGTACGTGTACGTGGTGCGCTCGCTGATGAAGTCCTGCTTCTGCGACACCTACTGACCGGCCGGATTTCGTCGCGAGCTACACTTGCTCCGAAACCCGGGACTCTGTTTTGACCCGCCCGTGTGAGCGGTTGTAAGGTCCCGGGGTTGTCGTGTGTTGATTTGAAGCTGGCGAGCTGCGATTTCTCGGCTTGCAGCTCACCCTAAGGAGCCCTACGCAATGCCGCCCAAGAAGAAGACCCATGAGGTAACCCTCGCGCTTGAGGCGGGTAACGCCGCGATGGTCGACCTCGGCAAGATGCTTGGTCCGACCGGGGCCAACATGCGTGCCGTGAAGGTGGAGTACGACGAGGCGACGGCGAAGAACCGTGGCGAGATCATCCCGGTGATCGTGTCGGTCTACGAGGACCGCAGCCACACGCTGGCCTACAAGACCCCGCCGACCAGCTTCCTGATCCGCAAGGCCCTGGGCATCCAGTCCGGCGCGTCGAACCCGTTGACGCAGACCGTCGGCACGCTCAGCGAGCAGCAGATCAAGGAGATCGCGGAGCGCAAGCTCCCCGACCTCAACGCGAACGACCTGGACGCGGCCATCAAGGTCGTCGCCGGCACCGCCCGCTCGATGGGCGTCAAGGTCCCCTGACGCGGTGACCCGGCCGGCGAGATGATCGCATCGGTCGAGTAACAAAGCACAAGAAAGGGCCCCCGTTTCGGGGGCCCTTTCTCGTGTCGTCGGACGGCTGTGCGGGCGCGTGCTGGGTTTGGGTGGCGGTGCGTGTCAGGCCGTGCCGTGCCGTTGCCGGGCTGGGCCGGGCGGCCGGGGTCTGCCGTGCCGGGTCGCTATGGTGCCTTGCCGACGATCTCGTCGATCAAGCCGTATGCCACCGCCTCCTCGGCGCTGAGCGAGCGGCCGGCCGCCAGGTCGTCCTCGACGCGGCTGCGGGTCTGGCCGGTCACCTCGACCAGGCGGAGCACGACCTCTTCCAGCTCGCGCAGATGCTGGCCGGCGGCGCGGGTCACCTCGTCGGCCGTGCCGGTCACGCCGGCCGCCCGGGGCTCGGTGAGCTTGAAGCGGGCGTGGCGGTAGGCCAGGCGCTTGTCGGCCGCTGCCAGCACGGCGACCACGGCGCCGCCGGCCTGCGACGTCACCAGGGCGTGCACGGGGGCGGCCATCGCGTCGATCACGTCGATCACCGAGAGGGCGGCGCTGAGCTCGCCGCCGTCGCCGGCGATGTGCAGCTGGATCGGGGCCGGGCCGGCCGCGTCCAGCGTGAGCAGGGCGGCCGAGACGGCGGAGGCGCTCTCGTGGGTGAGCTGGCCGCGCACCATCACAATCCGCTGGTCGAACAGGCGCTCCTCGAGCCAGCCAGGCAGGGCGGGGCCGGCGCCCGGATGCGGCGGCGGCCACGGCTCGGGTGAGTGGTGCGGCGGCTGGCCCCAGCGCATCGGATCGTGTCGCAGATTCACCGATACCTCCATCCGTTGGGGCCAGCCTAGCGAGGGCAGCACCCGGCATCGACCGCTTCTGCTGTGGGCAGAGGGGCTGGGGCGCCGGCTCGGGGGGTGATACGGTCTAGACAGTCTGGACAGGAGTTCAGCGCTTTTGGTGCGGTGGAGTTCGATGCGACAGGGATTTGTTCGACTGGGGATTGAGGCATGCGCTGGCAGGTTCAAGAGGCGAAACAGCGCTTCAGCGAGTTGCTCCGGGCCGCGGCGACGGGTGAGCCGCAGATAGTCACCCGGCACGGCGAGGAGATTGCAGTGGTGATGACCATGACGGAGTATCGGCGACTTCGTGACGAGGACCAACAGCCGACCCTGGTGGAATACCTGTTGAAGCGGCCCGCGGAGGGCGCGGCTCTCGACGACGACTTCCACCTCGAACGAGACCGCGGCCGGCGGCGCGACGAGGACCTGTTCGATTGATGGTGTCGTATCTGCTGGACACCAACGTCTTGTCCGAGCCGCAAAGGCGGTCGCCTGATCGCCGGGTCGTGGCATGGCTGGAGCGGCTCGTCGCCTCGAATGCCGAGGTGTACCTCAGCGTTTTGGTGGTGGGCGAGATCCGTAAGGGGATCGAGCTCCTGCGGCGCCGGGAGCCGCGGCGGGCCGAGTTGCTCGAAGCATGGCACGCGGGCCTGCTGGGGGCGTATGCCGACCGGATCCTGCCCGTCACCCTGGATGTCGCCGCGGAATGGGGCCGCATCGCGGGTGCCGGGCAGGTGTCGCCGGTTGACGGGCTGATCGCGGCCACCGCCAAGGTGCACCGACTCACCTTGGCTACCCGCAACGTCGCCGACTTCGAGCGGACCGGGGTGCGGGTGGTCAATCCGTTCGACGGCTGAGTGCCGGGACGGCCCGGTGTTCCGGCACGACTCGGTGGGACCGCTGCTACGAGTTGCTTCCCGCCGGGCGGTCGGGCGGTCCAGCGGCCGGGCGGTCGCCGGGCGGTCGCCGGGCGGTCCGGCGGTCGGGGGTCGGGCGCTCCGGCGGTCCGGCGGTCCGGCAGCCGGGCGGTCGCCGGGCGGTCCGGCGGTTCGGAGGCCGGGCGCTCCGGGGGTCGGCCGCCCGGAAACCTGGGCCGCCCCGCAACCGGGCCGCCCTGCAACCGGGCCGCCCTGCAACCGGGCCGCCCTGCAACCGGGCCGCCCTGCAACCGGGCCGCCCTGCAACCGGGCCGCCCTGCAACCAGGCCGCCCTGCAACCAGGCCGCCCTGCAACCGGGCCGCGCGGAAACCGGGCGCCGAAACCGGGCCGCTCGAAACGGGGTGCGCGACGTGAAGGGGTTGCCCGGCGCGGCGCAGCGTGTTTGTTTGAGAGGCAGTGACCATGGCCACAGGAGGTAGGCATGTCGGAGGCGTTGCGACTCGACCCGGCGAAGACCGCGGTCGTGCTGATCGAGTATCAGAACGAGTTCACCACCGACGGCGGCGTGCTGCATGACGCCGTGGCGCCGGTCATGGAGAAGACCGGCATGCTGGACAAGACGGTGGCTCTGGTCGAGGCGGCCCGGGCCGCGGGCGTGACCATCATGCACGCGCCGATCACGTTCGCCCCCGGATACGGCGAGCTCTCGCGGCATCCGTACGGGATCTTGAAGGGCGTCGTCGACGGCAATGCCTTCGTGAAGGGCACCTGGGGCGCGGCCATCGTCGATCGTCTGACTCCCGCTGAGGGTGACATCGTGATCGAGGGTAAGCGTGGCCTCGACACTTTCGCGAGCACCAACCTCGACTTCATCCTGCGCAGCAAGGGCATCGAGACCGTGATCATCGGCGGCTTCCTGACCAACTGCTGCGTCGAGTCGACGATGCGCAGCGCATACGAGAACGGCTACCGGGTGATCACGCTGACCGACTGCACGGCGGCGACCTCGCCCGAGGAACACGACAACGCCATCGCCTACGACTTCCCCATGTTCTCGATCCCGGTCGAGTCCGCACGCGTGGTGGAGGCGCTCTAGCGGCCTGTTCTACATTGCAAGCATGACCTACATCATCGCCGAGCCCTGCGTGGATGTGCTCGACAGGGCATGCGTGGAGGAATGCCCGGTCGACTGCATCTACGAGGGCAATCGGATGCTCTACATACACCCCGACGAGTGCGTCGACTGCGGGGCGTGCGAGCCCGTCTGCCCGGTCGAGGCGATCTTCTACGAGGACGACGTCCCGGAGCAGTGGAAGGACTACACGAACGCCAACTACGAGTTCTTCGAGGACCTGGGCTCACCGGGCGGCGCCGCGAAGATTGGCAAAATCGACAAGGACACGCCGTTTGTGGCCGCGCAGCCGCCCGGTGGTCAGTAGGAGCCGGTCCGGCCGGCCGGCTCAGCCGCCCGGCGGTCAGCCGAGCCGCCCGTAGTGAGCAGGCGCCGGCCCGGTTGGGCCGCCCAGCTGCCCGTCGCGAAGAGGCGTTGGCTCGGCGGGGCGGCCCGCACTCGTGCGCGCTTGGGGAGCGCTCACGAAGGCGTACGCGAAAGATGGCCTTTGAATTAGAGCCAGTGGTTGTCGTGCTCGAGGTAGAACGCGGTGCGCTCGTCGTCGGACATTTCCGACAGGTGCGCCAATCCCTCGAAGTAGCCCTCGCGCGGGGCGCCGGGGGAGAAGTGCAGCAGCATTGACGCCGGTTCGCCCGACTCGTTCTTGAAGCCGTGGATGCCGCCGGCCGGGACGTGCACCCAGTCGCCGGGTTCGGTGTCGATCCAGCGCTCGCCGTTGTAGATGCGCATGCTGCCGGACAGGATGTAGAACGACTCGGTGATGGTCTGGTGGAAGTGCGGATCGGGGCCGGTCACGCCGGGGCCGCACTCCCAGCGGTAGATGCCGAACAGCCCACCGGTCGCGGCGCCGGTGGAGAGGTAGTGGACCTTGGTGCCGTTGCGGTAGACGAGCTCGGGCTCGGTGGCGGCAGGCCGGTAGACGGCGCTGACCTCGCCGGAGTCGCCGTGGTAAAGCGGTGGCGGATACGTCATGGTCACATCATGCGCGAACCGGATGAATGGTGCCGACCCGGTCGGGGTAACCAGCGGACATGGCAAGTCTGAAGATCGATCCCGACCGCTATCCGCCGCTGGACCCGGGCGCGCCGATCCCGGACGACCCGGGTGAGCTGGAGCCGGACGCGCCGGCTCCGCTGCCGCCGGCCCCGATCGAGCCGGAACCCGAACCGCCGGCGCCCGGTGAGGCGCCGGATGAGGTGCCCGGTGAGGTGCCCGGTGAGGTGCCCGAGCCCGCCTGACCATTTTGCCGGTTTGCGACCGCTGGTGATGATCACACCGGCGGTCGCTTCTTTCTGTGCGTCTCATGCAACCTCGTGGGGGCGGTGAATCGTCAGGGGACCGTGAGAGCGAAGGAGGGCACGTGAAGACAGAGCGAGACGAGCAGTTCCACAGCTTCGTGCTCGGCCACCGCGCCCAATTGGTGCGCACGGCCACGCTGCTGACGGCGGGTGACGGTCACCTCGCCGAGGATCTGGTCCAGTCCACCCTGACCAAGCTCTACGTTGCCTGGCCGTCGTTCCGGAAGGCCGGCAACCCCGAGGGCTACCTGCGCCGGACGCTGGTGAACGCGCTGACCGACGAACGCCGTCGGTGGTGGCGCCGCCACGAGCGCACCGTCGCGGAGTTGCCGGACCGGCCGTTCGTGGCCGCCGGGACTTTGGGGGCTTCCGGGGCTGACGACCAGAGCGACCGGTTGCGGGCGGCGCTGCGGGAACTGCCACCGAAGATGCGGGCCGCGCTGGTGTTCCGCTACTTCTACGACCTCGACGTCGCCGACACCGCCGACGCCCTCGGGTGCACCGAGGGAACGGTGAAGAGCCAGACCGCGCGGGCCCTCGAACGGCTCCGCGGCGTTCTGGGCGAGACCGAGATTCCCCTGACAGGAGTGACCCGATGATGGACCTGCACGACCGATTCGACGAGATTGCCGGGCCGGTGTCGGCGCCCTCGCCCGCCGAGGCTGATCAGGACGTGGCCCGTGGCCGCCGCGCCCTGCGGCGCCGCCGCGCCGTGCGGGGGGCGGGAGCTTCGGTGTTCGCGGTGGCCGCGCTTGCGGCGGCGATCGCGTACGGCGCCGGCGCCGGCCCGTCCCACGACAACGCGCCGGTCGTCGCGGCGCCGGCGGTGGTGAGCACGCAGCTGGTCGCCTACCGCGGCGAGCAGCCCAAGGGCTTCACGATCGACAAGGTGCCCGCCGGCTGGGAGGTCCAGGGGGTCAGCGCCGCGTCGCTGACCATCGCGCCGGTCGGCGCCAAGGACAAGAACCCGGACAGCTTCGTCGACAAGATCGCCATCATGCTGCAGTCCCAGGACGCCACCGACACCCCGACCGGCACCGCGGTCCAGGTCGGCGGCAAGCCCGGCGTGATCAACCAGGGGCTCGGCACCGACCACGGCAAGAACCTGTGGGTCAAGCAGCCGAACGGCATCTGGATGCTGGTGCAGATCTGGGATGCCCGGGGCTGGTCGGACGCCGCGATGGTGGAGTTCGGGGCCGGCATTCACGTGCTGCCGGGGGCGGTGCAGGGGCGCGGCTGACGGACATTGCGCCGGGGAACGCCCTCACCAGCCGGTTCGGCGGGCGGGGGCGTTCCTTCTCACGGCGCCAGGCGCCACAGCGCGTCGAGCGGCACAGCCCGGATCTTCTCGCCGAACGGCAGGGTCTGCTGTCCCGTACAGAGGCCGGGCATGGCTTCAGTGTGCCCCAGAAGCATGATCAACGGTCATTTGGCCGGAGGTTGCGTGGTCACCTGGACGCTCATCGGGTGGTCAATGGGACGGGTCACCAGCCGCGGGTTCGCCACTCCGCCAGGTGGGGCCGCTCGGCGCCCAAGGTCGAGTCGCGGCCGTGGCCCGGGTAGAACCACGTGTCGTCGCCGAGCCGGCCGAACACCTTTGCCTCGAGGTCGTCCATCAGCGTCGTGTGGTCCTCGAGGGTGGTGGTCTTGCCGTGGCCGCCGGGGAACAGGCTGTCGCCGGTCCAGAGGTGGCCGTGGCCCTCGGGGTCTTGGTAGAGCAATGCGATCGAGCCCGGCGTGTGCCCGACCAGGTGGATCACCTCGAGCGAGCAGTCGCCGACCGTGACCGTGTCGCCCTCGGCGACCGTGTCGGTGACCACCGGGATCTCGCCGGCGTCGTCGGCGTGGGCCAGGGAGCGGGCGCCGGTCGCCTCGATCACGTCCTCGAGGGCCTGCCAGTGGTCGCCGTGCCGGTGGGTGGTGACGACCGTGGCCAGCCCGGTCTGGCCGATCAGCGACACCAGCGTGTCGTCGTCGTTGGCGGCGTCGATCAGCAGCTGCTCGTCGCCGCAGCGCAGCAGGTAGGCGTTGTTGTCCATCGGGCCGACCGAGACCTTCGTGATGGTCAGGTGGCCGAGCGTGCGGACGGCGGGCGCGCCGCCGCGGGTGACGTCTCCGGTGTAGGCCATGGTCACTTCCACCTCGCTGGGGTCGGGAGCTCGCCGTCCGGCGAGACGGTCAGGTCGGCGCCGTCGCCGCGGCCGGCGAGCCACGCGGCCAGGGATTTCGTCGGTCCGCCGACGACCGGCGCGTCGTCGGCGGCGCCGATGGTCAACGGGTGATCGATGCCGAACGGACGCAGGATCATCGGCGGGAAGTCGTCGCGGGCGGTGCTCACGATCTCGCGCAGCAACCGCAGCGCGAACGCGTCCGACCAGTCCGCCGGGCCGTAGCCCTGGGCGAGGTCGACGTGGTGCACCTCGACCTCGCGCAGCCGCGACCACGGCACGCCGGCCGCGGGCTGCTTGATGTGCTCGAGATAGAAGGTCCACGCCTGGGCGGGCATCGCGGCGCCGGCGTCGGCGAACCGCTCGTGGGCGGCCCGGATGTCCTCGATCTGGTCGCGCAGCGGCCGGCCGGCGCCCTCGGCGATCGCCGCGTCGCGCGCCTCCGGCGACGCGTAGGGCGGGGTCTCGATGCCGGTGCGGGCCCAGGTCAGCAGATTCGTGTACGCGTCGGCGTTGCGCGCGACGTGGGTCAGCACGTGCCCGACCGTCCAGCCGGGCAGCAGCGACGGCGCCCCGACCACCGCCGGATCGAGATCGGCCGCCGTGCGTAACAGGTTTTCGGTGGCGCGGTCGACGTCGGTGAGCAGAACGAGCGGATCCATCGTCACGGGCCCACCCTATCGACATCAAATTCGCTTTCGCTCGGGTAGTCGTGACCGTACCGTCTGTGCCAGACGCGCCGATCCGACCCGCGGAGGAGGTGGGGACCGTGCTGTTCGTGAATTCCGCGTCCCTTCACCCGGAGGGCGACGCCTGACCGCCCGGCCAGGCGCCCTCCCGTCCCGCAAAGGGTTCTCATGTCGCACGACCTGTCCCGGCTCGGCTGGGACGACTCCCTCGCATCCGCGTACCGTCGATTCGACCGCCCCGACGCCGCCCCGGCCCGCGTGTTGCGCGCCGACCGCGGCTTCTGCACCGTGCTCGGCGACGCCGGCGTCCTCCGCGCCAGCCTCTCCGGCAGCGTGCTGCTGGGCGCCGCGGGCGACCCGGTCAATCTGCCCTGCGCCGGCGACTGGGTGGTGACCCGCCGCTGGCCGGACCGCCGGGTGACGCTCGAGGTGGTGCTGCCGCGGCGTACCGCGCTGATCCGCCGCACCTCCGACAAGGACTCCACCGGCCAGCTGCTGGCCGCCAACATGGACACGATCGCGGTGGTGGAGCCGATCCACCCCGAGCCCGACGACGCCCGGATCGAGCGGTTGCTGGCCCTGGCCTGGGAATCGGGTGCGAAACCCCTGCTGGTGCTCAGCAAATCGGACACGGCGGCCGATCCCGACGCGATCGCTCGCCAGGTCGCGGAGCTGGCGCCGGGTGTGCCGGTGGTCGCGGTGAGCGTGCGGGGCACGCCCGGCGTCGAGAGATTGCGATCGTACGTCGAGGGCGGGCGCACCCTGGCTCTGCTGGGCCGTTCCGGGGCGGGCAAGTCGACGCTGGTGAACGCCCTGGCCGGCGCGGCCGTGATGCCGGTTCAGGCGATCCGCGACGCGGACGGCAAGGGGCGGCACACCACCGCCTACCGCAACCTCGTGCCGCTGGCGGGCGGCGGAGCGGTGCTCGACACCCCGGGCATCCGCGGCGTCGGCCTGCTGGACACCGCCGAGGGCCTCGACCGCGCCTTCGCCGACATCGCCGAGCTGGCCGCGCACTGCCGCTTCGGCGACTGCCACCACGGCGCCGAGCCGGGCTGCGCGGTCGCCGCCGCCCTGGCGAACGGGTCGCTGGCGCCGCGGCGGCTGGCCAGCTGGCGCAAACTGCGCCACGAGGTCGAGATCGAGACCGCTCGCCGGCGGGCCCGCCAGGCCGCGGCGGCCGGGCATCGGAGGCGGCGCGGATAGACTGCCCCGATGCGTGCGGTGGACGAGGTCGTGCCCCGGCTCGCCCCCGACAAGGAGACTCCGGCCCCGGCCGGGCCACGGCGGCGAGCCGGCCTCTGGGCGCTGCTGAGCTACGCGGCGCTGGCCGTGCTGGTGATGCTCCGGCTCTGGATCGACCCGGACGGCCGGGTGCTGGCCAGCAACGACGACGACCACGGCGTCTTCATGTACTTCCTGGCGCACGGCGAGCGGGTGCTGTTCCACGGCGCGAACCCGTTCTTCGACAGCCGGATGAACGTGCCGGACGGCGTGAACATGATGGCCAACACGTCCGTCCTGGCGATCAGCCTCCCGTTCGCGCCGATCACCCACTTCCTCGGCCCGGGCGTGTCGGTGGTGCTGGCGCTGACGTGCGGGCTCTTCGGCACCGCCGCGGCCTGGTACTGGGTGCTCTCCCGGCACCTGGTCGAGCGCCGGGTCGCGGCCTGGATCGGCGGGCTGTGGTGCGGCTTCGCGCCGGCCATGGTGTCGCACGCGAACGGGCACGTGAACTTCGTCAGCCAGTTCGTGACGCCGTTCATCGTCTGGCAGGTGCTGCGGCTGCGCGAGCCCGGGCGGGCCGTGCGCGGCGGGGTGTCGCTGGGGCTGCTGATCGTGCTGCAGGTCTTCGTCAACGAGGAGACGCTGCTGTTCACCGCGCTCACGCTGGGCGCTTTCGTCGTCGCGTACGCGGCAATGGCGCCCGCACGCGCCCGGAGCGACGCGCGGCACTTCCTGGCCGGCCTCGGCGTCGCGGCCTCGACCGCGATCGCCGTGCTCGCCTACCCGCTGTACTACCAGTTCCGGGGGCCGGGCTGGTATCAAGGCCAGCCGTTCCTGCCCGACAAATACGTCACCGACCTGCTCTCGCTGGGTGCGTTCGCCCGGCAGTCGCTGGCCGGCAACGCGGCGCTGACCCGGCACCTGAGCGTGAGCGCGACCGAGGACAACACGTTCTTCGGCCCGGCCGGCCTGGTGATGATCGTGGTGTCGGCGGTGGTGCTGTGGCGGCACGTCGCGGCCCGCGCCGCGGCGATCGCCGGCCTCGTGCTGCTGGTCGTCTCGATGGGCACCCGGCTGCGAGCGGCCGGGCACGACACCGGCATCCCGCTGCCGTTCGGCCTGGTCAGCCACGTGCCGATCATCGATCTCGTGAGCGTGACCCGGTTCGCCATGGTCACCGCGACGGTCGCCGGCGTGCTGGTGGCGCTGGCCACCGACCGGGCCCTGGCCTGGCCGGCGTCGGCGCGGCGGCGATGGTTCCAGGTGGGCCTGGTGCTCGCGTTGGTCCCGCTCGCCCCCAAACCGCTGCCGGTGGTCGCCGCCGACCCGCTGCCGGCCTTCCTCACCCAGGGCGCCTGGCGGCAGTACGTCCCCGCCGACCGCACCCTGGTCACCGTGCCGCTGCCCGAGGTCACCACCGGGCGGGCCGGCATCCGCTGGGCGGCGCTCTCGGGGCTGGAGTACAGGTCGCCGCGCGGCTACTTCATGGGGCCGGTGAACCCGCCGGCCGACCGCACCGGCTCGTGGAACGCGCCCCGCCGGTTCACCTCCGACCTGCTGTGGCAGGTGCGCGAGTACGGGCTGCGGCCGGTGCTGACCGACAGCGACCGGGTCAAGATCACCGGAGACCTGATCTTCTGGCGGGCGGCGGTCGTCGTGCTCGTCCCGAACAGCCGCAACGGGCCGGCGCTGCGCGACACCCTGGTCGACATGCTGGGCCGGCCGCAGCTCATCGGCGGGGTCGACGTGTGGGACGTACGCTATCTTCCGGTTCCCCCGGCCGAGTGAGGGACGCCTGCCTGAAGTGCGGGAATGTGCGTGATGTGTCAGGCGCTGCACCTGGGCGGGCCGGTTCCGGCGAAAACTTGTCGTACCCCATGGCTAGAGTGGCCGCGGCTCGTTTCATACACATGTACGGAGAGGCTGGCTGGTGGCCGACCGTTTGATCATTCGAGGCGCGCGCGAGCACAACCTGCGCGACGTCAACCTCGACCTGCCCCGCGACGCGATGATCGTCTTCACCGGGCTGTCCGGCTCGGGCAAGTCCAGCCTCGCGTTCGACACGATCTTCGCGGAGGGTCAGAGGCGCTACGTCGAGTCCCTCTCGTCGTACGCGCGGCAGTTCCTCGGGCAGATGGACAAGCCCGACGTCGACTTCATCGAGGGCCTGTCGCCCGCGGTGTCGATCGACCAGAAGTCGACCTCGCGCAACCCGCGCTCGACGGTCGGCACCATCACCGAGGTCTACGACTACCTGCGCCTGCTCTTCGCCCGCACCGGCATCCCGCACTGCCCGGTCTGCGGCGAGCGGATCAGCAAGCAGACGCCGCAGCAGATCGTCGACCGCGTGCTCGCGATGGACGAGGGCACCCGCTTCATGGTGCTCGCCCCGGTCATCCGCGGCCGTAAGGGCGAGTACGTCGATCTCTTCGCCGAGCTGCAGTCCAAGGGCTACGCCCGGGCCCGGGTCGACGGCGTCGTGCACCCGCTCACCGATTTTCTCGGCGACGACGCGGTCAAGCTGAAGAAGCAGGAGAAGCACACCATCGAGGTGGTGATCGACCGGCTCAGCGTCAAGGCGTCCAGCAAACAGCGCCTGACCGACTCGGTCGAGGCCGCCCTCGGCCTGGCCGGCGGCATCGTGCTGCTCGACTTCGTCGATCTGCCCGAGGACGACCCGGCCCGCGAGCGCCGCTTCTCCGAGCACCTGGCCTGCCCCAACGACCACCCGCTGGCGATCGAGGACCTCGAGCCCCGGGTCTTCTCCTTCAACGCGCCCTACGGCGCCTGCCCCGAGTGCACCGGCCTCGGCACCAAGAAGGAGGTCGATCCCGAGCTGATCATCCCGGACGAGGAGCGCAGCATCCGCGAGGGCGCGATCCAGCCGTGGTCCGGGGGCCAGACCATGGAGTACTTCCTGCGGCTGCTCGAGGCGCTCGCCGAGGCCGAGAAGTTCTCGGTCGACACCCCGTGGCGGGCGCTGCCGGCCCGGGCGCAGAAGACGATTTTGTACGGGGCGGAGGACCAGGTCCACGTCCGCTACCGCAACAAGTACGGCCGCGAGCGCTCCTACTACACCGGCTTCGAGGGCGTGGTGCAGTGGATCGAGCGCCGGCACAGCGACACCGAGAGCGACTGGTCCCGCGACAAGTACGAGGGCTACATGCGGGACGTGCCGTGCCCGGTGTGCGGCGGCGCCCGGCTCAAGCCCGAGGTGCTGGCGGTGACCATCGCCGGCAAGAGCATCGCCGAGGTCTGCAACCTGTCGGTGGGCGACTGCGCCGAGCTGCTGTCGACCATCGAGCTCGACGACCGGCAAAAGATGATCGCCGAGCGGGTGCTCAAGGAGATCAACGCCCGGCTGCGCTTCCTGGTCGACGTCGGCCTCGACTACCTCTCGCTCGACCGCGGCGCCGGCACGCTCTCCGGCGGCGAGGCGCAGCGCATCCGGCTGGCCACCCAGATCGGTTCCGGCCTGGTCGGCGTGTTGTACGTGCTGGACGAGCCGTCGATCGGCCTGCATCAGCGCGACAACCACCGGCTGATCGAGACCCTGGTGCGGCTGAAAAATCTGGGCAACACGCTGATCGTGGTCGAGCACGACGAGGACACGATCCGGACGGCCGACTGGATCGTCGACATCGGCCCGGGGGCCGGCGAGCACGGCGGGCACATCGTGCACAGCGGCTCGGTCGAGGGCCTGCTGAAAAACCAGAAGTCGCCGACCGGCGCCTACCTGTCCGGCCGCAAGTCGATCCCGACCCCGCGCACCCGCCGCCCGCAGACCAAGGGCCGCGAGCTGGTGGTCGAGGGCGCCCGCGAGCACAACCTGCGCGGCCTCACGGTCGAGTTCCCGCTCGGGCAGTTCGTCGCGGTCACCGGGGTCAGCGGCTCGGGCAAGTCCACGCTGGTCAACGACATCCTCTACACGGTGCTGGCCAACCAGGTGAACGGCGCTCGCATGGTGCCCGGCCGGCACACCCGGGTCACCGGCCTCGAGCACGTCGACAAGGTGGTGGGGGTCGACCAGTCGCCGATCGGGCGCACCCCGCGGTCCAACCCGGCGACGTACACGGGCGTGTTCGACAACATCCGCAAGCTCTTCGCCGAGACCACCGAGGCCAAGGTCCGCGGGTACGGCCCGGGCCGGTTCTCGTTCAACGTCAAGGGCGGCCGCTGCGAGAACTGCGCCGGCGACGGCACCATCAAGATCGAGATGAACTTCCTGCCCGACGTGTACGTCCCGTGCGAGGTCTGCAAGGGCGCCCGGTACAACCGGGAGACGCTCGAGGTGCACTACAAGGGCAAGACGATCTCCGAGGTGCTGGAGATGCCGATCGAGGAGGCGTCCGGCTTCTTCGAGGCGATCCCGGCGATCCACCGGCACCTCAAGACGCTGGTCGACGTCGGTCTCGGCTACGTCCGGCTCGGCCAGCCCGCGCCGACCCTCTCCGGCGGCGAGGCGCAGCGCGTCAAGCTGGCGTCCGAGTTGCAGAAGAGGTCGACCGGCCGCACCGTCTACGTGCTCGACGAGCCGACCACCGGCCTGCACTTCGAGGACATCCGCAAGCTGCTGCTGGTGCTCAACGGCCTGGTCGACAAGGGCAACACGGTGATCACCATCGAGCACAACCTCGACGTGATCAAGACGGCCGACTGGATCGTCGACATGGGCCCCGAGGGCGGCAGCAAGGGCGGTCTCGTGCTGGCCACCGGCCGGCCCGAGGAGGTGGCCGAGGTGGCCGAGAGCCACACCGGCGCGTTCCTGCGGCATTCGCTGGGCCTGGACGGCAAGCCGGCCGGCGCGCCCGACGCGGTCGCCCGCGCGGCGAGGGCGAACGGCGCCGCCGCGGCCAAGGCCAACGGGACGGCGAAGCCCCGCTCGACCCGGGCCCGCGCGAAGGCTACGGTCTGATCTCCCAGCAGAGTCACAGCCGGATCGATGAACCGGCATCGCCGCGGCCGCGTAATCAACTGCGACGCCGCGTGACCCGTCACGCGGACCTTGTACTGGAGGGCAACCGATGACAGACGTGCAGACGACGACCGACACCGAGCTTCCCGCCGAGGAGCCGGTTCAGCCGGGGCGTCCGGGCCCGGGCTCCCCGCGCCGCCTCGTCCTGCTCGGCGCCGGCGCGGTCGGCGCCACGGCCGTCCTGGCCGCCTGCGGCACCACCACCAGCAGCACCAACCCCAACGGCAGCGGCTTCACCAACGACCCCGCGCCGGCCGGCAGCGAGGCGGCGAAGGCGGGCGGCGACAGCGGTGGCTCCGACGGGGGCGGCTCGACCGGCGGCAGCGCGCTCGCCACGACCGCCGACATTCCCCAGGGCGGCGGCATCATCACGGCCGACTTCGTGATCACCCAGCCCAGGGCCGGCCAGTACCGGGCGTTCAGCAAGGTCTGCACCCACCAGGGCTGCGACGTCAGCAAGGTCGACGGCGGCCAGATCACCTGTCCGTGCCACGGCAGCAGGTTCTCCATCGAGACCGGCGCGCCGACCGCCGGGCCGGCCACCAAGCCGCTCACCGAGACCAAGGTCAAGGTGGACGGCGAGAACATCGTCAAGGCGTAACGCCGGGCGGGGCCGGAGGTCCGAGGCCGTGGCGGCGGCGACGGACCTCCGGTCGGACAATCATGTCAGTCCCCCGCACTAGTGTTGACCCCGTGCCAGACCCGTCGACCTATCGCCCGGCGCCAGGGACCATTCCGGAGTCACCCGGCGTCTATCGCTTCCGCGACCCGGCCGGCCGCGTCATCTACGTCGGCAAGGCCAAGAACCTGCGGAATCGCTTGAATTCCTACTTCGCCGACACCTGGTCGCTGCACGCTCGCACGCAGCAGATGGTGACCACGGCCGGCAGTGTGGACTGGGTCACGGTCGGCACCGAGGTCGAGGCGCTGCAGCTCGAGTTCTCCTGGATCAAGGAGTTCGACCCGCGCTTCAACGTCAAGTACCGCGACGACAAGTCGTATCCGTTCCTCGCCGTCACCCTCAACGAGGAATATCCGCGCCTGCAGGTGATGCGGGGCGCCAAGCGCAAGGGCGTGCGCTATTTCGGGCCGTATTCGCACGCCTGGGCCATCCGGGAGACCCTCGACCTGCTGCTGCGGGTGTTCCCGGCGCGCACCTGCTCGTCCGGCGTGTTCAAGCGGGCCGGCCAGATCGGCCGCCCCTGCCTGCTGGGATACATCGGCAAGTGCTCGGCCCCCTGCGTCGGGCAGGTCAGCGCCGAGGAGCACCGGGCGATCGTCGACGACTTCTGCGACTTCATGGCCGGCCGCACCGACACGTTCGTCAAGCGGCTCGAGCGCGAGATGATGCAGGCCTCCGAGGAGCTCGAGTTCGAGCGGGCGGCCCGGCTGCGCGACGACATCGCCGCGCTGCGCCGGGCGATGGAAAAGCAGACGGTGGTGCTCGGCGACGGCACCGACGCCGACGTCGTGGCCTTCGCCGAGGATCCGCTCGAGGCCGCGGTCCAGGTTTTTCACGTACGCGACGGGCGCGTGCGCGGCCAGCGCGGCTGGGTCGTCGAAAAGGTGGAGGATTTGACCACCGGCGACCTCGTGCACCACTTCTGCTCGCAGACGTACGGTGGCGAGCACGGCGAGGGCGACGTGCCGCGCGAGCTGCTCGTGCCGGCCCTGCCCGACGACGCCGACGCGCTCGCCGACTGGCTCTCCCAGCACCGCGGCAGCCGGGTGCACCTGCGGGTGCCGCACCGCGGCGACAAGCGGGCGCTGCTCGAGACCGTGGCGCGCAACGCGGGGGAGTCGCTGCAGCGGCACAAGCTGCGCCGGGCCGGCGACCTGACCACCCGCAGCAAGGCGCTCGACGAGATCGCCGAGGCCCTGGGGATGGAGACGGCGCCGCTGCGGATCGAGTGCTTCGACGTGTCGCAGATTCAGGGGACCGACGTGGTGGCGTCCATGGTGGTCTTCGAGGACGGGCTGGCGCGCAAGAGCGAATACCGGCGGTTCGCGGTGCGGGGCAACCCCGACGGCAGCGGGATGGACGACCTGTCGGCGATGACCGAGGTGATGCGACGCCGGTTCGCCCGCTATCGGGCGCGTCCGGGCGCGGACGCCCCGCGCGATCGCCCGGAGTCCGACGCGGCCGACGACGAGGCCGACGAGCTGTTGCACGGCGCCGGCCACGACCACGGCCGGGAGCCGGGCACGGGGGACGAGCCCGGCGGCGAGCTGGGCCCGAGTGGCTCGCGCGGCGGCGGGCCGGGATTGAGTGGCCAGCACGGCGGGGTGGCCGGCTTGGAGGGCGAGCACGGCGGCGTGGCGGGCTTGGGGGGCGAGCAGGGCGGCGTGGCGGGCTTGGGGGGCGAGCACGGCGGCGTGGCGGGCTTGGGGGACGACCCGGACGGGCTGGCCACCAATGATCTGCCGGGCATCGACCCGCTCACCGGCAAGCCGCGGCGGTTCGCCTACCCGCCGCAGCTGGTCGTCGTGGACGGCGGGCAGCCGCAGGTCAACGCGGTCGCCGAGGTCTTCGCCGAGCTGGGCATCACCGACGTGGCGCTGTGCGGGCTGGCCAAGCGCCTCGAGGAGGTTTGGCTGCCCGGCGAGGACTTCCCGGTGATCCTGCCGCGCACGTCCGAGGCGCTCTATTTGTTGCAGCGGGCCCGCGACGAGGCGCACCGGTTCGCCATCACGTTCCACCGGCAGCGCCGGTCCAAGCGGATGACCGGTTCGGCGCTCGACAGCATCCCCGGGCTGGGGGAGACCCGCCGCAAGGCGTTGCTGCGGCACTTCGGCTCGCTCAAGCGTCTCGCCGCCGCGACCCCGGAGGAGATCACCGAGGTGCCGGGCATCGGCCGCCGCACCGCCGAGACGCTGCTCGCCGCGCTCAACCCGCCCGCGGCCGAGGAGAAGCCACCGGCCGAGCCGGGTGCCGTCCCACCCGGCGGCGCGGGCCGCACGCGAGCCGGGGCCACCCGCGCCCGAGCCGGTGCGAGCCTGCCGCCGCCCGCTTCCGTGAAGACGTCCGCGGTCGAGGCCGCGATGGCAACGGAGAGCACTGTGGCCATGGAAAAGGCAGCGCCCGCCGAGAGCGTTGCGGCGGCCGGGAGCGTTGCGGCCGGCGGGAGCGTTGCGGCCGGCGGGAGCGTTGCGGCCGGCGGCGGTGTCGCGCCAGGGGACGGCGCGCCGCCCGGCAACGTCGCGCCGGACGAAGGTCTTGCCACTGCCGGCAGCGTTGCGGCGCCGGCGAGTGTTGCCGCTGCCGGGAGCGCCGCCTCCACTGAGAGCGCCGCCTCCATCGCGAACGCCGGCCCGGAGGACGCTGTGGACGACGTGGCCGGGGGTGGCCCGGAGTAGGCGGGGCGCCGCGGTTGTTGGAACTGGTACCGGAACGGTGGCCGCCGTGCCTCGTCGGCTTGGCGGCGTCGTTCTGGCCTAGGATGTTGTGTCCGCTCGACGATGTGCGGGCTGTGCGACGCGGGAGGCGTTCGTGACTGAGTCGTTGCCGGAGTACCCCGACCTGGCCGCCGGCGGGGCGGTGGATCCGGACGAGGTGACCACCGACCTGGTGGTGGTGACCGGCGTTTCCGGCGGCGGGCGCAGCACGGTGGCCCGCGCCCTGGAGAACGTCGGCTTCTACGTGGTCGACAACCTGCCGCAGGCGCTGATGCTCGACATGGCGCAGCTCGCCTTCGAGGCCGGCGGCGCCGCCCGGCGTACGGCGATGGTCCTCGACGTGCGCAGCCGGGCCTTCTCGACCGACCTGGCCGGTGCCATCCTCGCGCTCCGGGAGCGCGGTTTCTCGCCGCGGGTGGTCTTCGTCGACGCCGACGACGAGGTGCTGATCCGGCGCTTCGAGTCGGTGCGCCGCTCGCACCCGCTGCAGGGCGACGGCCGGCTGGCCGACGGCATCGCGGCCGAGCGGAAGCTGCTCGCCGAGGCCCGCGAGCAGGCCGACGTCATCATCGACACCAGCCACCTGAACGTGAACCAGCTGCGCCGCCGGGTCGAGGAGCTGTTCGGCGGCGAGGACGTGCGCCGGCTGCGGATCACGGTGCTGTCCTTCGGCTTCAAGTACGGCCTGCCGCCGGACGCCGACTACGTGCTGGACGCCCGGTTCCTGCCCAACCCGTTCTGGGTGCCCGCGCTGCGCGACCACACCGGCCTCGAGGAGTCGGTCAGCAGGTACGTGCTCGACCAGGAGGGCGCCGACGCCTTCGTGAATACCTACGCCGAGCTCATCGCGGCCACGGCGCCGGGCTTCGAGCGTGAGGGCAAGCGCTACCTGACCGTCGCCGTCGGCTGCACCGGTGGCAAGCACCGCAGCGTCGCGATCGCCGAGGAGCTGACCACCCAGCTGCGCGACCAGCGCCTCTCCGCACACACCTCGCACCGCGACCTGGGGCGGGAGTGACGGCCGCGCGACCTGGGGCGGCGCGGCCGGGGGCCGGCGGGGTGGCGCGGCCGGTCGCTGGCCAGGTGGCGCGGCCGGGGGCCGGCGGGGTGGCGCGGCCGGGGGCCGGCGGGGTGGCGCGGTCTGGGGCCGGCGGGGCGGCGGTCCGCGTGGTCGCGTTCGGCGGCGGGCATGGGCTGGCCGCGGCGCTGCGGGGGCTGCGGCGTGCCGCCGACGAGATCGACCTGGACATCACCGCGATCGTCACGGTCGGCGATGACGGGGGCTCCAGCGGCCGGCTGCTCGCCGAGCGGGACGCGTTGCTGCCCGTCGGTGACCTGCGGCAGGCGCTGAGCGCGCTGGCCTGCGACGACCCGGTCCGGCTGCGCACCGCCCAGCTGATGCAGCACCGGTTCGCGGGGGACGACTCGCTGGCCGGGCATCCGGTGGGCAACCTGCTGCTGCTCGGGCTGCTGGAGATGCTCGGCGACCCGGTCCACGCGCTGGAGCACGCGGCGGCCATGGTCGGGGCGCAAGGCCGGGTGCTGCCGATGGCCCGGCACGCGGTGGGCATCGAGGCGGACGTGCGCGACGCCGATCCGGCCCGGCCCGGCGAGGTGGTGACCGTGCGCGGTCAGCACGCGGTGGCGGTGGCGCTCGGCCACGTCGAGGCGGTGCGCATCTCGCCGCCCGACCCGCCGACCTGTCCCGAGGCGATCGAGGCGATCCGGGCCGCCGACTGGTTGCTGTTCGGTCCCGGCAGTTGGTACACGAGCGTGCTGCCGCACCTGCTCGTGCCCGGCCTGGCCGAGGCGATCGTGGCGAGCCCCGCCAGCCGGCTGGTCACGCTCAACCTCGCCACCGACAACGAGACCTCGGGGCTCTCGGCGGCCGACCATCTGGCCGCCCTGGGCTGGTATCTGCCCGGCCTGCGGGTGGACACCGTGCTGGCCGACGCGAAGTGGGTGGGCGAGCCCGAGCCGGTGCATCAGGCGGCCGAATCGCTGGGCGCGCGGCTGATCTTGGCACCGTTGGCCGTTGCGGACGGCAGCCCCAGGCATGATCCTGAGTCGTTGGGCGTTGCACTGGTGCCAGTATTGGGCGCCGCTCGTTAAGCAGTGGCGTAGTACCGCAGCGGCAAAGAACTTTCCGGATCCGGCGCATGAGGTGACAACACGATGGCGATGACGGCAGCGGTCAAGGACGAGCTGAGCCGGGTCGACGTGCCCAAGCCGTGCTGCCGCCGCGCGGAGATGGCGTCGCTGCTGCGGTTCGCCGGCGGGCTGCACATCGTGTCCGGCCGGGTGGTGGTCGAGGCCGAGCTCGACACCGGCGCGGTGGCCCGCCGCCTGCGGCGGGAGATCGCCGACGTGTACGGGTACCCCAGCGAGGTGCACGTGCTCGCCAGTGGCGGCCTGCGCAAGGGCAGCCACTACATCGTGCGGATCGTCAAGGACGGCGAGGCGCTGGCCCGCCAGACCGGCCTGCTCGACGTGCGCGGCCGCCCGGTGCGTGGCCTGCCGCCACACGTCGTCTCGGCCAACGTGTGCTGCGCGGTGGCCGCCTGGCGCGGCGCGTTCATGGCACACGGCTCGCTCACCGAGCCCGGCCGCTCCAGCGCGCTGGAGATCACCTGCCCCGGGCCGGAGGCCGCGCTCGCGCTGCGCGGCGCCGCCCGCCGGATCGGCATCACGGCGAAGGAGCGCGAGGTCCGCGGCGTCGACCGGGTGGTGATCAAGGACGGCGACGCGATCGCCGCGCTGCTGACCCGGATCGGCGCGCACGCCTCGGTGCTGGCCTGGGAGGAGCGCCGGGTGCGCCGCGAGGTGCGGGCGACCGCCAACCGCCTGGCCAACTTCGACGACGCCAACCTGCGCCGCTCGGCCCGCGCCGCGGTGGCCGCCGCCGCCCGGGTGACCCGGGCCCTGGAGATCCTCGCCGACGAGGCGCCCAACCACCTGACCTCGGCCGGCCGGCTGCGTCTCGAGCATCGCCAGGCCTCGCTGGAGGAGCTGGGCGCGCTCGCCGACCCGCCGCTGACCAAGGACGCGATCGCGGGCCGGATCCGCCGCCTGCTGGCGCTGGCCGACAAGCGCGCCCGCGACCTCGGCATCCCCGACACCGAGGCGGCCGTCACCCCCGAGATGATGGCCTGCTGACCGCCCGCCGAGGTTGCCGGGCCTGGTGAGCCGGCTTTCCGGCCCCGGCCATCGCCACACGCGAAAGCCGCGCTGCGGCCCGGCCCCGCGCCGAGGCCGCGCGGTGCGGCGGGGGCTTGTCCGCACGCGTACGATAAAAGAGTTTTTGAGGTTTTTGTGCAACCCACCCGCTGCCGGGGAAGGCAATGGTCTCGGATAGGGTCTCCTTGACGGCGACGGTGCCGGCAGCTCGGCCGATGCGCGCCGTGGCACCGCCAGTCAGGCGCGGCGTCACCTCACCGAGCCCCTGCTTGGGGGAGCGCGGCAGCCGAACGCAGTTTCGCCGGCTCACGCACGAGGTCGGCGTAAACCCTCCGCCGGTCGACGAAACCCGGCGGACCGAAACGAGGAGATCCACCTGTGACCATCCGGGTTGGCATCAACGGCTTCGGCCGTATCGGACGTAACTTCTTCCGGGCGGTCCTCGCCTCCGGCGCGGACATCGAGATCGTCGGCGTCAACGACCTGACCGACAACGCGACGCTGGCCCACCTGCTCAAGTACGACTCGATCCTCGGCCGCCTGCCACACGAGGTGAAGGCGACCGCCGACGAGATCACGGTGGGCGGCAAGACCTTCAAGGCGTTCGCCGACCGCGACCCGGCCAACCTCAAGTGGAGCGACGTCGGCGCGGACGTGGTCATCGAGTCGACCGGCTTCTTCACCGACGCCACCAAGGCCAAGGTGCACGTCGACAATGGCGCCAAGAAGGTCATCATCTCGGCCCCGGCCAAGAACGAGGACATCACGATCGTGATGGGCGTCAACGACAACCTGTACGACGCCGCCCAGCACACGGTCATCTCGAACGCGTCCTGCACGACCAACTGCCTCGCGCCGATGGCCAAGGTCCTCAACGACACGATCGGCATCGAGCGTGGCCTGATGACCACGATCCACGCCTACACCCAGGACCAGAACCTGCAGGACGGCCCGCACAAGGACCTGCGCCGCGCCCGCGCCGCCGCGCTCAACGTGGTGCCGACCTCGACCGGCGCCGCCAAGGCGGTCAGCCTGGTGCTGCCCGAGCTCAAGGGCAAGCTGGACGGCTTCGCGATGCGCGTGCCGATCCCGACCGGCTCGGCCACCGACCTGACCTTCCAGGCCGCCAAGGAGACCTCGGTCGACGAGGTCAACGCCGCGATCAAGGCGGCCGCCGACGGCGCGCTCAAGGGCATCCTCACCTACACCGAGGACCAGATCGTCTCGGCGGACATCGTGACCGACCCGGCCTCCTGCATCTTCGACGCCGGCCTCACCAAGGTCATCGGCAACCAGGTCAAGGTCGTCGGCTGGTACGACAACGAGTGGGGCTACTCGAACCGCCTCGTCGACCTGGTCAAGCTGGTCGGCTGACGCATCGTGAAGACTCTCGACGACCTGCTCGGCGAGGGTGTCTCGGGTCGGCGCGTGCTGGTGCGCGCCGACCTGAACGTCCCGTTCGACAAGAACAGCCCCGGTGTCATCACCGACGACGGCCGGGCCCGCGCGGTGCTGCCGACGCTCGTCGCGCTGCGTGACGCCGGCGCGCGTGTGATCGTGATGTCGCACCTCGGCCGCCCGAAGGGCGCGCCGGATCCCAAGTTCACGCTGGCGCCGGTTGCCACTCGCCTCGGTGAGCTGCTCGGCTCGCCGGTGATTTTCGCCGCGGACACCGTCGGGGCTGACGCCTCGGGGAAGGTCGCGGCGCTGGGCGATGGCGACGTGCTGCTGCTGGAGAACCTGCGCTTCAACGCGGGGGAGACCTCGAAGGACGACGCCGAGCGTGCGGCTTTTGCCGGACAGTTGGCGAAATTTGCCGACTTTTACGTAGATGATGCCTTTGGTGCGGTGCATCGGAAGCATGCCTCGGTCTACGACGTGCCGGCGATCCTCCCGCATTATGCGGGCGGGCTGGTCCTGCGCGAGGTCGAGGTGCTGCGGCGGGTGAGCGAGAGCCCGGAGCAGCCGTACGTGGTGGTGCTCGGCGGCTCGAAGGTCTCCGACAAGCTCGCGGTGATCCAGGCGCTGCTGCCCAAGGTCGACAAGCTGCTCGTCGGCGGCGGCATGTGCTTCACCTTCCTCAAGGCCCAGGGGTACGAGGTGGGTAAGTCCCTCCTCGAGTCCGAGATGATCTCCACGTGCGCTTCCCTGCTGGAGCAAGCGGGTGGACGAATCGTCCTCCCGGCCGATGTGGTGGCGGCCAGTGAGTTCTCCGCTTCCGCCGCGCATGATGTCGTGGAAGTTTCGGACATTCCGGCCGATCGGCTCGGACTGGACATCGGGCCGAAGTCGGTGGCGCTGTTCGCCGAGGCGATCGGCGGCGCCAAGACCGTCTTCTGGAACGGGCCGATGGGTGTCTTCGAGCTGGCGCCGTTCGCGGCCGGCACCCGGGGCGTCGCCGAGGCCATCACCAAGATCGACGGCTTCTCGGTGGTCGGCGGCGGTGACTCGGCCGCGGCCGTGCGCACGCTCGGCCTCGACGAGTCGGCGTTCGGCCACATCTCGACCGGCGGCGGCGCGTCGCTGGAGTACCTCGAGGGCAAGAAGCTGCCCGGCGTCGAAGCGTTGGAGAACTGACGGTGTCCGAGCCCCGCAAGCCGATCATTGCCGGCAACTGGAAGATGAACCTCAACCACTTCGAGGCCATCCTCCTGGTGCAGAAGCTGGCCGCCAGCCTCACCGAGCCGCAGCTCACCGAGGTCGAGACGGTCGTGATCCCGCCGTTCACCGCGCTGCGCAGCGTGCAGACCGCGATCGAGGGCGACAAGCTCGCCCTCGGCCTCGGCGCCCAGGACGTGTCGAAGCACCCGTCCGGCGCGTACACCGGCGAGATCTCGGGTGGCATGCTCGCCAAGCTCAACGTGTCGTATGTGCTGGTCGGGCACTCCGAGCGCCGGGAGTACCACGACGAGGACGACGTGCTGGTCAACGGGAAGGTGAAGGCGGCCTTCGCGGTCGGCCTCACGCCGATCCTGTGCGTGGGCGAGGGCCTGGTGACCCGCGAGGAGGGCACCCACGTCGCGCACTGCACCAACCAGGTCCAGGCGGGCCTGGCCGGGGTCAAGGCGGAGCACGCCCGGCAGGTCGTCATCGCGTACGAGCCGGTCTGGGCGATCGGCACCGGCAAGACCGCGACGCCGGAGGACGCCCAGGAGGTCTGCAAGGCCATCCGGGTCAAGCTCGCCGAGCTCTACGACGGCGAGGTCGCCGAGGCGGTCCGCATCCAGTACGGCGGCTCGGTCAAGGCGGCCAACATCGCCTCGATCATGGCGCAGCCGGATGTGGATGGCGCCCTGGTCGGCGGCGCCTCCCTGGAGGCCGACGAGTTCGCCTCGATCGTCCGGTTCCGGGAGCACGTCGCCCGCTGAGGATTCGGCGAACACCACCCGCTATTGTTGGGGCGCTGTCTGTCCTTCGAGAGGAATGAACCCGATCATGCCGATGTGGTTCGCGTACACGTTGATCGTGTTGCTGGTCATCACCAGCATTCTGCTGACCCTGCTGATCCTGCTGCACCGCGGCAAGGGCGGCGGCATGTCGAGCATGTTCGGCGGCGGTGTCACCTCGAGCCTCGCCGGCTCGTCGGTGGCCGAGAAAAACCTCGACCGCTACACCGTGCTGGTCGGCATCGTCTGGTTCGCCTGCATCGTGGGTCTCGGTCTCTGGCTGCGCCTGGCCCTGCCGGCTTCTTCCTGACCGACCGTAATAGTCGTAGAATCTGCCGCGCGTCCGGTTCAGGCCGGGCGCGCGGTGCTTTTTGACCCGCTTTATTCCTCGCCGAAGAGACAGGAGTGACGTCCGTGTCCAGTGGCAGTGCGATCCGCGGTAGCCGCGTCGGGTCCAGCCCGATGCGCCCCGATGAGCGCAGCGAACCCGCCCCGCGCCGAGAGGTGATCTACTTCTGTGCGGCCGGGCACGCGAGCCAGGTCAAGTTCGCGGCCGAGGCGCCCGCGCCCGAGACGTGGGACTGCCCGCGCTGCGGCCAGCCCGCCGGGCTGGACGGCGAGAACCCGCCCGGACGGTTGCGCGCCGAGCCGTACAAGTCGCATCTGGCCTATGTGAAGGAGCGCCGCTCCGACGAGGACGGTGCCAAGATCCTGGCCGAGGCGCTGGCCAAGGTGCGCCAGCGCCGCGGCGAGTGAGATTCAGTACCGTTTCGCGGCGGCCGCCTCGTCCAGCAGCCAGTACGTCCGCGACTGGCCGGTGGCGTGGGCGGCGGGCTTCGACTTGTCGCCGTTGAGTGCCGCGCCGACCGCGTCCGTCTTGTCCGGGCCGGCGGCGATCAGCCACACCTCGTCGGCCTCCTGGATGGTCGGCATGGTCAGCGTGATGCGGGTGGGCGGCGGCTTCGGGCTGTTGTGCACCGCGGCCGTCGTGCCCGTCTCGCTCAGCACCGGGTGCTCGGGGAAGAGTGAGGCCACGTGCCCGTCCTCGCCGACGCCCAGCATGAGCAGGTCGAACGGCATCCGCACCTCGGTGGCGTAGCGGGCGGCGGCCGCCTCGGCGTCGTCGCCGTCCAGGCCGTCCGAGGCGGGCATGGGGTGCACCCGCGCCGGATCGAGCGGCAGCGCGTCCAGCAGGGCCTCGCGCGCCTGGGTCTCGTTGCGGTCGGGGTCGCCGGCGGGCAGGAACCGCTCGTCGCCCCACCACAGGTCCACGCGCGACCAGTCGATCGCCTTGGCGGCCGGCAGGTCCTTGACCGTGCGCAGCACCTTGGCGGCGATCCGGCCGCCGGTCAGCACGATGCTCGCCGTGCCTCGTTCGGCCTGCGCGTCCACGATCTTGGCGACCAGGCGGGACGCGACGGTGGCGGCGAGGATGTCCGCGTCGGGTACCACCACGACCAGGGTCTTGCTCACTCGTGCCTCCTCCTGGGAAAGGGCCGCCCACCGTGTCGGTGAGCGGCCCTGCTGACTGTCGGTGACTAGGCGGCGGAACCGCCGGGGCCGGCCATCGCGCCGGCCTCGTCGGCGCGAGCGGCCAGGGCCGGGTCCTTCCAGACGTGCACCCGCATGGGGGGACGCTGGTCGAGGCCGGACACGCCGGCCATCGCGCCGAGAGCCTCGGAGTAGATCTGGTCGGCGTCGAGCCGGCGCAGCTCCTCAGCGAGCTCGTCGCCGACCGGCCGCTTCGGCAGCGGCATGTAGCGGTCCTCCTGGCCGGTGCGGCTGAACAGCGCCGTGTTCTCTTCGCGGGTCACCCGGACGCAGTCGCCGTTGGCGGTCTGCAGCTCGACCGAGCGCATGCGCGGCGCCCGGTCGGTGGGCTCGAGCTGGGGCACGATGCCGAGGCGGGACTGCAGCCAGCCCTTCATCAGCCACGCGGTCGGGTCCTTCTCGGGCGCCACGATGGTGGCGCCGACCACCCGCTCCTCGGTGGTGTCGAAGGCGCCGGCCACGAGCGTGCGCCACAGCGTGATGCGGGTCCAGGTCAGGTCGGTGTCGCCCGGTGCGTAGTCGACGGCGCGCTGGCGCAGCGCGGCCACCGGGTCGGCGGCCTGCGCGCTGTCGGTGATCCGCCGGTCGGCCACGACGCCCAGGAAGTCGTTGGCGATCGTGTCCGGCGGCTCCTGGTGCCACCAGGTGACCACCGGGACGTCCGGGGCGAGCAGCGGCATGACGACCGACTCGGCGTGCAGGGCGAGCCGCCCGTACATCCGCATCACCACCGCCTCGGCCGGGCCCAGCCGCCCACCCACGACGATCTCGGCGTCCAGGCGGCTGCGGCCCTCCAGGTCGGAGCGGACGACGATGAGCAGCCGGCACGGGTGCGCCGCCGCCGCGATCGTGGCGGCCGCCTCGGCCTCGCGGACCTTCTTCTCCTCGACCACGGCGACCAGGGTGAGGGCGAGACCGGAGGCCACGCCGCCGGCGCTGCGCCGCTCGGCCGCCAGCGCCTTGACGACCTCGTTGCCGGTGGTGTCCCACAAGCCGATCATGCTCGCCTCCAAGCGCGGCCCTCGCGGCCCAGCATCTCGTCGGACGCGCGCGGTCCCCATTCGCCGGCCCGGTACGGCTCCGGCTTGGTGCCCGCCCACGCCGCCTCCATCGGGTCGATGACCCGCCAGGACTGCTCGATCTCGGCGGCGTCCGGGAACAGGGTCCGGTCGCCGACCAGCACGTCGAGGATGAGCCGCTCGTACGCCTCGGGGCTGGACTCGGTGAACGCCTCGCCGTACTGGAAGTCCATCGCGATGTCGCGGACCTCCATGGCGGTGCCGGGCACCTTGGAGCCGAACTTCAGCACCACGCCCTCGTCCGGCTGCACCCGGATCACCAGCTGGTTGTTGCCGAGCATCTCGACGTCGGCCGGGTCGAACGGCAGATGCGGCGCCCGCTTGAACAGGATCGCGATCTCGGTGACCCGGCGCGGCATGCGCTTGCCGACGCGCACGTAGAACGGCACCTCGGCCCAGCGTCTGTTCTGGATGCCGAGGCGGACCGCCGCGTACGTCTCCGTCGTGGAGTCGGACGGGATGTCCTTCTCCTCGAGGTACCCCACCGCGCGCTCGCCGGCCACCCAGCCCGGGAGGTATTGCCCGCGGACCGTGCCCTTGGAGATGTCCTTCGGCAGCGAGATGGCCTTGAGCACCTTGAGCTTCTCGGCGCGGATGTCGTTGGGGTCGAAGCTGGTCGGCTCCTCCATGGCCACCAGCGCGAGCAGCTGCAGCAGGTGATTTTGCAGCACGTCGCGGGCGGCGCCGGAGGCGTCATAGAAGGCGGCGCGGGTGCCGATGCCGACGTCCTCGGCCATCGTGATCTGCACGCTGTCGACGTACTTGGAGTTCCACACCGGCTCGAACAGGCTGTTGGCGAAGCGCAGGGCCAGGATGTTCTGCACCGTCTCCTTGCCCAGGTAGTGGTCGATCCGGTAGACGTCCTGCGGCGTGAAGACCTCGTCGACCAGCTGGTTCAGCGAGATCGCGGTCTGCAGGTCGTTGCCGAACGGCTTCTCCACCACCACCCGGCGCCAGCCACCGGACTTGGCGTTGTCGGCCATGCCGGTGCGGGCCAGCTGGGTGAGCACGAGCGGGAAGGCCGCCGGCGGGATGGAGAAGTAGAAGGCGGCGTTGCCCGGGATGCCGTTGCGCTCGCGCAGGTCGTCGAGCGTGGCGGCCAGGTTGTCGAACGCGGCGTCGTCGTCGAACGAGCCGGGCACGAACTGGAACTGGCTGGCCAGCCGCTGCCAGACGTCCTCGCGCCACGGGGTCCGGGCGCCCTTCTTCGCCGCCTCCAGGGCCAGCGACTCGAAGTCGCCGTCGCCCCAGTCGCGGCGGGCGAAGCCCAGAACCACGAAACCGGGTGGCAGCAGACCTCGGTTGGCCAGGTCGTAGACGGCCGGGATGAGCTTCTTTCGAGACAGGTCACCGGTGACTCCGAAGATCACCAGAGCGCAGGGCTCCGGGATGCGCGGGAGCCTGCGGTCCTGTGCGGTACGCAGCGGATTGCCCACGTGGTCCATCCTGCCAGGTCGGCCAGGGGCCCGCCCACGATCGGCGGGCCCCTGCGATGATCAGACTCCGGTGCCGGCCCGGAGCGACTTGTCGACGCTCTCCAGCAGTTCCTTCCAGCTGACCGCGAACTTGTCGACGCCCTCGTCCTCGAGGACCTGGACCACGTCGTCGAAGTCGACGCCGACCGCCTTGAGGTCGGCCATCACCTGGTGGGCCTGCGCGTACGAGCCGGTCACCGTGTCGCCGCGGACTTCGCCGTGGTCCGCGAACGCGTGGATCACGGACTCGGGCATCGTGTTGACCGTGCCGGGGGCGATGAGCTCCTCGACGTAGATCGTGTCCTTGTAGTCGGGGTTCTTCGTCGAGGTGGACGCCCACAGCGGCCGCTGCGGGTGCGCGCCGGCCGCGGCCAGGGCCTTCCACCGGTCGGTGCCGAAGACCTCCTCGTACGCCTCGTAGGCCAGCTGGGCGTTGGCGATCGCGGCCTTGCCGCGCAGCGCCTTGGCCTCGTCGGTGCCGATCTTGTCGAGGCGCTTGTCCACCTCGGTGTCGACGCGGGAGACGAAGAACGACGCGACCGAGCCGATCTTGGTGATGTCGTGGCCGTTCGCCTTGGCCTGCTCGATGCCGGCCAGGAACGCCTCCATGACCGCGCGGTAGCGCTCGAGCGAGAAGATCAGCGTCACGTTCACGCTGATGCCCTCGGCCAGCGTCGCGGTGATCGCGGGCAGGCCCTCGAGGGTGGCCGGGATCTTGATGTACAGGTTTTCCCGGCCGACCAGCCACCAGAGCGTCTTCGCCTCGGCGACGGTGCTCTCGGTCTCGTGCGCCTTGCGCGGGTCGACCTCGATGGAGACCCGGCCGTCCACGCCGTTGGACGCGTCGTACGCCGGCCGCTCGACGTCGCAGGCGGCGCGGACGTCCTGGGCGGTCATCAGGCGTACCGCCTCCTCGACCGTGACCCGCATGACGGACAGATCCTTGACCTGCGCGTCGTACGCGTCGGCATCGGAGAGCGCCTTCTGGAAGATGCTGGGGTTGGTGGTCACACCGACGACGTGCTGCTCGTCGAGCATCTTCTTCAGCGAGCCGCTGGTCAGCCGGACACGGGAGAGATCGTCGAGCCAGACCGCCACACCTTGGGCGGAGAGCTCGGCAAGCCGATCAGTCATACGTACAACACTCCCTCAATTACCGGTCGTGTGACCGGTGATGTCGCCGACCTTGGCCAGGGCGGCGTTGGCCTTGGCCACCACGTTGTCCGCGGTGAACCCGAACTGCTCAAAGAGGATCTTGGCCGGCGCGCTGGCGCCGTAGTGCTCGATGCTGACCGGCTCGCCCGCATCTCCAAGAATGCGATCCCAGCTCATCCGGATGCTAGCCTCGACCGTCACACGTGCCTTGACGCCGCGCGGGATCACTTCCTCCTGGTACGCGGTGCTCTGTTGGTAGAACCATTCCTGGCACGGCATCGATACCACGCGGGTCGGAGTGCCTTCGGCCTCGAGCCGCTCCTGGGCGGTCAGGCAGTACTGCACCTCCGAGCCGGTGCCGATGAGGATCACCTGCGGGTCGCCGTTGGAGGCGTCGGACAGCACGTATCCGCCCTTGAGGACGCCCTCGGCCGACGCGTACCTGGTGCGGTCGATCGTCGGGATCGGCTGCCGGGTCAGCGCCAGCGCGGTGGGGGCGTCGGTGTGCTCCAGGGCGCCCCGCCAGGCCCACGCGGTCTCGTTGGCGTCGGCCGGGCGGACCACGTTGAGGCCGACGATGGCGCGCAGCGCGGAGAGCGTCTCGATCGGCTGGTGGGTCGGGCCGTCCTCGCCCAGGCCGATGGAGTCGTGCGTCCAGACGTAGATCACCGGCAGCTTCATCAGCGCGGAGAGCCGCACGGCGCCGCGCATGTAGTCGCTGAACACCAGGAACGTGCCGCCGTACGGCCGGGTGAACCCGTCGGCGGTGATGCCGTTGAGGATCGAGCCCATCCCGTGCTCACGGATGCCGAAGTGCAGCGTGCGGCCGTACTCGTTGCCCGGGAACTCCTTGGTGGCGTACTCGGCCGGGATGAACGACGGCTCGCCCTTCATCGTGGTGTTGTTGCTCTCGGCCAGGTCGGCCGAGCCGCCCCACAGCTCCGGCAGCACCGGCGCGAGCGCGTTGAGCACCTGCTGCGACGCGGCGCGGGTGGCGATGCCCTTGGCGTCGGCCGGGAACTCGGGCAGCGACTTCTCCCAGCCCTCGGGCAGCTTGCGCGCGTCGAGCCGGTCGAACAGCTCCTTGCGCTCGCCGTTGGCCTTGGCCCAGGCGGCGAACGACTTGTCCCACTCGGCGTGCGCGGCGCGGCCCCGCTCGGCGACCTTGCGGGCGTGCTCGAGCACCGCCGGCTCGACGGCGAACGTCTCGTTGGGGTCGAAGCCGAGGATCTCCTTGGTCGCCTTGACCTCGGCCTCGCCCAGCGCGGAACCGTGGATCTTGCCAGTGTTCTGCTTGTTCGGCGCGGGCCAGCCAATGATCGTCTTGAGCACGATGAACGACGGCTTGTCGGTGACCCGCTGGGCCTCCTGGATCGCCTTCCAGAGCGCCTCGACGTCCTCGTGGTAGTCGCCCTTGGCCGGGTCGCCCTTGCGCCACGAGACCGTCTGCACATGCCAGCCGTACGCCTCGTACCGCTTGCCGGCGTCCTCGGCCTTGGCGATCCGGGTGTCGTCCTCGATGGAGATCTCGTTGTCGTCGTAGATCAGCGTGAGGTTGCCGAGCTTCTGCACCGCGGCGATCGCGCTCGACTCGTGGCTGACGCCCTCTTCGATGTCGCCGTCGGAGCACATCGCGTAGATGTTGTGGTCGAACGGGGAGTCACCGGCGGCGGCGTCGGGGTCGAACAGGCCGCGCTCGCGCCGGGCGGCCATCGCCATGCCCACCGCGTTGCCGATGCCCTGGCCGAGCGGGCCGGTGGTGACCTCGACGCCGGGGGTGTGGCCGAACTCGGGGTGGCCGGGGGTCAGCGAGTCCCACTGGCGCAGCGCCTTCAGGTCGTCCAGCGACAGGCTGTAACCGGAGAGGTAGAGCTGAATGTAGAGGGTGAGACTGGAGTGCCCACAGGAGAGCACGAAGCGGTCGCGCCCGGGCCAGTGCGGGTCGGTCGGATCGTGCCGCATGACGCGGTTGAACAGCAGGTAGGCGGCCGGCGCGAGGCTCATGGCCGTTCCGGGGTGGCCGTTGCCGGCCTTCTCGACGGCGTCCATGGCCAGCACCCGGACGGTGTCCACCGCTTTGCGGTCGAGGTCGGACCAATTGAGAGCAGGATCTGTGGCAGCCACGTCGGTTGTGCTCCTCGGGGCATGGATTAGGAACCCTTTTGAGGTTGACCCTATCCACTTGCCGTAAACCCGTGCCGTCGGAACGGCTCAGGCCCATACGCTGAGAGCGGACAGGCCACGTGTGACGCCGTACACCCGCGCTGGGTCGCCGGAGCAGCGCGTTCGGCTGAGCGTAGGCTGTCCGAGCGTGCCGCCGGCTGGCGCCGGTAACGGTCGTGATGTGGCTAGTGCCGATGCCGGAAGGTGGCTGTCCGTGAGCATGATCACCGAGCGTCCCGTCCCCGGACGGGCGCCGGGCGTCCCTTCGCGAGCCGACCGGCCGGTCGACGCCGGGGCGCGCCGCGATCTCGTCGCCGTGTTCCGCGCGTACCTCGCGCTGACCAAGCCGCAGATCGTCGAGCTGCTCCTGGTGACCGCGGTCCCGACCCTGATGCTGGCCTCCGGCGGCTGGCCCGACCTGCGCACGCTGGCCGTCGTGCTGGTCGGCGGCGGTCTGGCGGGCGGCGCCGCCAGCGCGCTCAACTGCTACATCGACCGCGACATCGACGAGCTGATGCGGCGCACCAAGCGACGCCCGCTGCCGGCACACAGCGTCACTCCGCGGGCGGTGCTGATCTTCGGCCTGACCCTCGCGGTGATCTCGGTCGCGCTGATGGCGATCTTCACCAACTGGCTGGCCACCGCGCTGACCGCGGGCGCGATCTTCTACTACGACGTCGTCTACACGCTCTGGCTCAAGCGGCGCACCCCGGCCAACACGTTCTGGGGCGGCGTCTGCGGCGCGGCGCCGGTGATCATCGGCTGGGCCGCGGTGACCGGTTCCGTGTCCGCCCTGGGATGGGCGCTTTTCGCGGTTGTTTTCTTTTGGCAGATGCCGCACTTCTACGCGCTCGCCATCAAGTACAAGGCCGACTACGCGCGGGCCGGCGTCCCGATGCTCCCGGTGGTGCGCTCGGCCGCCTGGGTCAACGGCGAGATCGCCCTTTACACGGTGCTCACCGTCGTCGCCTCGCTCGCGGCCTGGCCGCTCGGCCTGGGCCCGATCTACGGCGTCACCGCCATCATCACCGGCGCTTTGTTCCTCGCCGAGGCGTTTTTGCTGGTCCAGCGGACGCGCCAGGGCAAACCGGCCAAGCCGATGCGGCTGTTCCACTGGAGCATCACCTACCTCACCATCCTGTTCATCGCGGTGGCGGTGGACGCGCTCGTCTGAGCGCTATGTCCCGATTCCGGGATACGGGTGATCACCCCAACGATGGAACCCCGTTGATGCGGGCAATTCGGGCGCAATTGGCTCATAGCAATGCCGTCGGAAACTAAACCCGCAGGTAATTGGCATCACAAAATGGCACTTACGATGCTTGCCCCCGCGTCGTGTCTGCTTAGGCTGCCCGTCATGGCTCAAGGTTCCGATACGACACTGACCGCGGGGATCAAGTCTTTCGCCGCCGGTCACGGTGGCGCCAAAGCGGTCATCGAGTACGTCGGCAAGCGCGGCGCCCGCATTGTCCTCGTCGGGCACGACGGCGAGTGGTCCGACCAGTTCGCCGACGGCACCGACATAGCCCGTCAGGCCTGCGAGAACGCGGGCGTCGAGGTGGAGAACGAGTGGGAGCGCGAGCTGCTCGAGCAGATGCGCCCCAGCAACGACTTGTGGCGCTCCATGTCGCGCCGGAGCATGGCCCGCTGATCTTGCCCACGTCCACCACTACCCACGCGACCCGGGAGCCGGCCTCCCGGGTCGCCCTCGTTACCTGCGACCAGTTCCCGGAGCTCTGGGACGACGACTTCCCCCTGCGCGACGCGCTGCGGGCCCGGCACGTCGAGGTCGAGGCGGTCCGCTGGGACGACCCCGAGGCCGACTGGAACGCCTACGACCTGACGATCCTGCGCTCGCCCTGGGACTACGTCCCGCGCCGCGACGCGTTCCTGGCCTGGGCGCGGCGGGTCCCGCGGCTGCTCAACCCGGCCGACGTCCTGGAGTGGAACACCGACAAGCGCTACCTGCGGGACCTGGCGTCGGCCGGCGTCCCGGTCACCCCCACGACCTATGTGTCCCCCGGCGACACCTGGATCCCACCGGCATCCGGCGAGTGGGTCGTCAAGCCCACCATCAGCGCCGGCAGCCAGGACACCGGCCGCTACACCCTGCCCGGGCAGGCCGCTCTGGCTCAGGCCCACGTCGAGCGGCTCCTGGTGGCCGGCCGCACCGCGATGATCCAGCCGTACCTGACCGCCGTGGACACCACCGGCGAGACCGCGCTGATGTTCTTCCGCGACCCCACCGGCCGCCTCACGTTCAGTCACGCCGCCCGCAAGGGCCCGATGCTCACCGGCCCCGACGAGGGCAAGATCGACCCGGGCAGCGAGGACATCAGCGCCCGGCAGCCTTCCGAGGCCGAGCTGGCGGTCGCCGCGCGGGTCCTGGCCGCGCTGCCGGTGGATCAGGCGAGCCTGCTCTACGCCCGGGTCGACCTGATCCCCGGCCCCGATGGCGCGCCGGTGCTGCTGGAGCTCGAGCTCACCGAGCCGTCCCTGTTCTTCCTGACGGCTCCCGGCGCGGCGGAACGCTTGGCCGACGTCGTGGTCACCCTTCTTTAAGACCAGCACACGTACGGGGGCGCGGGGCCCCGCGCCGCGCATCGGCGCACCCGCCTTCTCGGGATGTTCGCCCGCCCCCTTCCCCGGTGCGGCCTTGACGCTCCGGTCCGTTCCCCGCCGGGCACCGTTCGAAGTGACCGAACCACGCTGACCTGCGTCTTCTCGCTCACTCCTGTGGACGGCCGGGTGTGTCGTCCACAGCCCGCAAATCTCTTCTTCGTTGATCGCTCCGCCCCGGCACGCTGTCCCCATGAAGCACAGCAACCTCTCCAAGCGACCGAAGTCCCGCCTGTTCCCCAGCTTCCCGAGGCTCCCGCAGGTCACCGGCGGTCGTTCCCCGACCGCCCGGCGGTCTCGCCGCTGAGCCGCCGGCGCCGGGCCGGCGGGAGGCCGCGGACCGGGCATGCGCTTCCCATGCCCGATGTCACGCCCCCGTTCGCACCAACCCGCCTTGGCACCCGCCAGGTGCGATCGGCCCCGCCGGCCCGGCCCTTCGACCAACCGCAGGAACCCGTGCCCCTCTCCGGCTTCAGCGGTTCCAGAACGGAGGTGAGCCCCGAGAACACGCGATCGCGGAGGCCGCCCCTCGTCTCCCTGGGCGGCCACCGGCCACCGGCACCGTCGCTCCGTGCCTCCGGACGGTGCCGGTGGCCCACACGCCCGCGACCGCCCCGCCCAAGCACCCAAGCCCAAGCCGACGCCACGCTCGGCGTGACCGGCCGCCATCGCCGGCCAATGGCCCTCGCTCAGCGCGGTCAGGCCCGTCGGCACCTCGTCGCCGCCCCGGCGGCACCTCCTCGCCGCCGGGGCGCTGGCCGGCCGTTGCGCCGTTGGGCCCGCTGCCCGTTCGGCCGCGTCGCGCTGGCCGCGTCGCGCTGGCCGGGTCGCGCTGGCCGCGTCGCGCTGGCCGCGTCGCGCTGGCCGCTTGGCGTCGTTGGCCCCCGTCGCCGCTCCCGCTGGCCGGCTGGCCGGCTGCCCTGCTGCCCTGCTGCCCGGCTGCCCGGCTGCCCGGCCAACGAGCTGCCGAGCGGTCGTTGCGGGGTGCCGGCCGCCTGGGGCGATGGGCGCGTTACGGCCTGTTGTTGCAGGGGGTCGCGTTGTGCGGCGGGGACGGGCAGATCGGCGGGGAGGTGCTGCCTCGTACGGGAAAAGGCCTTTGATCCTCGAAAGGCCTTGAATCCAGGCGCCGGTCAGGGTGACGAACGAAGGCGCCGTCAGAGCGACGTGGAAACGGGCTCGGTGGCCGGGGAGGGCTGCTCGGGGGCGGGGGCGGCCAGCTCGGGGCGGTCGCGGATGGCCAGCAGGACGGCGACCGTGCCGGTCCAGACCAGGCTGGCGCCGAGCATGTGTGCGGCGACCAGGGCTACCGGGAGGTGGGTGAAGTACTGCACGAAGCCGATCAGGCCCTGGGACAGCTCGATCACCAACAGCGCGAGGGCCGCGCGGGCGGCGCGGGGGGCGTGGACGGCGCGGAAGGCGAACCACAGAGCCGCGGTCAGGCCCAGCAGCAGGAATACCAGGTCGGCGTGGGCCTGGGCGACGGCGGCCGGGTCCAGGCCGTTGCGCTTGGCGCCGTTGTCGCCGGAGTGGGGGCCGCTGCCGGTCACCACCACGCCCATCACGATGACGGCGGCGCTGACGAGGCTCATGACGGCGGTCAGGTGGCGGAGGGGGGCGGCGACCAGGAAGACCGGAGCGCCGTCGCCCTCCTCGGTGGAGCGCCACAACGCGTACGCCGCGGCGATCAGCGCCATCGACAGCAGGAAGTGGAGGCCGACCACCCACGGGTTGAGGTTGGTGAGAACCGTGATGCCGCCCACCACGCCCTGCCCCGGGATCCCCAGCAGCACCAGCACGCTCAAGCGCACCTGCCGGCGCCGGCGCGGTGTTTGCCGCCACGCGGAGATGAAGCAGGCCAGGGTGATTACGAACAGCGCGATGCCGAGCAGGCGGTTGCCGAACTCGATGACGCCGTGCACGCCCATCGCCGACGTCGTCGTGTAGGACGCGTCGGTACATTTGGGCCAGGTGGGGCAGCCGAGACCCGAATCGGTCAGGCGAACCGCGGCACCGGTGACGACCAGGCCGATGTTCGCGATGAGGGACGCGAGGGCCATCGGGCGCAGCGCGGGAAGTCTCACCTTTGGCATCGTACGCAGCGCCGCGGCGCGCGGAACGGGCCCTCCCGGGAGCCGGTGGCCTGGATCACCGAGGTGCCGGTTTGCAGCCTTCCGCGGAAATACGTAACGTTGGCGTAGTGAAAAACGAGGTGCTGATCCGGAGCGGTGCGGTGGCGTCTGCCAGCGCGTCCGACGGGCGCACCCGTGATCGCGTCGCGCAATTGTTGCTCGAGCGCGGGGCGGCCACCGCGGCCGAGCTCGGCGCCGAGCTGGGGCTGTCGCCGGCGGCGATCCGCAAGCACCTCGACGCGATGCTCGCCGACCGGCTGGTCGAGACCCGTGAGGTCCGCCACCAGGGCCGACGCGGGCGGGGCCGGCCGGCGAAGGCGTTCGCGCTCACCGCGGCCGCCCGCGAGGATCTCAACCCGCATCACTACGACGGCATCGCCACCGCCGCCCTGCGCTGGATCGCGCAGCGCAGCGGGCCCGAGGCGGTCAGCGAGTTCGCCGCCGCCCAGGTGCGGGCGCTCGAGGAGCGCTGCCGGCAGGCGATCCGCCAGGCCGGCGACGACCCGATCAAGAGGGCGGAGGCACTCGCCGAGGCGCTCACCGCCGAGGGCTACGCTGCCAACGCGACCACGATCGCGTCCGGTGGGCAGCTGTGCCAGCACTCCTGTCCGGTGGCCCACGTGGCCGCCGAGTTTCCGCAGCTGTGCGACGCCGAGACCGAGGTCATCTCGCGCCTCGTCGGCACCCACGTGCAGCGTCTCGCCACCATCGCGCACGGCGACGGGGTGTGCACCACGCACATCCCAGGACCGGCGCGCGGAAGAGCAGTAACGCCAGCAACCACGGTTAGGACAGATACATGACCGACCAGATCGTCAGCCAGGAAGAGCACCTCGCCGCCCTGGGCAAGTACGAGTACGGCTGGGCCGACGCCGACGTCGCGGGCGCCTCGGCGCAGCGCGGTTTGTCCGAGGCCGTGGTGCGCGACATCTCCGGCAAGAAGAACGAGCCGGAATGGATGCTCGAGCGAAGGCTCAAGGGCCTGCGGCTGTTCGACCGCAAGCCGATGCCGTCGTGGGGCGCCGACCTCACCGGGATCGACTTCCAGAACATCAAGTACTTCGTGCGCTCGACCGAGAAGCAGGCGGCGAGCTGGGACGACCTGCCCGAGGACATCAAGAACACGTACGACAGGCTGGGCATCCCCGAGGCGGAAAAGCAGCGCCTCGTCGCCGGGGTCGCCGCGCAGTACGAGTCCGAGGTGGTCTACCACAAGATCCGTGACGACCTCGAGGAGCAGGGTGTCATCTTCCTCGACACCGACACGGCTCTGAGGGAGCACGAGGACATCTTCAAGGAGTACTTCGGCACCGTGATCCCGGTCGGCGACAACAAGTTCGCCGCGCTGAACACGAGCGTGTGGTCCGGCGGCTCGTTCATCTACGTGCCCAAGGGCGTCCACGTCGAAATCCCGCTGCAGGCCTACTTCCGGATCAACACCGAGAACATGGGCCAGTTCGAGCGGACGCTGATCATCGTCGACGAGGGCGCGTACGTGCACTACGTCGAGGGCTGCACCGCGCCGATCTACTCCTCCGACTCGCTGCACTCCGCGGTCGTCGAGATCATCGTGAAGAAGAACGCCCGCTGCCGGTACACGACCATCCAGAACTGGTCGAACAACGTCTACAACCTGGTCACCAAGCGCGCCACCTGCGAGGAGGGCGCGACCATGGAGTGGATCGACGGCAACATCGGCTCCAAGGTGACGATGAAGTACCCGGCGGTCTACATGACCGGCCCGCACGCCAAGGGCGAGGTGCTCAGCGTCGCGATGGCCGGCGAGGGCCAGCACCAGGACGCCGGCGCCAAGATGGTGCACGCGGCGCCGCACACGTCCTCCACGATCGTCTCGAAGTCGATCGCCCGGGGCGGCGGCCGCACGTCGTACCGCGGCCTGGTGCAGGTGCTGGAGGGCTCCTCGCACTCCAAGAGCACGGTCAAGTGCGACGCGCTCCTGGTCGACACCATCTCCCGGTCGGACACCTACCCGTACGTCGACATCCGCGAGGACGACGTGGCGATGGGGCACGAGGCGACGGTCTCCAAGGTCAGCGAGGACCAGCTCTTCTACCTGATGAGCCGCGGCCTCACCGAGGACGAGGCGATGGCCATGATCGTGCGTGGCTTCATCGAGCCGATCGCCAAGGAACTGCCGATGGAGTACGCCCTCGAGTTGAACCGTCTTATCGAGCTCCAGATGGAAGGCGCTGTCGGTTAAACCATGACCACGGAAACTTTTGCCCCGCCCACCACCAAGTCGCAGCTGCTGCGCTCGTTCGACGTCGCCGACTTCCCGGCCCTCAACGGGCTGGAGGAGGAGTGGCGTTTCACCCCGCTCAAGCGGCTCGGTGAGCTGGTCACCGCGTCGAGGCTGACCGGCGTCGCGCCGGCCGTCGAGCATGGTGAGCTGCCGGCCGGGGTGGCGGTGCGGCACGTGGACAGCGCCGAGGCGGTGCTGACCCCGTTCGACCGCATCTCCGCGCTGGCCTACGGCTCGGCCGACGGCGTCACGCTGATCGAGGTGGCGCCGGAGACCTCGCCGGACGAGGCCGTCGTGCTGCGGGTGGTGGGCAAGGGCGGCGATGCCGCCGCGGCCCGGACTGTGGTCAAGGTGGGCGCGTTCGCCAAGGTCACCGTCGTTCTGGAGCAGACGGGTACGGCCACCCTGGCCGACAACGTCGAGGTGGTCATCGCCGACAGCGCCCAGCTGACGTTCGTGACCCTGGCCGAGTGGGACGCCGGCGCCGTGCAGGCCCAGCACGTGCGGTTCCGGGTCGGCCAGGACGCCCGGGTGCAGCACGTGCAGGTGGCGCTGGGCGGCGATCTGGTCCGCCAGTACACGAGCGTCGAGTACGCCGGCCGGGGCGGCGACGCCGAGCTGTGGGGCCTCTACTTCGCCGACACCGGTCAGCACTTCGAGCACCGTCAGCTGGTCGACCACGCGGTGCCGGATTGCCGCAGCTACGTCGGCTACCGCGGGGCGCTGCAGGGCGCGTCGACGAAGACGGTGTGGGTCGGCGACGTGCTGATCCGCGCCGCGGCGACCGGCACCGACACGTACGAGATCAACCGGAACTTGATTCTGACCGACGGGGCGATCGCCCACTCGGTGCCCAACCTCGAGATCGAGACCGGCGAGATCGTCGGGGCCGGGCACGCGAGCGCGACCGGCCGCTTCGACGACGAGCAGCTGTTCTACCTGATGGCGCGGGGCATCCCCGAGCGTGAGGCGCGCAAGCTGGTGGTGCGGGGCTTCTTCGTCGAGCTGATCAACAAGATCCCGGTCGAGGAGCTGCGCGAGCGCCTGGGCGACGCCATCGAGGCGCGGCTGGCGGAGTTCTCCTCGTGAGCTTCGAGCTGGTCGGCGCGGCCGCCGACGTCGCCAAGGGCTCGGCGATCTCGGTGGAGGTCGCCGGCGTCGATGTCGCGGTGGTGCATGCCGATGACGACAATTTCTATGCCGTACGCGACGAGTGCTCGCACGCCGCGGTCCCCCTCTCCGAAGGGGAGGTGGACGGTTGCACGCTGGAGTGCTGGCTGCACGGTTCCCGCTTCGACCTGCGCACCGGCGAGCCCACCGGACTGCCCGCCACCGAGCCGGTGGCCGTTTTCGCCGTCGAGATCCGCGACGGCGACCTCTACGTTTCGACCGAGCCGAGTAATGGAGTAAAGCCGTGAGTACCCTGGAGATCCGCGAACTGCAGGTGTCGGTGAAGTTGCCCGAGGGCGACCTCAAGCCGATCCTCGCCGGGGTCGACCTCACCGTGAAGTCGGGCGAGACCCACGCGATCATGGGTCCGAACGGCTCGGGCAAGTCGACGCTGGCCTACTCGATCGCGGGCCACCCGAAATACCAGATCACCGGCGGCACCGTGACCCTCGACGGCGACGACGTGCTGGCGATGACCGTGGACGAGCGCGCCCGCGCGGGCCTGTTCCTGGCCATGCAGTACCCGGTCGAGGTCCCCGGCGTGTCGGTGGCGAACTTCCTGCGCACCGCGAAGACCGCGATCGACGGCGAGGCGCCGAAGCTGCGCACCTGGGCCGGCGAGCTGCGCTCGGCGATGGAGAAGCTGCAGATGGACCCGGCGTTCGCGCAGCGCAACGTCAACGAGGGCTTCTCCGGCGGCGAGAAGAAGCGGCACGAGATCATGCAGCTCCAGCTGCTGAAGCCGAAGATCGCGATCCTCGACGAGACCGACTCCGGCCTCGACATCGACGCGCTGCGCGTCGTCAGCGAGGGCGTCAACCGGGTGCGCGAGACCGGCGAGACCGGCCTGCTGCTGATCACCCACTACACCCGGATCCTGCGCTACATCAAGCCGGACTACGTGCACGTCTTCGTGGCCGGCAAGATCGTGCAGGAGGGTGGCCCCGAGCTGGCCGAGCAGCTGGAAGCCGAGGGTTACGAGCGCTACGTGGCGGCGCGGGCCTGATCATGGCTTTCGACGTGGCCCGGATCCGGGCGGACTTCCCGATCTTTTCCCGAGAGATCAACGGGCACCCGCTGGTCTACCTGGACAGCGCGAACACCTCGCAGAAGCCTCGCCAGGTGCTCGAGGTCATGCGCGAGCACCACGAGCGGCACAACGGCAACGTGTCCCGCTCGGTGCACACGCTCGGCACCGAGGCCACCACGGCGTACGAGGAGGCCCGCGCCAAGATCGCGGCCTTCCTCAACGCCGGCACCCCCGACGAGATCGTCTTCACCAAGAACTCGACCGAGTCGCTGAATCTGATCGCGCACTCGGCGGGGCAGATGCTGGCTCTTTCGCCGGGCGACGAGATCGTCATCTCGGAGATGGAGCACCACTCCAACATCGTTCCGTGGCAGCTCCTTTGCGAGCGGACCGGCGCGACGTTGCGGTGGTTCGGGATCACCGACGACGGCCGTCTCGACATTTCGGACCTTTCAGGCCTGATCAACGAGCGCACTCGCTTGGTGTCGGTCGTGCACATGTCCAACACGCTCGGCACGATCAACGACGTCGCGCCGATCGTCGCGCGGGCCCGCGAGGTCGGCGCGCTGGTGGCGCTGGACTGCTCGCAGTCGGTGCCGCACCTGCCGGTCGACGTGCGCGGGCTCGGGGTCGACTTCATCGCGTTCACCGGGCACAAGATGCTCGGCCCGACCGGCATCGGCGTGCTCTGGGGGCGGTTCGAGCTGCTCGCCAAGATGCCGCCGTTCCTGGGTGGCGGCTCGATGATCGAGACGGTGACGATGGCGGGGACGACCTACGCGGCGCCGCCGGCCCGGTTCGAGGCGGGGACGCCGCCGATCGCCGAGGCGATCGGGCTCGGCGCGGCGGTGGATTATCTGACCGGGGTGGGCATGGAGGCGGTCCACCAGCACGAGCAGGACATCACCGCGTACGCGTTGAAGGCGCTCGGCGATGTGCCGGGAGTTCGCATCTTCGGGCCGGCGACGCCCGAAGGGCGAGGCGGCACGCTGTCCTTCGCGGTGGAGGGTGTGCACCCGCACGACGTCGGGCAGATCCTGGACGCGCTCGGCGTTGAGGTACGCGTGGGACATCACTGCGCGAAGCCGACGTGCGCCCGATTCGGCGTGCCGGCCATGACGAGGGCGTCGTTCTACCTCTACACGACGACGGACGAGATCGACGCGCTGGCGCGGGGTCTCGACCAGGTGCGGAAGGTGTTCGGCTGATGATGCTCGACGCGCTGTACCAGGAGATCATCCTCGATCACTACAAGCATCCGCACGGCCGCGGGCTCCGGGATACCTTCGATGGCGAGGCCCATCACGTGAACCCGACCTGCGGCGACGAGATCACCGTGCGGGTCGCCTCGGATTTTTCCGATATCTCATACGACGGCCTGGGTTGCTCGATCTCGCAGGCCTCCGCGTCGGTGTTGCACGAGCTGCTCGTGGGACGCTCCGCCGCCGAGATCGCCGCGGTCCACGAGGCGTTCGTCGAGCTCATGCAGGGGCGCGGGCAGGTCGAGCCGGACGAGGACGTGCTCGGGGACGCGGTGGCGTTCGCGGGGGTCGCGAAGTTCCCGGCCCGGGTCAAGTGCGCGCTGCTGCCGTGGATGGCTTTCAAGGACGCGGCGGCGCGCGCCGGAGTTGACGTGGGCGTGAGCCCGGAGGTGAAGGCATGACCGACCATTCCGTTACCGACGCCGTCACGGACGCCCCGGCCGACGCCGGGAGCGACCAGACGCCGGCCTGGCTGGCCGAGGAGCGGGCCGCCGCGGCCGCCGCCGGGTCGGCCTCCGAGGCGCCGGACGTCGACCTCAACGCCGCCGCGTCGCCGGACGCTCCGGAGTCAGGCGGCTCGGGTTCGGCCGGCTCGGGTTCGGCCGGCTCGGGTTCGGCCGGCTCGGGTTCGGCCGGCTCGGGTTCGGCCGGCTCGGATGCGGCCGGCTCGGATGCGGCGGCCGCATCGGCCCCGGTCGCGAAGGCCTCGATCGCGGACATCGAGGAGGCGATGAAGGACGTCGTCGACCCCGAGCTCGGGATCAACGTGGTCGACCTCGGCCTGGTCTACGGCACGTACGTGGACGACGACAACGTGGTCACCCTCGACATGACGCTGACCTCGGCGGCCTGCCCGCTCACCGACGTGATCGAGGACCAGACCCGGTCGGCGCTCACCACCGGGCCGGGCGGCGGACTGGTCAGCGACTTCCGGATCAACTGGGTGTGGCTGCCGCCGTGGGGCCCCGACAAGATCACCGACGATGGGCGCGAGCAGCTTCGGGCGCTGGGCTTCAACGTCTGAGCCGTTTCTGTCGTACCCCGCTGGTAGAACCGGGGCATGACTCGGACGCCTCGCTTCGATGACCTTCTGACCCTGATCGACGACCGGTCTGCGGCGTTGCGCTCCGCCGCCGCGGCCGCGTCGTCGCTCCAGGCTCGCGTGCCCGGCTGCCCCGACTGGAGCCTTGACGACCTGGTCTATCACCTCGGCACGGTTCAGCGTTTCTGGGCCGTCACCACGCGCCTGGCCGACACGTCCGGCCCGCCCGGTGCCGACCAGCGGGCCTTTCCCGATCCCGGCGGCGACCTGCTCGGGTGGTCGGCCGAGTCGACGGCGCTGCTGCTCGACGCGCTGCGCGCCGCCGGCCCCGAAAGCCCCGCCTGGACGTGGTGGGCGGCCTCCGGCGCGCCGATGACCGCCGCCGCGGTCGCCCGGCACCAGGTGCAGGAGGCGGCCGTCCACGCCTACGACGCGCAGGAGACCGCGGGCAAGCCCGATCCGCTCCCCGCCGCCGTCGCGGTCGACGGCGTCGCCGAGTTCCTCAGCGTCGGCATGTCCAGCCTGGGCCCCTGGCCCCACCGCCCGGCCCGGGTCGCTTTCACCGCGACCGAGGGCCCGGCCTGGCTGGTCGACCTGTCTCCCGCCGGCGTCGAGCTCGAGCCCGCCGCGAGCGGAGACCCGGTGACGACCGTCCACGGCACGGCCAGCGATCTCGTCCTGGCGCTGTACAAACGCATCCCCGCCGACGCCCTCCGCGTCGATGGCGACCGCACGGTCTGGACCGAGCTCCTGGCCTGGTCCGCCACGGAGTGAGCGGTCAGCCGCCGAGTCGGCGGTTTCACCCGCCGCGCCGGACCGACCCGGTGGCCGGCCAGGCGCTGAGTCGGCGGTTTCACCCGCCGCGCCGGACCGACCCGGTGGCCGGCCAGGCGCTGAGTCGGCGGTTTCACCCGCCGTGCCCGCCGGTTCGCGGTGGCCGGTCAGACGCTGGGGAGGTGGTCCACGGCGTTGTAGCGGACGAGCTCCAGCCGGCCGTCGCGGGTCAGGAACTGGGAGATCGAGGCGTTGCAGACGGTGCCCTCGGCGCGTTCCAGCGCGATCACCTCGTCCCAGGTGAGCCGCTGGATGACGGCGCGCATCATCAGGACCACGGCGTCGTGGGCGACGACCACGGCGCGCTCGCCGGCGTGGTCGCTGTTCAGGTCGGTGAGAAAGGAGGCCAGGCGCGCCTCCACGTCCGCGAAGGACTCGCCGCCGGGCGGGGCGTAGCGGTACTCGCCGGCCTCGGCGCGGCGGGCGGCCTCCTGCGGGAAGCGCTCGGCCACGGCCGCCCGGGTGAGCATCTCCAGGTCGCCCAGCAGGCGGTCGACCAGGCGGTCGTCGGTCTTGGCCGGCGGCAGGTCGAGGCCGGAGGACTCGGCGGCGATCCGCCACGTCTCGCGGGCCCGCAGGTAGGGCGACGTGATGACGACCTGGGGCACCTGCTCGGACGGCAGCGCCGCCAGCCAGCCGCCGACCGCCGCGGCCTGCGCCTCGCCGATCTCGGTGAGCGGGACCTCGGCGTCGCGGCCGCTCACCTCCGCCTCCAGCAGGCCCTGCGCGTCCGCCGCCGGGAACGCGACGTTGGCCAGGCTCTGTCCATGCCGCACCAGGATGAGTTCAGCTACAACCGACACGCACCCACCGTATCCGGCGGGCGGACCGGGCGCGCGAGCGGCTGCTGCGTAGGTAAATATGCTGCTATGCCGGACATCGGGCCGTATGAATGCGGGATGCGACAATCGGTGGCGTGGCTAGGACGATCAGTTACGCGGACGCGGTACGCATCCTCGGCGGTGGCCCGGAATCGGCTGTCTACCAGCGCGTCAACACGATGACCGGTGGACTGCTCGCGGGCGCCGCGGTGGCCGCGCCGCAATTGCTCGCGCTGCTCGACCTGCGCACCGAGCTGGCCCGCGTCTCCGGCGAGCTGGTCACCACCGCCGCTCGGGCGATGGTCGGCTCGGGCCGCCGCGACCGCACCGACCGGCTCGCCGCCGCGCACACTGTGATCGTGATCGCCGCGTACTTCGACGCGATCGCCGAGGTTGACCTGTCCTGGACGGTGCCTCTACCCAAGCCTGGACTATCAGTCGGCGGAGCCCTTACCCGGCAGGATCAGCTGCGCCTGGCCGGCCAGGGCGCCGACGGCGCGCGCGACCTCACCTCGGCGGCGCTGCGGGCCGGGGTGCCGCTGCCCGAGCCGCACGTCCCCAACGAGCAATATCTCGCCGGCCTCGACCGCTTCTACGACCGGCTCACCGCCGACCTGGGCCGCTTCCTCGCCGGTCTGGCCCCGTTCGACGAGCTGAGCGAGGGCGAGCGCACCATCCTGCTCCGCGACATCCACGCCGGCGGCCGGCGCGCCCGGCGGCGGTACGACGAGATGCTGCTCAACCTCATGGCCGACTGCCCCGACATGGCCCTGTGGATCGACCACCGCCACCGCCATGTGATCGAGGGCCGCCTCGACGCCCTCGAGCCGTCGCTGCGCGAGCTGGAGCGGCTGCTGCGCGCGGCCGCCGCCGAGAACGAGGCCGAGGGCGTGGCCAAGGCCCTCCAGCGCGCCCACGCGGCGATGCTCGAGCACCGCATCGTCGAGTCGATCGACCTGCCGGACGGCCTCGACGTGCCCACTCTGGAGCGCGGCTACATCCCGCCCGCGTTCCAGGTCGCTGAGCGCACCGACGCCTCACCGGTGGACGAGGCCTTCTGGCGTACCGCCGGCGTCCGCCACGACATCGACCGCTTCCTGGCCGGTTATCTGGGCAGCCCGCGGGCACTGCGCGCGCCGATGCTGGTGCTCGGCCAGCCCGGCGCCGGCAAGTCGGTGCTCACCCGCATCCTGGCGGCCCGGCTCGCCACGACCAGGTTTCTGCCGATCCGGGTGCCGCTGCGCGACGTGGACAGCTCGCTGCCCCTGCAGCGGCAGATCGAGCAGGCGGTGCTGGCGGCCACCAGTGAGGAGACGACGTGGCCCGCGCTGGCGCGCTCGATCGACGCCGTACCCGTGGTCATCTTCGATGGTTTCGACGAGCTGTTGCAGGCCACCGGGGTGAGCCAGAGCGACTTCCTGCAGAAGGCGGCCGAGTTCCAGCAGCGCGAACGGGAGCAGGGCCGGGCGGCCGCGGTGATCGTGACGAGCCGCACCAGCGTCGCCGACCGCGCCGCCCTGCCCGCCGAGACCATGCTGCTGCGCCTGCAGCCGTTCGACGAGCCGCGGATCCGTGGCTGGGTGGACGCGTGGAACGAGGCGAACACGGTCCACCTGGCCGCCGAGGACGTCCTCGCGCACCGCGACCTGGCCGCCCAGCCGCTGCTGCTGCTGATGCTCGCCCTCTACGACAGCGACGGGAACGCGCTGCGCCGCGACCCGGGTGGCCCGCTGACCACCGGCGAGCTCTACGAGCAACTGGTGACCGGGTTCGCCCGCCGCGAGGTCGGCAAGGCCTTCACCAACCTGTCGCCGCGGGGCCTGGACGCGCTGGCCGAGCAGGACCTGACCCGGCTGGCCGTGGTCGCTTTCGCGATGCTGAACCGCTCGGCCCAATGGGTCACCGAGGAAGCGGTGGGTGACGATCTGCGGGCCACGCTGGGTGATCCGGCGCCGGGCCGGACACCGCCGGTGAGCGCCGACGCGCTCACCGAGCAAGAGCTGATCTTCGGTCGCTTCTTCTTCGTGCATCGCGCTCAGGCCGTCCGGCACGGCGCGACCAGGCGGGCGTACGAGTTCTTGCACAGCACCTTCGGCGAGTACCTGGTCGCCCGCTTCACCTGGCAGCTGCTGGCCGAGGCGGTCGCCCGGGACGCGGTCACCGTGGCGGCCCGGCCGATCACCGGCGACAACCTGCTCGCCGACCTGCTGTCGGTGCAGACGCTCACCAGCCGGGCGCCGATCGTGCAGTTCCTCGCCGAGATGGCGGCCCGGATGGCCCCGGAGGAGCGCGAGCTCTGGACCGACGTGCTGATCCGGATGTTCCGGCAGTGCGAGCGCAGCGGGGACTGGCCCGCCTCCGCCTACCGGCCGGCGCCGGGCAAGACGGTGGCCGCGCGCTTCGCCGCGTACACGGCGAATTTGATGCTTCTCGCGGTCGTGACGTCGGGCGGATTGCGGTTCGGGGAGCTCGCCGAGCCCGCCCACTACGAGCCGTTCCGGCAGTGGCACGACCACGCGATGCTCTGGCACGGGCAGCTCAACAACGACGGGTGGGGCACGCTCGTGCAGACCCTCGCGGTCGAGCGGTGCATCGGGCCGGGCGGCCGCGACGGGCGCCTGACCCTCGACGACGGCACCTTCGCCGTCCCGCCGGTCGATCCGCACTGGCTGTACCGGCGGCCGGAGTCGGAGCGAGGCCGGGACGCGTTCGTCGACCAGCACGAGATCGAGGAGGTCCGGCGCCGGCGGGTCTTCTTCCAGGGCTGCATGAGCAACGAGCTGATGTGGCACACGGTCGAGCCGCTGCTCGGCTCCGCGCTCGCCCCGACCACCACGATGTTCGCGTCCTGGTGGCCGGAGAGCACGCCGTCGGCGGCGCAGGCGCTGATGGCGGTGTGGCTGCTGCCGACGGCAGCGCCGGGACCGGACGTCGCCGAGACCTATCGGCGGTGCGTGCGGATCGCGGCGGAGTTCCCCGGCTGGGATCCGCAGATGCAGATCGCGTACGCGGACACGCTGCTGCGCACCCTCGCCGGCCACCACGACTGCCCCACCGAGGTCGCGGTCGACCTGCTCGGCGGGCTGACCGCGGCCTCGCCCGACGAGTGGTTGCGCACGGCGACGGCGGTGCTCGACCGGGCCGAGCGCGACGACCCGAACGCCGCGTGGCTGGCCGGGAGCGTCCTCAAGGTGGTCACGGACGGCTGGGCCGCGCTGACCGACCGGCCCGGCGCGATCGTCGCGTCCGCCCGCGCGGTCGCGCTGCTCGAACGCCGCCGGCGCCCACCCGACGTGCTCGGCAAGCTGGGCCGCACCCGGGTCGTGGCCGGCGCCGACGAGATGCGCGGCGAGCTGGAGGCGTTCCGGGTGCGGCTGGCCAGCCTGCGCACGACGAACGAGCGGTGGCTCGCCGAGCTGAACGCGCTCTTCGATGAGTACAGCTGGCTGGCCGCCGGGTCCGCGCAGCTGCACGCCTCGCTGGTGGCGCTGGCCCGGATGCCCGACATGGTGGGCGACATCGAGACCGTGCTGGCCTACGTCGACCAGCGCATCGGCAACTGGCTGGTCGGCAACCCGTAAATCCGTGGCTGGTCGCCAACCCGTGCATCCGTGGCTGGTCGGCGACCCGTAAATCGGTGGCGGCGCGCGCCCGCGCGCCGCCATTCTGGTCCGCATGACCACGCTGCTGAAGCATCCGCTCGTCTCTGTCGCCGCGGCCGATCGGGCCGCCCGACAGCAGGCGACGCCGGTCATGGGAGGGTCGGTCCGCCAGCAGCTGTCGTGAGCGCGCCGTTTTTGGCCGGCGTCATCGCCGGCTACGGCGTCGCCGTGCCCGTGGGCGCCATCGGCGTCCTGATCGCCGGCCTCAGCGCCCGCACCTCGTTGCGGGTCGGTGCGGCCGCGGGCATGGGCGCGGCCACCGCCGACGGCATCTACGCGCTGATCGCGGTCGTGGGCGGCGCCGCCGTGGCGGGCCTGGTCGCGCCGATCGCGACGCCGCTGCGCTGGGCCGCCGCCGCGGTGCTGCTCGGGCTGGCCGTGCTGACCGCGCGCAGCGCCTTCCGCAAGCCCGGGACGGCCCGGCCGGAACGACCGGCGACGCCGCTGCGCGCCTTCACCGGCGTGCTGGCGCTGACCCTGCTCAACCCGGCCACCGTCATCTATTTCGCCGCGCTGGTGCTCGGCCGCTCCGGCGAGGGCGGCGGGGCCTGGTTCGTGATCGGCGCCTTCCTGGCCTCGGCCAGCTGGCAACTGCTGATCGCGGGCGGCGGCTCCTTGATCGGCCGCCTCCTCACCGGCGAGCGCGGCCGCATGATCACCGCCCTGGTCTCCGCGGCGGTGATCGCCATCCTCGCCATCCACCTCCTCCATTGACATTTCGTCGCGCGGTCGGCCGGTCGGTCGCGGCGTAGTGGATGGCTGGATGGGCGCGCCATGCTCGAGAGCGTGGTCGCGATGGGGGTCTGGCCCTCGCGCCGGCACAGCGTTTCCTCAGTTCCCACAGTGTGGCGGCGGCCGCCCGAAAGCGTCCCGCATGATGCCGGACCGTCCCGACTACCGGAGCGTGGGGGCCGCATCGCGAGACTCCCCGCGCCTGGTGCCGGGCTTATCACCCTATTTCCGGCGCCAGGTTCCGGCGCGCGGCGAAGCGTGAAGAGTTGGCGCGCGCCGCGAACGGATACTCACCAAGCCTTCGGGCCAGCCGGCCAGCGGCCAGCCGCCAGTCGGCCAGCCGGCCAGTCGGCCAGCCGGCCAGTCGGCCAGTCGGCCAGCCGGCCAGTCGGCCAGCCGGCCAGTCGGCCAGCGGCCATTAGCGGGCCAGCGGGTCGGCGGGTCGGCCGGCCAGCGGGCATTAGCGGGCCAGCGGGTCGGCGGGAAGTCGGGCGACGCGACCGGCGTGCGTGGCGCGGCGGCGACCCTGGGTCCGGAGGTGCCTACAGGTGCTTCAGCGCCTCTCGTCTCGAGAGCCCGGACAAGGCCGGTGTCGTCTCCACGAACGCCCGCACCGCCGACGGGTCGGTGCGGGCGTAGTGGCGCAGTGCCCAGCCGATCGCCTTGCGCACGAAGAAGTCGGGATGCCCGGCCTGGCGGGTGCAGTACTCGAAGAGCCGCTCGGTGTCGGTCTCGACACCGTAGTGAAGCTGGAACAGCAGGGCGGTGCGGACCAGCCACATGTTTTCGTCGGCCGACCAGGCGTCCACGGTCTCGACCAGCGACGGGCAGGCCCGCACGAGATCGCCGGTGACCCGGGTGGCCAGCGGATCCACCGTGTCCCACCAGGATTTCGTCGTGATCAGGGTGCGCAGCACCGGGACGAACTCCGGGCCGGCCACGGAGACGAACTTGCGCAGGTAGTCGCAGGCTGCGTACTGGAACTCGCGCTCCTCCCGCTCCCAGCACGCGAGCGCGACGGCGCGCAAGTCGGCGGGCGTGGGCCGGGGGAGTCCGGCGAACGCCGAGCGCTCGACCGCGCGAACCGCGGGTGCGGGCAGGCCGAAGAACTCGAACTGGTCGCGCATGTAGGCCGCCATCGCCGCCGCGCGCTCGGGATCGCGGCGCACGGCGAAGTCGGCGTCGAGGCGGGTGAGGAGGGTGCCTGCCAGGTCCGTCACGACCGACAGCATGCCACCGTAGGGTGACAAGAATGGGCGAGCGCGAGGCCGCGGGCGGCGGGAAATGGGTCGATGTCGCGCCGGAGCGGGTGCCCCGGTGGCTGGAGAACTTCGCGAGCCGGCACGGGCCGTACACGGAAAAGGGTTTGATGTTGATCGCCGCGGACGGCGCCTCGGCGGAATGGCGCACGCCTCCGGGGGCGCCGCCGGTCGGGACCATGGCCGAGCTGATCCGGGCGGCCCAGGCTCCCCGGCGGATCGGGCTGCTGCTCGCGCGCAAGGGAGCGGTCGCGGTGGGCATCGCCGAGGGCGCCGAGCTGGTCGCGTCCAAGGTGGAGACCCACTACGTCCAGGGGCGGACGGCGGCGGGTGGCTGGTCGCAGCAGCGTTTCGCGCGCCGGCGGGACAACCAGGCGAAAGCGGCGGCTGCCGACGGCGCCGGCATCGTGGGACGCATCCTTCTCCCACGCGTACGGGAAATGGCCGTGCTCGTCACGGGCGGCGACCGGTCCGCGGTCGACGCGATTCTCGCGGCACCCACCCTGGCCCCGCTGGTGAGCTTGCGCGCCGAGCGCTTCCTGGACGTGCCCGAGCCCCGGCACGCGGTGCTGGTGTCCGCGATCGCCGGGGGCCGGGCGGTGTCCGTGCTGATAAAAGAGTCTTAGTCGCCGGGCTTCACCGCGCCCGCGGCGAACGTGTCGCACGCCTCGACCGGATTGCCCGAGTCGAAGCCGCGCTTGAACCACTTCTGCCGGTCGGCCGAGGTGCCGTGGGTGAACTCGGCCGGGTTGATCTGCTGGCCGGACCGCTGCTGCAGGGTGTCGTCGCCGATCTGCTTGGCGGTGTCCAGGCCCTCCTGGATGTCCTGGTCGGTGATGCTCTTGAAGATCGGCTGGCCGCTTGACGTCTTGGTCTCGGTCGCGTGGTTGGCCCAGACGCCGGCGTAGCAGTCGGCCTGCAGCTCCAGCTTCACCGACAGCAGGTTCTGCTCCGCCTCCGAGGACGCGCTCTGCTGCGCCCGGCGCATCTTGGCCTCGGTGCCGACCAGGTCCTGGATGTGGTGGCCGTACTCGTGGGCCAGCACGTACGGCTGGGCGAACTCGCCGGGCGCGCCGAGCTGCTGGGCGAGCAGCTGGTAGAAGGTGAGGTCGATGTACACCCGGTCGTCGGCCGGGCAGTAGAACGGGCCGGTGCCCGAGTCGGCCGCGCCGCAGCCGGTGCTCACCCGGTTGGCGAAGAGCACCGTCTTGGCCGGCTGGTACTGCTTGCCGAAGTATTGGGGCTCGGCCTGTTTCCAGAACGCCTGGATGGAGTTGATGTAGAGCACGTTCCGGCAGTCCAGCTTCGTCTTCGCCGCGCTCTTGTCGGCGCACTCCTGCTGGATGTTGGAGTTGTCGGCGGAGCCGCCCCCGCCGAGCTGGTTGACGCCGAAGTATCCGCCGGCCACGAGCAGGACGACGGTGATGATGAGGCCGACGATGCCGCCACCGCCGATCGGGATGGGCAGGCCGCCGAAGCCGCCGCCACCACCGCCACCCGATCCGCGCTGGTCCTCGACCTGACTGGTGTCGATGTCAGCGTTCTCGTTGAGTTCCATCTCATCCTCACTGACGCGGGTTGCGCCACGGATACCCGTTGATCTTGATATGTAATCGGGTGGGAGGTCCGACCGCCTGCCCGGTAGTATGGCGGAGTGCTGCTCTGCGAAGGCTGACCTGCCCCGCGCCGACCATTAAGTGGCCGGCGCCTACGTGTGCCCGGAGTCAGCCTTCTTCCTCTCGAGAGCGAGCGTTCAGATGATCACCGCCACCGGACTCGAACTGCGTGCCGGCGCCCGGATCCTGCTGTCCCCGGTCACCCTGCGGGTGCAGCCCGGCGACCGGATCGGCCTGGTCGGCCGCAACGGCGCCGGCAAGACCACCACCCTCAAGGTGCTGGCCGGGGAGGGCATCCCCTACGCCGGGGCCGTGGATCGCACCAGCGAGGTGGGTTACCTTCCGCAGGATCCGCGTACGGGTGACCTGAACGTCACCGGCCGCGACCGGGTGCTCTCCGCCCGCGGGCTCGACACCATCCTCGCCGAGATGCAGAAGCTCGAGATCGAGCTCGAGGAGAGCGCCGACGACAAGCTGGTCCGCCGGTACGGCAACCTGGAGGACCGGTTCGCCGCCCTGGGTGGCTACGCCGCCGAGGCCGAGGCCGCCCGCATCTGCGCCAACCTGGGCCTGCCCGACCGGGCCCTGGCCCAGACCATCGGCACCCTTTCCGGCGGTCAGCGCCGCCGGATCGAGCTCGCCCGCATCCTGTTCGCCGACTCGGGGCAGAACGGCAAGGGCATCCTGCTGCTCGACGAGCCCACCAACCACCTCGACCAGGACTCGATCGCCTGGCTGCGCGGCTACATGGCGCAGCACAAAGGCGGCCTCGTGGTGATCAGCCACGACGTCGAACTGCTCGAGGCCGCGGTCAACAAGGTCTGGTACCTCGACGCCAACCGCTCGGTGGTCGACATCTACAACGTCGGCTGGAAGAAGTACCTCGAGCAGCGCGAGACCGACGAGCGCCGGCGCCGCCGCGAGCGGGCCAACGCCGAGAAGAAGGCCGGTGCCCTGATGGCCCAGGCCGACAAGATGCGGGCCAAGGCCACCAAGACGGTCGCGGCGCAGAACATGGCGCGCCGCGCCGAGAAGCTGCTCGGCGGGCTGGAGGAGGTCCGGGTCTCCGACAAGGTGGCCAAGGTGCGCTTCCCCAAGCCGGCGGCGTGCGGCAAGACGCCGCTCACCGCGTCGGGGCTGTCGAAGTCGTACGGCAGCCTGGAGATCTTCACCGACGTCGACGTCGCGGTCGACCGTGGCTCCCGCGTCGCGATCCTCGGCCTCAACGGCGCCGGCAAGACCACGCTGCTGCGCATCCTCGGCGGGCTGCTCGACCCGGACACCGGCGAGGTGCGGCCGGGCCACGGGCTGCGGCTGGGCTATTACGCCCAGGAGCACGAGACGCTGGACGTGGACCGCACCGTGCTCGAGCACATGCGCAGCGCCGCCGCCGACCAGACCGACACCGATCTGCGCAAGATCCTCGGCGCGTTCCTCTTCTCCGGCGACGACGTCGACAAGCCGGCCGGCGTCCTCTCCGGCGGCGAGAAGACCCGCTTGGCGCTGGCCACGCTGGTCTGCTCGGGCGCCAACGTGTTGCTGCTCGACGAGCCCACCAACAACCTCGACCCGGTCAGCCGCGAGCAGGTGCTGGACGCGATCGCCAACTACCCGGGCGCGATTGTGCTGGTCACCCACGACGCGGGGGCGGTGCAGGCACTTAAGCCGGACCGTGCGATCCTGCTTCCCGACGGCGACGAGGACGCGTGGAGCGACGACCTGCTGGAGCTCGTCGAGCTGGCCTGAGCCCGGTCGCCGGGTCGAGTCGGCGGGCCCTGCCCGATCGATCGTCTCTTGTCAACTGGTGCCCACACAGACAGTGCGACGTTCGGGCGTTTGCGGGCACCCCGGACATCGGTCGGGGCGGGGCAAAGTTGGCACACTTGTGATCACGGCGGTGCGTGTTCGTCACATCGACGGTGCGTCATGTCTCGTCACCGTGGGTCCTCGATCACATGTTTCCGCAGGTGATCGATGGTCTTGGGGCGAGGCGCCCGGCTACCTACCGAGTGGTCGGAAAATCGCCAGCCCTAACGTCTGTTAAGTGTCTGACATTGATGCCGGTGGTCAGCGTCAAGTTCCTGACAGTGCTAAATGGGCACGTTGGCTAAGCCAGGATACCTAGCGCATGATCGTTGGAGGCGGTCTAATAGGTGGGACCGTATCGAACCGCACAGTCTGGGACGTGAGGATTCAACATGGCAGCCACGGGCACAGCCACCAGCACTGAGAAGGGTCGCCGAATCGTCGGCAGCGAGCGTCAGTCACTGGCCAAGGATCTGGTCAAGCGTTACACCTCCGGCGAGAGCATTCGCGCGCTCGCGGCCTCGACCGGGCGTTCCTACGGATTCGTGCACCGCGTGCTCACCGAGTCGGGCGTGCAGCTTCGCCAGCGCGGCGGCGCTCGCCGGCGCAAGAAGGCGTGACGCCGGACAACGTCGAGCCCGGTAGTGCCGTTCCTGCCGACGAGGCGGGAGTTCGCTACGACCTGGACGGGCCGGTCGCAACGGTGACGTTGTGCCGGCCCGAGGTGCTCAATGCGCAGACTCCCGCGATGTGGGCCGAGCTCGCGAACATTTCCCGGAAATTACCAGGCGACGTGCGAGTCGTCATTGTGCGCGGTGCGGGACGCGCGTTTTCCGCGGGCCTGGATCTGTCGGTCGCACGCGGCGCCGGCGATTCTTCTCTGACCACTCTCGCACAGTTGTCGCCGGCCGAGTGCGCGGATCGCATTGCCGGCTTCCAGTCCGCGTTCACCTGGTTGCGTAACCCGTCGATCGTGACGATCGCCGCGGTGCACGGACATGCCATCGGCGCCGGATTTCAGCTCGCTCTGAACTGTGACATGCGCGTTCTCGCCGACGACGCGCGGTTCTCGATGGCGGAGGTGACGCTCGGCCTGGTGCCCGATCTGGGCGGCACCAAACGGCTGGCCGAGCTGGTCGGCCCGTCCCGGGCGCTGGAGATCTGCGTCACGGGCCGTCGCATTCCGGCCGACGAGGCCGACCGGATCGGCCTGGCCACCGCGGTGGTGCCCGCGGCCGAGCTGGACGCCGCCGTCGCCGATCTCTCGGCGGCCATTCTGAACGCCCCCGACGGCGCGGTTCCCGAGATAAAGGGCCTGTTCAGCGGGATCGGCCAACGATCTTATGCGGATCAGGACCGAGCCGAACGGGAGGCGCAGACCCGCCGCATTCGCGACCTCCTCGGCGCCGGGGAGTAAATCAAGGTAGTCCCGGGTTGTCGTACCCGCCGGGCATAGTGTCACCTGCCCGCCGTAACGACAGCCCGGGAGGTGAACCGATGGGCCCTTCACCAGCAATGTCCAGCTGGAGCATGCTGCGCTCGATCCAGAATTCCGATCGGGTCACCCAGCACAACCTGAGCCGCGGCACGACCCGCCGGATTCTGCGCTTCGCCCGTCCCTATCGCCGCGACATCACGGTCTTCTTGATCACCGTCGTCTTCGACGCGCTCATCGGGGTGGCCACCCCGCTGCTCGCCGGCCACGTGGTCAACGCGATCACCGGCGGCGGCGACGGCGCGGCCGGCGTGGTCGTCCGCCTCGCCCTGGCCATCGCGGTGCTCGCGGTCGTCGACGCGCTGCTCTCGCTCGCCCAGCGGTGGTATTCGGCCCGGATCGGCGAGGGTATCATCGTCGACCTGCGCACCCGGGTGTACGACCACGTCCAGCGCATGCCGCTGCAGTTCTTCACCCGCACCCAGACGGGCGCCCTGGTCAGCCGGCTCAACAACGACGTGATCGGGGCCCAGCGCGCGTTCACCTCGACGCTCTCCGGCGTGGTCAGCAACGTCATCCAGCTCCTGCTCACCGCCGCGGTCATGTTCAGCCTGTCCTGGCAGATCACCGCGCTGTCACTCGCGCTGCTGCCGGTCTTCATCATCCCGGCCCGCCGGGTCGGCAAGCGGCTCGCCGAGATCACCCGCGAGTCGTACAACCTCGACGCCAAGATGAACGCGACGATGACCGAGCGGTTCAACGTCTCGGGCGCGCTGCTGGTCAAGCTGTTCGGCCGCCCCGACGAGGAGGCCGGGCGCTTCGCCGCGCGGGCCGAGCGAGTACGCGACATCGGCGTGCAGCAGGCGATGTTCTCCCGCACGTTCTTCGTGGCGATGCTGCTGGTCGCGTCGCTGGCCCAGGCCCTGACGTACGGGCTGGGCGGCTGGCTCGCGGTCACCGGCAGCGTCACCGCCGGCACGGTCGTCACGCTCGCGCTGCTGCTGACCCGCTTGTACGGGCCGCTGACCGCGCTGAGCAACGTGCGGGTCGACGTGATGAGCGCGCTGGTCTCGTTCGACCGGGTCTTCGAGGTGCTCGACCTCGAGCCCGGCATCGCCGAGAAGCCGGAGGCGGTCGACATCCCGGCGGGCGCGGGCCGGGTCGAGTTCCGCGACGTGCGTTTCCGCTATCCGAGCGCGAGCGAGGTGTCGCTGGCGACCCTGGAGGACGTGGCCACCCTCGACCGCACCGAGAGCGAGCCGGTGCTCAAGGGCGTCGACTTCACCGTCGAGCCCGGGCAGATGGTCGCGCTGGTCGGGCCGTCCGGCGCCGGCAAGTCGACGACGTCGATGCTGGTGTCGCGGGTGTACGACGTGACCGAGGGCGCGGTGCTCGTCGGCGGGGTCGACGTGCGCGACGCGACGCTGAGCTCGCTGCGCGACACGATCGGCGTGGTAACCCAGGACTCGCACCTGTTTCACGAGACCATCGCGGAAAACCTGCGGTACGCCAAGCCCGACGCCACCGAGGACGAGATGTGGGCGGCGCTGGCCGGGGCGCAGGTCGCCGACCTGGTGCGCGCCCTGCCCGACGGCCTCGAGACGATCGTGGGGGAGCGGGGGTATCGCTTCTCCGGCGGCGAGAAGCAGCGGATAGCGATCGCCCGGTTGCTGCTCAAGCACCCGTCGATCGTGATCATGGACGAGGCCACCGCCCACCTCGACAGCGAGTCGGAGGCGGCCGTGCAGCGGGCGCTCGCGGCGGCCCTGCAGGGCCGGACCGCGCTGGTGATCGCCCACCGTCTCTCCACGGTGCGCGACGCCGACCAGATCCTGGTGCTCGACCAGGGCCGGATCGTCGAGCGCGGCCGGCATGAGGAGCTGGTCGCCGCGGGCGGGCTGTACGCCGAGCTGTATCGCACGCAGTTCGCGGTCGCGGCCTCACCCGAGGTCCCGCCGTTCGAGGAGGGCGACGTCGAGATCGTCACCGTCCCGGCCGGCTCGGTCGAACCCTGACCGGTGTCGCGCGCTGAGCGACGCGTCGGGCCCGCCGAGCGCCCGCGGCGCGGGAGCGGATGCGGGCGGCGCAGAGACGGGTGCGGGCGGCGTCAGGCGGCCTTGCGGCCGGTGTGGGCGAGCAGGCGGACGAAGTCGTCGGCGTCCGGCGGGAAGTCGGTCATCTCGGCGAAGGCGCCCATCTCGCGGCCCATCGGCGCCATCTGCTCGGTGAACGGGCCGATGGCGGCCACCACCTCGGGGGACGGCGTGTAGGGCCGGCCGGTGCCCTCGGAAAGGTCCCAGCCGTGCACGGTCAGGTCGACCAGGGCCAGATTGGCCACGAGCTCCTGCGGCATGCCCATGGCGGGGTTGTCCCCCTCGATCGCGGCCGGGTCGGACCACGCCTCGACCATCTTGCCGGTCTCCTCGGCGAACCGGGAGCGCCAGTCGCCGTCGAGGAAGTCGGGGGTGGCGGCCCAGTCGACGGGCTGCTTGGCGGCCAGCGCCTGGAAGTTCACCACGCCCTGGAAGAGGTGGTTGAGCAGGTCACGCACCTGGTACTCGGTGCAGGGGGTGGGGTTGCCGAGTTGCTTGTCGTCGATGCCCTGAACCACCGGGACGGTCCGCTCGGCGGCGGCTGCCAACAGCTCGCTGATCCTGGTCGTCATGACCCGTCACGGTAGCGGAGCCGGGTCGGCGCCATCGACGGCGGCCAGCAGGCGGGCGAACTCGGCGGCCAGGTCGTCCAGCTGGAAGTGCGCGTTGAGGCCGCTCGGGTTGGGCAGCACCCACACCGGCACGCCGCCGATCCTCTCGCCCTGTGGGCCGATCGCGGCGGTGCGGCGGGCGAAGGCGGTGCGGTACGCGGTCACGCCGAGGACGGCCAGGTATCGCGGGCGCCACCGGGCCGCCAGCGCGGCCAGGATCGCGCCGCCCGCCACCAGCTCGGCCGGGGCGAGCTCGTCGGCCCGCGCGGTCGCCCGGGCGACGACATTGGTGATGCCCAGGCCCATCGCGGGCAGCTCGAACTGCTCGGACGGGTGCAGCAGCCGCGGCGTGAAGCCGGAGCGGTGCAGCGCCGGCCAGAAGCGGTTGCCGGGCCGCGCGAAGTGGTGGCCGGTCGCGGCCGAGTACAGGCTCGGGTTGATCCCGGAGAAGAGCACCCGCAGGCCGGGCCCGACCAGGTCGGGAATCGTCTTGCCGCCCGCGGCGGCCACCTCGGCCGCGGTGGGCCGCGCGAAGCCGCCGGCGGCCCGCGCGAAGCCGCCAGCGGGTCGCGGGGAGGCGCTGGTGGGCGGCGGGGAGGTGCCGGCCGGCCGCGGGGAGTCGTCAGAGGGCACGCAGCGCCCCGCCGTCCACGGGGAGCACGAGCCCGGTCAGGTAGCTCGCGGCGGGGGAGAGCACGAACGCCGCGACCTTGCCGAACTCGTCCGGCTCGGCGAGGCGGCGCAGCGGGATCGACTCGGCCGCCCTGGCCGAGGCCGCCTCGGGGTCGCCGGTGGCCGCCATCAACTCCTTGTTGCGGTCGGTCATGACCCGGCCCGGCAGCAGGCCGACGATCCGGACGCCGCGCGGGCCGTACTCGTCGGCCATGTCCTTCGCGGCCATCGCCAGGCCCGGCCGCAGGCCGTTCGACAGGCCCAGACCGGGGCTGGGGGTCTTCACCGTCGTGGACAGCACGACGCCGATCGCACCGCCCGCGGGGAGCGCTCCGGCGAAGACCCGCATCGCCCGCACCGAACCGAGGAAGACGGTCTCGAACGCCGACCGCCACTGCTCGTCGGTCATCGCGGCAGCGGTTCCGTGCGCCGGGCCGCCGACCGAGACCAGCGCGCCGTCGAGCCGCCCGAACCGCGCCCTGGCCGCGTCCACCAGCAACGCCGGCGTATCGGCGTCGGTCAGGTCGGCGGCCACCCCGGCCGCCGCGCGACCGAGCGATTCGGCGGCGGCCCCGACCTGGCCCGGGTCGCGGGAGGAGAGCACCACGCGCGCCCCGTCCGCGACGAGCGAGCGCGCGGTGGCGTAGCCCAGCCCGCGCGAGCCCCCGGTGATGATGTAGACGCGACCGTCGAGTCCGAGATCCATGCGCTCGATCCTGCCATTCGGCGACGGCTCGCTCAGCGGCGGCGGAGGGCCCGCCGCGACGGCTCGCTCAGCGGCGGCGCAGGGCCGCCGCGGTGGCGGCATCGGCGGGCAGGAACGACTCGATGGCGAGCTCGGCCAGGGTGACGTCGAGCGGCGTGCCCAGCATCGACGTGATGCTGAAGAACGCGAGGTCGTCGAAGCGCAGCGGCACCACCAGCCCGTCCGGCCGCTCGGCCGCGAGCCCGCCGGGATACGCCGCCAGCTCCGCGTGCAGCTCGCGCAGCACCGGATCGGCCGTGTGCGCGGCCTGCTCGTCGAGCCGGTGCAGCACGTGCGTGCGCCACTCGGCGAGGTTGCGGATGCGTGGCGCCATCCCGTCCGGGTGCAGCGAGAGCCGCAGCACGTTGACCGGCGGCTCGAGCAGCTCGGGGGCGCACCCCTCGACCAGCGCCGCCACCGCGTCGTTGGCGTCGATCATCGTCCAGTGCCGGTCGATCAGCACCGCCGGATAGGGCGAGTGACCCCGCAGGACGTCGCGCAGCGAGGACAGCACGTCGGCGAGGGCCGCGCCGCCCAGTGCGGACTCCGCCCAGGCCGGCGCGAATCCGCCGGCCAGCAGCAGCTCGTTCTGCTTTCGCAGCGGCACGTCCAGCCGCGAGGCGAGGCGCAGGATCATGTCGCGGGTCGGCCGCGCGCGACCGGTCTCCACGAACGACAGGTGCCGCGCCGACACCCCGGCCCGCGACGACAGCTCGAGCTGGCTCATCCGCCGCTGCGTCCGCCAGGACCGCAGCAACACTCCCACGTCGCCCATGGATCGGAGCCTAGACGAGTGATGACTGGGTTGAGCTGGGTCAGTGGTCGTAGGCGATCAGGCTGCGGGTGACCGGTTGGCCGGTTTTGTGGTTGTGCCAGATCGCGGCGGTCATGGCGAGTAGGCGTTGGGCGATG